>NZ_JACSQE010000008.1:121621-166727 GCF_014836745.1 Oerskovia gallyi
CCCCCCCCCCCCCCCCCGCTGCTCACGAACGCCCGCGTCGACCAGGACGGCAACGCCGCCCTCGCCCTGCGTGCGCTCGGTCGCCACGAGACCCTGACGTGGTTCGTGCCCGACCTGCTGGACACCTCGTCGACCGGCGACTCCTCGGTCGGGGCGGCTGCCCTGCCTCCCTGGGTCACGATCGTGCTCGTCCAGCTCCTGGTCGTCGCCCTGTTCGCGGCCCTCTGGCGCGGCCGCCGCCTCGGACCGCTCGTGACCGAGGACCTCCCGGTCGTCGTCCGCGCGTCCGAGACGACGCGTGGCCGCGGCCGCCTGTACCGCCGGTCCCGCTCCCGCGGGCACGCCGCGGCCGGCCTGCGCGCCCACGGCGCCGACCGCATGGCCTCGCGGCTGGGCCTGCCGCGGTCGGCAGCCGCGCCCGTGCTGATCGACGCGATCGTCCGCGCCACGCACCGCCCGGCCGAGCAGGTCGCGCACCTCTTGTACGGCCCACCACCCGCCGACGACGCAGCGCTGCTCGAGCTCGCGCGTCACCTTGACCAGTTGGAGAGCGAGGTCTTCCACCCGTGACGCACCACCCCGAGGGGTCGAACCCCTATCAGCAGCCCGCGGACCGCTACGCGCCGCCGCAGCCTGCACAGCCGGAGCAGCCCGTGCAGACGGCGCCGTCCTCCGCCCACCCCCACGGCCAGGCCGAGCCCCCGGCGCAGCCGCCCGCCTACGGCGCCCCCGTCGCGCACGCCGTCGCCGACGCACCCACCCAGGCTGCGCCGTCGGGTCCCTCGCACGAGCTCCGCGCGGCCCTCGCGGCCGTGCGGACGGAGGTCGGCAAGGCCGTCGTGGGCCAGGACGCCGCTGTGACGAGCCTGCTCATCGCGATGCTCTGCAAGGGCCACGTGCTGCTCGAGGGCGTGCCCGGTGTCGCCAAGACGCTGCTCGTGCGCACGCTCGCGGCCTCGCTCGACCTGGACACCAAGCGCGTCCAGTTCACGCCGGACCTCATGCCGGGCGACGTCACGGGCTCGCTCGTGTACGACGCACGCACGGCCGAGTTCTCGTTCCGCGAGGGCCCCGTCTTCACGAACCTGCTGCTCGCCGACGAGATCAACCGCACGCCCCCCAAGACCCAGGCCTCGCTGCTCGAGGCCATGGAGGAGCGCCAGGTCTCGGTCGACGGGACGCCGCGGATGCTGCCGGACCCGTTCCTCGTCATCGCGACGCAGAACCCCGTCGAGTACGAGGGCACCTACCCGCTGCCCGAGGCCCAGCTCGACCGCTTCCTGCTCAAGCTCGTCCTGCCGCTGCCCGAGCGCGACCAGGAGATCGAGGTCCTCGCGCGGCACGCCGCGGGCTTCAACCCGCGTGACCTCGCCGCCGCGGGCGTGCGCCCCGTCGCGGGCCGCGAGGTCCTGGACCGCGCGCGCGCCGAGGTCGCCCAGGTCCAGGTCTCGCGCGAGGTCCTCGGCTACGCCGTGGACCTGTGCCGCGCCACCCGCCACTCGCCCTCGCTGTCGCTCGGTGTCTCGCCCCGTGGTGCCACGGCGCTCCTCGCGACCTCGCGCGCGTGGGCGTGGCTGTCGGGTCGTGGGTACGTCACGCCCGACGACGTCAAGGCCCTGGCCCACCCGACGCTGCGCCACCGCGTCCAGCTCCGGCCCGAGGCCGAGCTCGAGGGCGTGACCGCCGAGAGCGTGCTCGACACGGTGCTGGCCTCCGTGCCGGTACCGCGCTGAGCGCCGGCAGCCTGAAGGGATGACATGGCTCTGACGTGGCGCGCGGTCGCGCTGGCGGCCCTGGGCGTGGTCGCCGTCCTCGTGGTGCCCTCGTACGGCACCGTGCTGCTCTGGGCGCTCGTCGTGGTGGCGCTGTGCGCGCTCGACGTGATGCTCGCGGCCTCGCCGCGCCAGGTAGCGGTCGAACGGCGCGTGCCCGGATCGGTGCGCCTCACGGGGCGCACGACGTCGCAGCTCGTCGTGACGAACCTGAGCGGACGGCGCCTGCGGGCCGTGGTGCGCGACGCGTGGGCTCCTTCCGCGGGCGCCCAGCGCAACCGTCACGCCGTGGACCTGCCCGCCGGGGAGTCGGCACGCCTGGTGACCACGCTCGTCCCGACGCGGCGCGGTGACCGCGCCGCGGGCGCGGTCAGGATCCGCTCGGCGGGCCCGCGCGGGCGCGCGGCCCGCCCGGGCTCGCTCGACGTCCCCGGACGGCTGCGAGTGCTCCCCGAGTTCGCCTCGCGCCGCCACCTGCCGAGCAGGCTCGCGCGGCTGCGCGAGATGGACGGCCGCTCGGCCGTCCAGGTGCGGGGCGAGGGGACGGAGTTCGACTCGCTGCGCGAGTACGTGATCGGCGACGACGTCCGCTCGATCGACTGGCGGGCCTCGGCCCGCCGCGCGGACATGGTCGTGCGGACCTGGCGCCCCGAGCGCGACCGCCGCGTCCTGATCGTGCTCGACACGTCCCGGACGTCCGCCGCGCGCATCGGTGACGAGCCGCGGCTCGACGCGAGCATCGAGGCGGCCCTGCTGCTCTCGGCCCTCGCGGGACGCGCGGGCGACCGCGTCGAGCTGTTCGCGTACGACCGCGGCGTGCGTGCCAGGGTCGCGGGGGCGGCCGGCCCCCGGCTCATGCCCGCGCTCGCGGACGCGCTCGCGCCGGTCCAGCCCGCGCTGCTCGAGACCGACTGGCCAGGGCTCGTGGGTTCGGTCCACCAGCGGCTCTCGCAGCGCGCGCTCGTCGTGCTGCTCACGACCCTCGACCCGGCCGCGGTCGAGACCGGCCTGCTCCCCGTGGTCGGGCAGCTGACGTCCACGCACCAGGTGGTCGTCGCCTCGGTCGCGGACCCCGAGGTCGCGGCCCTGCGTGCGGCACGGGACTCGAGCGCCGAGGTCTACGACGCCGCCGCCGCGGCGCGCGTCGAGCTCGAGCGCACCGCGGTCCGCACCGTGCTGTCCCGCAAGGGCGTCGAGGTCGTCGAAGGGCTGCCCGAGGAGCTCGCGCCCCGGCTCGCGGACACCTACCTCGCGCTCAAAGCGGCCGGACGCCTCTGACGCCGGGCGCCCTCACCGCACCGTCACACGGCCCGTCGAGATGCTCCCACCCCACCGCCTAGGCTGGAGGTGGAAACCCCCATCTCCCGAGGAGCACCACCGTGACCCGACCGGCCACCCCGCGCGACCGTGAAGCCCGCAACCGACGGGTCGCGATCATCGTGATCTTCGCGCTGTCCGCGACCTTCGTCATCCCGGCGCTCGGCTTCCTGATCTTCTGACCCGACCGGCCCGCGACGCCGCGCTGAAGGGGCGCCGCGCGGCAGGATGGTCCCATGACCGCCGACGGCCGCCACGGGCCGACCCTCAGCCTCGACGACCTCAACCGGGCGCTCCTGGCCCGTCAGCACCTGCTCGCCCCCGCGCCGTGGGCCCCCGTCGTCGAGGTGGACCACCTCGTGGGACTCCAGTCGCAGGCTCCGACGAGCCCCTACCCGGGGTTGTGGTCACGCCTCGACGGCTTCCGGACCGACGACCTCGCGGACAGGTTCCTGGACCGGTCGGTGACCCGCATCGCGGTCATGCGCGGCACGGTCCACCTCGTCACCGCCGACGACGCCCTCGAGCTCCCCGGTGCCCTGCGCCCTCTGCTCGAGTCCGGGGTGCGCACGGGCAGCGCGCACGCCAAGGCGCTCGTGGGCACGAACCTCGACGACGTCGCCTCGGCCGCGCGGGACCTCCTGACCGGGTCCCCCCTGACCTCGGGCGACCTGGGGCGACTGCTCGGCGAGCGCTGGCCCGACGTCCACCCTCAGCACCTGGCCTACACGGCCCGCTGCTTCCTCCCCCTCGTCCAGGTCACGCCCCGCGGGCTGTGGGGCGCGAACGGCCCTGGCACGACGACGACCTGGACCACGGCCGACGCCTGGTTCGGACGGCCGAGCCGCACGCTCCTCGACCCCGACGAACGCGCCGCTGCGCTCGTGCGCCTCGTCCGCCGCTATCTCGCGGCGTTCGGCCCCGCGACCGTCATGGACGCCCAGCGGTGGGCCGGGCTGACGGGCCTGCGCGACGCCGTCGGGCGGCTGCGGCCCGAGCTCGTGACCTTCACCGGGCCCGACGGGAAGGAGCACCTCGACCTGCCCGACGCCCCGCGCCCCGGTGCGCAGGCCCCCGCTCCCCTGGTGCTCGTGGCCGAGTTCGACAACCTGGTGCTGGGTCACGCGGACCGCGCGCGCGTCGTCGACGACGTCCGCCGCAAGGCCATCACGACCGTCAACGGTCAGGTGCCCGGGACGGTCCTCGTGGACGGCTACGTGGCCGCGACGTGGAAGGTGCGCCGCACCGGGACGCGCTCGGCCACGACGCCCGACGCCGTCGCGCACCTCGACGTCGTCCCGCTCGGGCACACGTTCACGCGCGCGCAGCGGGCCGCGCTCGACGCACGCGGCGGTGAGCTGCTGCGGTTCGTCGCACCCGAGGCGTCCGAGCACGTCGTCACCGTCGCGGGCACGTAGCGCGGCCTCGGCGGACCCGGACGGCTCAGGCCGCGACCGGTGCGACGTCCCCCGCGAGGTCGGCCGAGAGGTCGCCCGTCTCCCCCGCCAGCACGGCCCGGCGCCCGAGCACGATCGTGTACGCCCAGAACGCCCCGAGCGCGATCGCCCCGATGACGATCTTGAGCCACCACGCCATGCCCGACCCGGTGACGAACCCCTCGATCAGCCCCGAGACGGCCAGCACCACCACGAGCCCGATCACGACCGTGAAGAGCGAGCGCCCCTCTTCCGCGAGGGCGCGCAGGCGAGGGCGGGGCCCCGGGTCGACCATGGTCCAGAACAGACGCAGCCCTGCTGCCCCGGCCACGAAGATCGCGGTGAGCTCGAGCAGGCCGTGCGGGGCGATGAGCGTGAGGAAGGTGTCGAGCTCGCCGTAGGACGCCATCATGCCGCCCGTCGAGCCGACCGCCACGGCGTTCGAGAACAGCAGGTACGCCGTGAAGACCCCCGTGATCCCGAACGCGACGCACAGCGCGGCGAGCCACGCGTTGTTGGTCCAGACCACGGCGGCGAAGTCCACCCCGGGGTCGTAGTAGCTCGCGAACGCCTCGTCGACGTAGGCCTCGCGCTGGCTGGGCGTGCCCATCGAGGCGAGCGCGTCGGGGTTGGTGGCGACCCACCAGCCCGAGACCACGGCGACGAGCAGGAACAGGGTCATGACCGTCACGGTCCACCAGCGGATCCGGTAGAGCGCGGCAGGCACCGAGACGGTGGCCAGGCGCGTCACGTCGCGCCACGCGGGCTCGTGCGCGCCCGCGATACGGCCCCTCGCGCGTGCCAGAAGGTCGGAGAGCCGCGTGACGAGGACCGGGTCGGGTGCCGACGAGCGGATCGTCGACAGGTGCGTCGCGACCGACTGGTAGAGGCGGACGAGCTCGTCCGCCTCGGCGCCGTCGAGCGAGCGCTTCTTGGTCAGCTCGGCGAGCCGCGACCACTCGTCGCTGTGCACGGCGTTGAAGGCATCGAGGTCCACGCGGCTACCCTGCCACACCTTGCCCTACAGTGGGCCGGACCCCTCGTCGCGTCCCGGTCACCCCTCCGGGCGCGGCGACGACCCCGCGACCTGTGTCGACGACCCTGGAGGAGCACGCGTGCGAGACGGCATCCTGACCGGCGAGGGAGTGGTCCTCGACGCGCGGCCCGCGTCGTTCGTGACGCGCGCCCTGGGAGCCGTGATCGACCTGGTCGCGCTCGGGATCGTGATCCTGGTCGTCCTGTTCGCCGTGGCGGGGGCCGCGCTCAACGCGGTCAGCATCGACTTCGCCCCGGCGGTGTGGATCGTCCTCGTGGTCCTGATCATGGTCGGCATCCCCACGACGGTCGAGACCCTCTCGCGCGGCCGGTCGCTGGGCAAGCTCGCGACGGGCATCCGCGTCGTGCGCGACGACGGCGGCCCGGTCCGTTTCCGGCACGCCTTCATCCGTGCGCTCGTGGGCGTGGGCGAGCTGTGGATGACGTTCGGCTCGGTCGCCATCGTCGCGTCGCTGTCGAACGACAAGGGCAAGCGGGTCGGCGACATGCTGGCCGGTACCTACGCGATCCGCGTGCGCGGCGGGAAGCCGACGTACGCCGCCATCGCGATGCCGCCCTACCTCGCCGGCTGGGCCGCGCACGCCGACATGCGCCGGCTCCCGGACGGGCTGGCCCTCGCGGTCCGCCAGTTCCTGGGCCGCGCCACCCAGCTCAACCCCGCCTCGCGCGTGCGGATCGGCCAGGAGCTCGCCGGGCGGATCGAGCAGTACGTGGCCCCCGGCCCGCCGCCCGGGACCCCCGCCGAGGACTTCCTGTGCGCTGTCCTCGCCGAGCGGCGCAGCCGGGACTGGGTCAGCGCCCAGCGGGGACGGGTGCTCGCTCAGGAGCAGGGCGAGATGCTCCACCGCCTGCCGTACTCGGTGCCCGACCCCCGGACCTGACGGGCACGTTCCGCGCTCCCGCCCTGCGCGGCGACCCGCCCGCCCGGCCAGGAGCCCCCGCCTCGAACCGCCCGAAGGCCAGCACGAGCGCGCCGAGCACGAGCGCGGCCGCACCGAACCACAGGGGCCGGCTCGCCCACCAGTCGGCGCTCCACGACGCGGGCAGGGGCGTGCCGAGCCCCAGCAGGACCACGCCGAGCACGACGAACATCGCGGTCAGGTGCCACAGGTACAGCGTCATGGACCGCCCCGCGACCCACGCCACGAGGACCGCGCCGCGCCCCTGCGCCCAGCGCACGACGACGTCGCGCACCGCGAGCGCCACGCTCACCTGGAGGACCGCGTGGGTCACGGCGAGCGCGGTCGGCGGCCCGAGGTTGGAGATCGCGTCCCCCGGCATCCCGATGAGGCTCAGCGGGTAGGGACCGGCGACGACGAGGCCCGCCATGGCCGCGAGGGCGCCCGCGGCCACGACGGCGAGCGTGCGGCGGGAGGGCAGCGCGTCACGCCGCACGAGGTCGACGTAGACGATCCCCAGGACGTAGGGCACGGCCCAGCCGAGCAGCACGTTCGCGACGGCCACCTGCTCGACGCCCGCCGCGAAGCGCAGCACGTCGACGACGAAGGGTGCGGCGACGACGACGGCGACCGTGCGCCAGCCCCACGCCCGGTAGGCCCGAAGCAGGGCCGGGGTGACGGCGAGCAGCAGCAGGTACACCCCGAGGAACCACAGGAGCTGCGGCGCGATCCGGGCGACCTGCAGCACGGCCGTCTCCGGCACCCCTGCGACGACGAGCACGACGGCCGCCACGGCCCACGCACCGACGAACGCCGCGACCGGCTTCCAGATGCGCGGCATCCGGCGCCGCACGACGTCCCACCCCGCCGCCACGAGGCCCGGTGCGGCGAGGCCCGGTGCGGCGGGGCCCGGGCGCCAGAGCTGGTACGCGGCCGACGCCCCGGCCGCGAAGAACAGCAGGGGCAGGACCTGCAGGACCCACGTGAGGGTCCACGCGCCGCCGTGCGACAGGGCGTTGCCGATCCCGAGGCGTGCGCCGTCCCACGTGACCTCGGGCATGAGCCAGTGGACGCTCAGGACCGCGAGGGTCGCGAGCGCGCGCACGGCGTCGACGAACACGTCTCGACGCGCGGGAGCGCCGGCGCCTTCCCGACGGCGCGGCGCGGGCTCCCGGCGCCGGGCCGCGGAGGCCGCGACGACGGAGGGCGGGCCCGCGGGCCGCGACGGACGGGGCGCCCGGGTGGGGCGAGCGGGAAGACGAGGGACGTCGACGACGGCCACGGGATGCTCCTCGGGACGAAGGGAAGTGGTTCCCCACCAGTCTCGAAAATCCCGGTACGTCCCGGAATGGGAGACTCCCCCGAGGCCCCGGCGGCGGTCCGGTCACCCGCGCGGGGGATGTCCCCCGCAGGCACCACCGCGACTCGCTCAGTCCCGCAGGTACCTGAGCACCGCGAGCACCCGGCGGTGGTCCCCCGCGTCCTGCGGCAGGCCGAGCTTGCCGAAGATCGCCGTGACGTTCTTCTCCACGGCCCCGTAGGACAGGAACAGGTTCTCCGCGATCGCGGTGTTCGAGCGGCCCTGCGCCATGAGCTCGAGCACCTCGCGCTCGCGCGGCGTGAGGCGCGCCAGGCCGTCGTCCGAGCGTGAGGCTCCCATGAGCTGGCTCACGACCTCGGGGTCGAGCACCGTCTGCCCCGCGGCGATGCGCGTCAGGGCGTCGAGGAACTCGCTCACGTCCGCGACCCGGTCCTTGAGGAGGTAGCCCACGCCCTCGGCGCCGCCCGTGAGCAGCTCGCTCACGAACCGCGTCTCGACGTACTGCGAGAACAGCAGGACCCCCAGCCCCGGCGACGCCGCGCGCAGCGCGAGCGCAGCACGCAGGCCCTCGTCCGTGAACGACGGGGGCATGCGGATGTCGATGATGACGACGTCGGGCAGGTCGCCGAGGGCGGCGAGGCGGGCCACCTCCGCGACGAGCGCGTCGCCGTCGCCCACGGCCGCGACGACCTCGTGGCCTCGACGGGTGAGCAGGGCGACGAGCCCGTCGCGCAGGATGACGGAGTCCTCGGCGATCACGAGCCGCACGGTGGTACCTCTTCTGTGTCGATGGGTCGGCCCGGGCGCCTCGGTCGAGGCGTCCGGGCCGCTCCGCGGGTGGGGCCGGCTACACCCTGCTCGGCAGGACGACCGTGACCACGGTAGGCCCACCGACCGGGCTCACGAGGTCCAACGTGCCGTCGACCGAACGAACCCGCTCCTCGAGGCCCGCGAGCCCCGACCGGTGGCCGCGCGCGTCGGGTGTCGAGATGCGCGCGCCGCCCTGCCCGTCGTCGCGCACGCGCAGGCGCAGCCGCGACCCCAGCTCCTCGACGAGCACGTACACGCCCGTGGCGCGCGCGTGCTTGGCGGCGTTCGTCACGAGCTCGGCGACGCAGAAGTACGCGATGGTCTCGACGGCCGGCGACGGCGCGATGCCCGGGTCCACGTCGACCGTCACGGGCAGCGGGGACCGGGCCGCGAGCGTCTCGAGAGCGACCGCGAGGCCGTTGTCGAGCGCGGGCGGGTGGATGCCCCGGGCCAGCTCGCGCAGCTCGACGAGCGCCTCCTTGGTCGACGCGTGCGCGTTGTCGACGAGCTCGAGCGCCTCGGACGCGTCACCGCCCGCGGCGAGCTGCTCCTTGGCCTCACCGAGCTGCATCGCGACCGCGACGAGCCGAGCCTGGGTGCCGTCGTGCAGGTCCCGCTCGATGCGGCGCAGCTTGGCGTCCGCATCCTCGACGGTCTTGCCACGGGACTTCTCGAGGTCGGCCACGCGCAGGCTCGCCCGGGTGGGGCCCAGCAGGTTGACCGTCAGGAGACGGAAGAGCTGGGCGAACCCGCGCACGATCTGCGGCCACAGCCACCACAGCGCGACGCCCACGGCCGCGAGCGCCGACTGGCGCAGCGGGGTGTCGACGTACCAGTCGGGCCCCATCTGCGCGCCGCGGTGCCACGAGCCGTCGGCAGCCATCTGCGCGGGCAGGAACTGTGACCAGAACCAGTGCGTCGCGGCACCCAGCGAGACGAAGAAGAAGGTCACCGACGTGACGAAGGCGACGAGCGCCAGGAAGAAGCTCACGAACATGAACGTCATGGCCCGCCACCCGGGGCCGTCCGAGAGGTTCGACCAGAGCATGCGCCAGAACCCGCGGCGCTGCGTGTGCGGTGCGGGGGCCAGCACGTCCACCGACAGCATCGACCGCGCCATCGAGCGGTACATGCCGCCCCAGCCGCGCGCCCCGAGGACCAGGGCGCCCGAGACCACGAGGCCCACGACCGTCACGAGGATCCCCGCGGTGAAGCTCACGGTGAACATCACGTACGTGAACGCGAAGGGCGCGACGAGCAGCGACAGCCACAGGTAGCCGAACTCGCGCCAGGTCTGGCGCGAGAACGGCGCCGCCAGGAAGCCGACCGGCTCGCGCAGGTCCACGTAGCGGGGGTCGAGCCCGCCGGGGACGTGCCCGAGGTGGGACAGGTCGCCGGTGGGCGCGGCCGACGGGGTCTCGACGGACACGACCGGCTCGGCGGACGGCGCGTACCCGGGCGAGGGCACGCCGTCGGGTGCGGCGTCGCCGAGCGGCGGCTGGGGGGATGTCACAGCAGACATGGTGGCAGGACTCCTGGGTCTGGTTCGAGCGGTACCACCAGTCTTCCCGACCGGCGCCCGCACGCCCAGGGTGCGCTCCGCCGTCGTGCAGGGGGGATGTCCCCCGTCTCGTGGCGTGCTCAGCGCGCGACGGGGGTCCCGGCCTCCTCCTCGGCGGCCCCCTGCTGCCCGACGGCGCTGCCCGGCTCCCCCGGCCCGCTCACCGTCGCCGCGCCGCGCGCGGGCGCGGACACCACCTGGATCGCGATCACCAGGACGGCCGCGACCAGCGCGATGACCAGGATCGTGGTCCCGCTCGGGTAGCGCGAGAACACCAGGACGGCCAGCGCCCCCGCCAGGACGAGCGCGATCAGCGGCCAGCGCAACCTCGCGACCCAGATCTCGAACGGGTGCGGAGCGCGCCCGCTGTCGCCCGCGTGGCCACGGCTGGCGGCGCGGACCAGCCAGTTGAACCCGCCCCGCACCGCGACCGCAGACCGGCTGGGGCCCGTGAGGTAGGCGGCGAGCACGACGACCACGCCGAACGCGAACACGGCCCGCAGCGACGTGCGCAACGGGACCAGGACGGCGTCGATCAGGGCCGTCGCGGCCGAGGGTGACAGGACGTCCGACGGCACCGCGCTCAGGTACAGCGAGCGGCCTACCGTGATCCCGACCGCGAGGATCGCCATGGCGACGACGTACGCGACGCCCGCGAGGACCACGGCCCGGCGACGCCGCCCGCGCGGGGCCGCCCACACCGCACCGGCCGCGACCAGCAGCGAGAGCCACGGCAGGACGTTCGCGGCCGTGTTGAGGAACGCCACGGCCCGCTGGGCCTTGACCACGTCCTGCGACGTGAACAGCACGAACTGCGGGTCGATCGAGGGCAGGCTCTCGACGAACGTGAATCCTCGAGCGGAGAGCCGCTTGCTGACCTCGTCGATCATGGGACCGAGCGAGAGCGTGACCTGCCCGTTCGCGTCGGCGGTGATCGCGGTGTCCCCCTCCCCCGTGAGGACGGCGACCAGGTTCTTGTGCGCCTGGCGGTTCGCGACGATCCACAGCTCCTCGAACGTCGGCGACGTGACCATGCGGTCGACGGTCGAGCGCACGAACGACTCGCCCTGGCTCGCGAGGAGCGGGGCCAGGGCCTGCACCTGGGCAGGGACCTGCTCGACGTTCTGCGTGAGCGTCGCGAGGGCCTGCGCGGTGACGGTCTCGAGGTCGATCCGTTCGAGGATCGCGTCGGAGACCTGGGTGCTGATCTCCGCCTGGATCGCCGGGTCGGACCCCAGCGGCGTGACGGTCGCGACGTACTTGTCGGTGTCGAGGATCTCGGCACGCACGTACCGCGCGAGGACCGAGCCGAGCATCAGGACGCCCGCGAGGACCAGGAGCACCGCGACGGCCGTCCAGCGGAGCCACCCGCCGTGGTGTGCCGGTGCGGCGACGACCGCCCCGGCGGGCGGTGCGGCACGCTCGGCGCGCAGGCTCTGGACCTCCGCACGCAGCGCCTCGAGCTCCGCTCGTTCGGACTCGCTGATCGTGGGCTCGCTCGGGATCGTCGCCATCGTCTTCTCCTGTCAGCGCGCTGCTGGGACCATCCTTGCGCAGGAGTGCCGGAAGCGCTCAGGGTGACGGGCCGGACCGCCGGCGGTGACGCACCCGCCCGCCGCGCACGACGGGCCGACGACCCCGGGTGACCGCACGCGAGAGGCCGGGCTCCTCCCGGAACCCGGCCCTGCCCCGTCGGACCCCTTGCTCAGGGGCTCACGCGTCCGCTCAGTAGCGGTAGTGCTCCGGCTTGTACGGCCCCTCGACCGGGATGCCGAGGTAGTCCGCCTGGTTCTTCGAGAGCTCGGTCAGGCGAACGCCCAGCGCGTCGAGGTGCAGGCGCGCGACCTTCTCGTCGAGGACCTTGGGCAGGCGGTAGACCTGACGCTCGTACGTGCGCTCGTCCTCCGGGCGCTGGGCATCCTCGAAGAGCTCGATCTGGCCGATGACCTGGTTCGAGAACGAGTTGCTCATGACGAACGACGGGTGGCCCGTCGCGTTGCCCAGGTTCAGCAGGCGCCCCTCGGACAGGACGATGATCGAGCGCGCCTCCTCGCCGTCGCCCGCGGGGAACGTCCACTCGTGGACCTGCGGCTTGATCTCGGTGCGCGTGACGCCCGGGATCTGCGCGAGCCCCGCCATGTCGATCTCGTTGTCGAAGTGGCCGATGTTGCCCACGATCGCCTTGTTCTTCATCGCGGCCATGTGCTCGGCCGTGACCACGTCCTTGTTGCCCGTGGTCGTGATGAAGAAGTCGGCCTCGCCCAGGACGTCCTCGATGCGCGCGACCTGGTAGCCGTCCATCGCGGCCTGCAGCGCGCAGATCGGGTCCACCTCCGAGACGATGACGCGTGCGCCCTGGCCGCGGAACGCCTCGGCCGCCCCCTTGCCCACGTCGCCGTAGCCGGCGACGAACGCGACCTTGCCGCCCATGAGGACGTCCGTCGCACGGTTGATGCCGTCGGGCAGCGAGTGGCGGATGCCGTACTTGTTGTCGAACTTCGACTTGGTGACCGAGTCGTTGACGTTGATGGCCGGGAAGAGCAGCTCGCCCGACTCGGCGAGCTGGTACAGGCGGTGCACGCCCGTGGTCGTCTCCTCGGTCACGCCGAGCAGCTGCTCCGCGATGCCCGTCCAGCGCAGCGGGTCGGCCGCGAGCGCCCGACGCAGGACCGAGCGCACGACGTTCATCTCGTGCGTGTGGTCGGGCTCGCCCGGGAGCGTGTCCGGGGGGACCGTGCCGAGGCGCTCGTACTGCAGCCCCAGGTGGACGAGCATCGTCGCGTCGCCGCCGTCGTCGAGGATGAGGTTCGCGCCCTCGGCGCCGTTGCTCCCCGGCCACAGCAGGATCTGCTCGGTGCAGTCCCAGTACTCCTCGAGGCTCTCGCCCTTCCAGGCGAACACCGGGACGCCCTGCGGGTCCTCGGGCGTGCCGTGGGGGCCGACGACGATCGCCGCGGCGGCCTCGTCCTGCGTCGAGAAGATGTTGCAGCTCGCCCAGCGCACCTGCGCACCGAGCGCGACGAGCGTCTCGATGAGGACGGCCGTCTGGACGGTCATGTGGAGCGAGCCGGCGATGCGCGCGCCCGCGAGCGGCTGCGACGCGCCGAACTCGGCACGCAGCGCCATGAGTCCGGGCATCTCGTGCTCGGCGAGGCGGATCTGGTGGCGTCCCGCTTCCGCGAGGGACAGGTCACGGACCTTGTAACGGCCGGGGACCTCGTCGAAGGAGGCCTGGGCGGTGGGCGTGGCAGAAGACATGGTGCTCCGAACGACGGTTCTGACGGTGTCGTTCCAGACTACCGGGGGTGACTCTCGCAGCGCCGAGGGTGCCCATCGTGGAGGCCGAGGGGCCCGACGGCGTCGCTCGCCGTCGCCGTCGGCGTACCGGAGCATCACCCTCGGCAGGCGGCGCCGTCGCTCTCGGCAGGCGGGAGCGTCGCCGTGGGCCCTCGTCCCCGCCGGCAGTTCGCGCCCGCGCGCGATAGCAAAACTCCCTGACCACTTCAAGATCACGAAGCGATAACGATCCCGTGAATGGTCAAAACCGCGCGCTTTCAACGATTGCACGGTCAAGCATCTCCCTCGAAACCGCCATGCACACCGGCCACTCGGTAGCAATTCGTCCTGGGATCGGGCAGGGTGCTGGAGACAGATCGACCTGTCCGGGCTCGGCACCACGCCGGCCCACGACAGGTCAGCGCCCGTCGCGACTTGCGGCGGCCACCCTCCCGGGTGGCCCCCGGCGGCGGGCCTCGATCCGGTGGACCGTGACGCGCCTCGCGGCGCTGAGCGCACCGGGAGGTCGCTGCCAGGTCACCCTGGCGCCCTCCGCGGAGCGTTCCGGACCCGCCACGACACCTGGAAGGTGGCGAGACCCGCCAGCATGACCGCCAGCAGCACCAGCACGAGCACCGAGCCACCCACGAGCACCACCCCCGTCCTCATCCCGGTCGAGACCGAGCCCTTCCCCGGCGCCCACGGCGCCGACCCCCTGCCCGACGACCGGCCCGTGGCCGTGAGCGTCCGGGGCGTCTACAAGGTCTTCGGCCGCCGCCCGCAGGAGGCGGTCCGCCGCCTGAAGGACGGCGCGAGCCGCGCCGACGTCAAGCCCCTGGGCACGGCCGCTGTCATCGACGCGAGCTTCGACGTCAAGCAGGGCGAGATCTTCGTCGTCATGGGCCTGTCCGGCTCGGGCAAGTCGACGCTCATCCGCATGCTCAACGGCCTGTGGAAGCCCACGGCGGGCCATGTCCTGCTGGGCGACGACGACCTCGCGACCGTGAACGCCAAGGAGCTGCGCGCCCTGCGCCGCAGCCGCGTGAGCATGGTCTTCCAGCACTTCGCGCTCCTGCCCCACCGCACGGTCCTGGACAACGCGGCGTACCCGCTCGAGATCCAGGGCATGGGCAAGGCCGAGCGCCGCGAGAAGGCGCAGCAGGCCCTCGACCTCGTCGGCCTGGGCGGCTGGCAGGACTCGCTGCCGTCACAGCTCTCCGGCGGCATGCGCCAGCGCGTGGGACTCGCCCGGGCACTCGCCGCCGACACCGACGTGCTGCTCATGGACGAGGCGTTCTCCGCGCTCGACCCGCTCATCCGCCGCGAGATGCAGGAGCAGCTCCTCGATCTCCAGCAGACCCTGGGCAAGACCATCATCTTCATCACGCACGACCTCAACGAGGCCATGCACCTGGGCGACCGCATCGCCGTCATGCGCGACGGCCGCACGGTCCAGATCGGCACGGCCGAGGAGATCCTGTCGGACCCCGCGAACGACTACGTCGCGCAGTTCGTCGCCGACGTCGACCGCACGCGCGTCCTGACGGCCGCCTCGGTCATGGTCCGCCCCACGGCCGTCGTGCCGCTCGGTGGCGGCCCCCGTGTCGCGAGCCGCACCATGCGCGAGGCGCAGGTGTCGGCGGCCTACGTCGTCGACCGGCAGCGCGTCCTGCGCGGCGTCGTCCGTGACGACCACGCGGTCGCCCTGCTCAAGTCGAGCGGTGACCACACGACGAGCATCGAGTCGATCGTGCACGACGGCGTCGCTCCCGTGAGCGTCGACACCCCCCTCGCCGAGCTCTTCGCGCCCGCGGCCGAGTCCCCCCTGCCCGTCGCCGTGACGGACGACAAGAACCGCCTGGTCGGCGTCATCCCGCGCGTGACCCTCCTCGAGGCCATGGTGCCGCCCACGCTCGACGACCCCGACGCCGTCGGCCCCGACGAGGACACGGACGACCCGCCCACCGGCGCAGCCGAGGGCGTGACCGCCCCGCACGACGCCGCCACGACGGAAGGAGCGGACGCATGAGCACCACCGACACGTTCGTCCCCCGCCTGCCCCTCGGTGACTGGGTCGACCTCTTCGTCGCCTGGCTCATCGCCTCGTTCAAGCCGTTCTTCGCGGTCGTCAAGGACGTCCTGCTGTCCTGCTACGACGCGCTCGCGCTGGTCCTCCAGGGCCCGCCCTTCGTCGTCGTCGCGCTCGTCCTGGCCGCCCTGGCGTTCTTCGCCAAGGGCTGGAAGCTCGCCGTCACGACCCTCGTCGGCTTCGTCGTCATCGCGAGCGTCGACCAGTGGGACAACGCGATGGCGACCCTCGCCCTGGTGCTCGTCGCCAGCGTGATCGCTCTCGCCATCGGCATCCCGCTGGGCATCTGGGCCGCCCGGAACGACAAGGTCTCACGCGTCGTGCGCCCCGTGCTCGACTTCATGCAGACCATGCCAGGCTTCGTCTACCTCATCCCCATGGTCATGATCTTCCTCACGGGCGCGGTCCCCGGCATCGTCGCGACCGTGGTGTTCGCCCTCGCCCCTGGCGTCCGCTTCACCGAGCTGGGCATCCGCCAGGTGGACTCGGAGGTCGTCGAGGCCGGCCACGCGTTCGGTTCCACGCCCGGGCGCATCCTGCGCCAGATCCAGCTGCCGCTCGCCATGCCGACCATCATGGCCGGCGTCAACCAGGTCATCATGCTCTCGCTCTCGATGGTCGTGCTCGCCGGCCTGGTCGGAGCAGGCGGGCTCGGAGGCGACGTCGTCGCGGCCCTCCAGCGCATCAACATCTCGCTCGGCTTCGAGGCCGGCCTGTCCGTGGTGATCCTCGCGGTCTTCCTCGACCGCGTGACCTCGGCGCTCAGCACCCGTTCTCCCGTCGCCAAGGCCCTCGCGGCCACCGCGGTCTGAGGCGCTGCGGCCGGACGGCACCTGCCGCCCGGCCCACGCCGTCCAGCGCACCCGCACTCCTGCGCACCACCACCAACCCAGGCTCGACCCGCCGCACCCGCGGTCGGTCCGCCGAAGGAAGGACACCATGTCTCCCGCACGTCTCCACCAGGCTCGTCGTCGCACCGCGATCGTCGCCTCCTCGCTCGCTCTCGGGCTCGGGCTCTCGGCCTGCGCCTCGGGCACCGACGCCGGCTCCGGAGGGGCCGACAAGGACATCACGATCGCGATCCACTCGGGCTGGGACGAGGGCATCGCGGTGTCGCACCTGTTCAAGGCCATCCTCGAGGACGAGGGGTACACGGTCCGCACCGAGACGGCCGACCCCGGTGTCGTCTACACGGGCATGGCCGGGGGCGACTTCGACGTCAACTTCGACATGTGGCTGCCCCTCACGCACGCCGACTACAAGGAGCAGTACGGCGACGACCTCGAGGACCTCGGCTACTGGTACGACGACGCCAAGCTGACCGTGGCGGTCAACGAGGACGCCCCCGTCGACAGCCTCGCCGAGCTCGCGGCGAACGCCGACCTGTTCGGCAACCGCATCGTCGGCATCGAGTCCGGTGCGGGCCTGACCCGCATCACGCAGGACGAGGCCATCCCGACCTACGGCCTGGACGACATGGACTTCGTCATCTCCTCGACCCCGGCCATGCTCGCCGAGCTCAAGAGCAAGACCGACGCGGGCGAGAACGTCGCCGTCACGCTGTGGCGCCCCCACTGGGCCTACGACGCGTTCCCCGTCAAGGACCTCGAGGACCCCGACGGCGCCATGGGCGAGGCCGAGAAGATCCACTCGGTCGCCCGCACCGGCTTCACCGAGGACCACCCTGACGTCGCGTCCTGGATCTCCGCGCTCACGCTGAGCGACGAGCAGCTCTTCTCGCTCGAGAACATCATGTTCAACGAGAACGACGGTACCGACAACGACGCCTCGGTACGCGAGTGGCTCGAGGCCAACCCGACGTTCGTCGACGACCTCAAGGCCGCTGCGCAGGCCTGAGCCTCCTCGGGACGAACACGACAGGCCGGCATCCCGTGCGGGTGCCGGCCTGTGGTGCGTCCCAGGCCCGACGGCGGAGGTGGGCCCGCGCACGGCGCCCACCTCCGTCGTCGGGCGCCTGGCGTCCGCACCTCAGCCCGGGGTCGCTCCACCCGAGGCTGCGGGCTCCGCCCGGCGCAGGTCCGGCTCGAGGTAGATGGCGCGCGCGATGGGGACGGCCGCACGGACGCGTTCCTCGGCGGCGACGATCGCGTGGGCGATCGACGCCCCGTCGGCGGTCGCGGTGACCTCGATCTTGGCCGCGACGAGCAGCTCCTCGGGTCCGAGGTGCAGCGTCTTGAGGTGGATGACCGACGCGACGCCCTCGCCCACCAGGGCGCTGCGGATCGCGGCGACGTCGTCACGGCTCGCGGCCTCCCCGAGCAGGAGCGACTTGGTCTCCACGGCCAGCACGATCGCGATGAGGACCAGCAGGATGCCGATGCACGCGGTCCCCGCTGCGTCGTACCGGCCGTCGTCCGTGACCAGGGTCAGTCCCACCCCTCCGAGCGCCAGGACCAGGCCGATCAACGCACCGAAGTCCTCGAGCAGCACCACGGGGAGCTCGGGAGCCTTGGCGTTGCGGACGAACGAGGGCCAGGACTGCTCGCCGCGCACGGTGTTCGACTCGCGGATCGCGGTGCGGAACGAGAACCCCTCCATGCCGATCGCGACCAGCAGCACCGCGATGGGCACCCACTGCCACTCGGTGATGGGGTGCGGGTCCTCCCACTTGTGCCAGGCCTCGTACAGCGCGAACAGGCCACCGACCGTGAACAGCACGATCGAGACGATGAACGCGTAGACGTAGCGCTCGCGGCCGTAGCCGAACGGGTGCTCCTCGTCGGCGGCCCGCCGAGACTTCTTGCCGCCGAGCAGCAGCAGCGCCTGGTTCCCCGAGTCGGCGAGCGAGTGGACGCCCTCGGCGAGCATCGACGACGCTCCCGTGAGTCCCCAGGCGACGAACTTGGTGACCGCGATGCCCATGTTCGCGAGCAGGGCCGCGATCACCGCCCGGTTGCCTCCGTGAGCTGACATGGCGTGGCTCTCCTTCGACTCGGCCGGCCCTGGTCCGGCCCGTGACGCGTGCTCGGTCCAGCATCGCACCGCACGCTCCGGGGAGGGACGCGGAGCGTGGGACACGCCGCGAGCCCGGTACCCGTCGGGGGTACCGGGCTCGCGGTCGTCGTCCGGGGACCAGCTGTGGGGGCTAGAGGGCCCGCGCGTCGCCCTCGAGCAGGACGGGGATGCCGTCGCGCACCGGGTAGGCGAGCGGGCGCTCCGGGTCCGTCGAGCGGAGCTCGGGGCTGCCGTCCGGGGCCGTGCCGTCCACGAGGGTGGCTCCGGTCACGGGGCACCTCAGCGCCTCGCGGACCCACGGGTCGAGGGTGACCGGCCCAGGTGTGCCCGATGTCGTGTCGTCGCTCATGTGCTCGGCCTCAGCTCTCGGTGTCGGTGGCGCGGTTCTCGGCGGAGCGCACGAGCGACAGGACGTCGTCCCGCACCTTCTCCATGATGTCCACGTCGGCCGCCTCGACGTTGAGCCGCAGGAGCGGCTCGGTGTTGGACGCGCGCAGGTTGAACCACCACTGCGGGTGCGATCCCCAGTGGGAGACCGTGAGCCCGTCGAGCTCGTCGACCTCGACCGGTCCGGCCCCCTCCTCGGTCACGTACGCCTGGACCACGCGGGCCCGCGCCGCAGGGACGTCGTCGACCTGGGAGTTGATCTCGCCGCTCGCGGTGTAGGGCTCGTAGACCTCGCCGAGCGCGGACAGCGGGTGCTCCTGCCCGCCCAGGGCCGCGAGCACGTGCATGGCCGCGAGCATGCCCGTGTCCGCGAAGAAGAAGTCGCGGAAGTAGTAGTGGGCGCTGTGCTCGCCGCCGAACACGGCGTCGTTGTCGGCCATCTGCGCCTTGATGAACGAGTGGCCGACGCGGGTACGGACGACCTCCGCGCCCGCTGCGGTCATGAAGTCCGGGACGGCGCGCGACGTGATGAGGTTGTGGATGATCGTCGGGACACGGCCCGCGGCCTTCTCACGCTCGACCTCGCGCAGCCCCACGAGGGCCGTGATCGCGGACGGGGAGACCGGGTCGCCGTGCTCGTCGATCACGAAGCAGCGGTCGGCGTCGCCGTCGAACGCCAGGCCCAGGTCGGCGTCGTGCTCGACGACCGCGGCCTGCAGGTCCACGAGGTTCTTCGGGTCGAGCGGGTTGGCCTCGTGGTTGGGGAAGGTCCCGTCGAGCTCGAAGTACAAGGGCACGACGTCGAGCGGCAGCGCCTCGAGACCTGCCGCGGTCCCCAGGACGGCCGGCGCCGTCAGGCCGCCCATGCCGTTGCCCGCGTCGATGACGACCTTGAGCGGGCGGATGCCCCGCAGGTCCACGAGCGAGCGCAGGAATGCCGCGTAGTCCGCGAGCATGTCCCGGTCGGTGATCTCGCCGCGGTCCTCGACGGGGGCGGGCAGCTCGCCGTCGAGGTACTCCTGGGCCAGCTCGCGCACCGCGACCAGGCCCGAGTCCTGCCCCACGGGGCGCGCGCCGGCACGGCACAGCTTGATGCCGTTGTAGACGGCGGGGTTGTGCGAGGCCGTGAACATCGCCCCGGGGACGTCCAGCGCGCCCGAGGCGTAGTAGAGGCCGTCGGTCGAGCACAGACCGATCCGGACGACGTCCACCCCGGCCTCCGCGAGCCCCTGGGCGAACGCGTCGACCAGCTCGGGCCCGCTGTCGCGCATGTCCCGCCCGACGGCGACGCGCGGGCGGGCGGGCGATCCCTCGGCCCCGCTCACCTCGGGGAGCACGACGACGCGTGCGAAGGCTGCGCCGATCGCTCGGGCAACCTGCGGGTTGAACTGGTCCGGGACGGTGCCGCGGACGTCGTAGGCCTTGATCAGCTGGGTCAGGTCGATGCTCGTCACGGAGACAGCGTATCGGTGCGGGCGACCGACCGACCGAACCACGCACCGCCTGCTGAGGAGTGCCCGGACCCGCCCGCTCGGCCGAGCACTCCGGTCGGGGGGCCACGCCGTCACGCGGCGCCGCCTGACGGCGTGGCCTCGGCAACACACCATCGGGCCCGTGGAGATACTGCGACGGACCCCCTATCCTGGCTCGACGCCCTCTCACCACGGCCGTCGCCGACAGCGGGCACCACACCCTCCGGGGCTCTCCCCAGAACGAACGGCAGCGCAGAAGTACATGATCGATCGTCCGAGGCACCTTCAGAACACCGTCCAGCACTACGACTGGGGCTCGCGCACCGCCATCCCCGAGATGCTGGGCGACCAGCCCGACGGGCGGCCGCACGCGGAGCTGTGGCTCGGCGCCCACCCCAGCGGCTCGTCCCGTCTCGTCGGTGAGGACCTGACGCCTCTGCAGACGGCGATCCTCTCCGCTCCCGAGCGGACGCTGGGCGCTCGGGTGATCGACGAGTTCGGCCCCCGCCTCCCGTACCTGATGAAGGTCCTGTCCGCGGAGAGCGCCCTGTCGATCCAGGTCCACCCGCGACCGCACGACGCCCGTGCGGGATACAACAGCGAGAACGTGCTCGGCCTGCCGCCCGGGGACACCCGCCGCAGCTTCCACGACGACCAGCACAAGCCCGAGATGATCGTGGCGCTGAGCCAGTTCGACGGGCTTGCGGGCTTTCGTCAGCCCCGAGCCATCCTGCGGCTGCTCGCAGGGCTCCCTGGCCGGCTGGTCGCGACCATGCGGTCGAGCCTCGAGGAGGACTCGACGGCGGAGGGCATGCGGCGCGCCTTCTCCTGCCTGCTGGACGCACGAGGATCGCTCGACGTCGGCGCCGACATCGAGACCACGCTCGAGGGCATCCGCGGGCGCGTCGCGACGTCACCGTCGACGCGCGCCGACGCGACCGTGGCGATGCTCGCGAAGCAGCACCCGGGCGACCCCGGGGCCCTCGCCTCGTTGATGCTCAACCGCTTCACGCTCGAGCCGGGAGAGGCGCTCTTCATCCCGTCCGGGGAGATCCACGCGTACCTCTCCGGCACAGGGGTCGAGATCATGGCGAGCTCGGACAACGTGCTGCGCGCGGGACTCACCACCAAGCTCGTCGACACGGGAGCGCTCCTCGCGTGCGCGTCCTTCACGGCCCGCCCGCCCGTCGCCCCCACGTGCACCGCGTCCGGCGAGCACCACGAGGTTCGTCACTACCGCGCGCCCGTCGCCGAGTTCGCGCTCGTGGTGGCCGAGTCCTCGGTGGACGACGACATCGCCCTCCCGTCCGAGGGACCGCGCATCGTGCTCTGCCTCGACGGTGCCGTGGCGCTCTCGACCGGCGGCGAGGACTTCACGCTGGAGCAGGGGCAGTCCGTGTTCGTGCCCCACGTCTCGGGCAGGACGACGGTCCGGGGAGACGGCCAGATCGTCTGCGCCTACGTCCCCTGACGACGAACGCCCGTGGGAGCCTCAGTCACCCTCGGCACGCAGCACCCGCAGGTGACCGCGCCGCCCGACCTCGGTGACGTCGTCGGGCTCGGGGCCGGGGCGCGGACGGCCGGCCTCCCGGACGGCCTCGGCGAGCGCCGAGAGGTCGTCGGCGCTCGGGCCGGTCTCGACGAAGTGCTGCGCGAGGCGCACGACCTCCCAGCCGCGGGGCGCGGTCAGGCGCTCGGCGTGCTCGGCGCACAGGTCGTAGCTGTGGGGCTCGGCCAGGTGGGCCAGGGGCCCGAGCACGGCGGTCGAGTCCGCGTAGACGTAGGTGAGGGTCGCCACCGAAGCACGGGTGCATGCGGTGCGCGAACACTGTCTGACGGATCTCACGCGCTGACACTACGCCCTGAGCGGTGGTCGCGGTGCCATACACGCCGTGCGGCAGGTTCGCACGTCGTGCTCAGGGCGCCGGGACCGCGGTTCGTCTAGGCTCGGAGGCGTGCCCGGTCACTCGCCCTCCCCCGCCCCGCACGGCTCGCGCCGTCGCCCCGAGAAGACGTCGACCGACGCCCCGGCGCCGCTCGTCGCCTCGCTGCGCATCCCCGCCCGCGGCCCGGACCTCAACGACGTCGGGCCGCACCCACGCCGCCGGGACCGCCGAGGTCGAGGAATCCGCGGACCGCTCCTGCCGCCCTCGGCTCCGGCGAACCGCACCCGCGGAGAGAAGTTCGACGAGCAGGTGATCGCGACCATCGGCCTGATCGAGCGAGGATGGTCGCGGCAGCTCCACGGCACCGAGTTCGCGGTCGAGGACGTGCCGCCCTCGGACCCGGCCCCCTGGGAGGACGCAGGGGTCCCCCTCGGGCGCTACTTTCCCGCCGACGCGGGACAGCCGGCCCGCATCGTCGTCTACCGCCGCCCCGTCGAGTCCCGGGCGTTCGACGACGACGACCTGGCCGACCTGGTGCGCGACGTCGTCGTCGAACAGGTCGCGCACATGCTCGCGCGCACGCCGGAGGAGATCGACCCCCGCTACCAGCGCGGTCGCTGAGTCAGTCGGGCAGCCCCGCGGTACGCGTGGCACGGACGTCCACGCTCCCCTGGCTCTCGGCCGCAGGGACCGGCAGGAGCACGGACACCAAGGTGCCCGGCGCGCCCTCCGGCGCCCCGGTGAGCGAGGCTCCAGCCGTCGCCAGGACCGACCAGACCGGGTCCGACCCACCCTGGTCGGTACCCGCCTCGTCCTCGCGCGCATCGAGCGTCAGGACGGCGGGGTCGACACCTCCACCCAGCTCGACGGCGCCGAACGTGACGGTCGACCCCGCGGGCACCTCGAGCGCCCTCTCCCCGAGCAGGACGCCGTCCGGCCCGTAGGCGCGCAACGTGCCCCGGAAGGCACCGGTCGGCTCGGAGTCCTCGGAACGCTCCCGAGGGACCGCACCCACGCGGACCACGCTCGACGTTCCGGGCACGAGCGTGACGGTGCCACGGTCGCGCGTCCGGTGGGGGCGGGCGGGCGTGGCGTCCTCCTCGGAGGCGGCTGCGGCGACCGCGGTCGACGCGATCCACGCACGGTCGACCTGCGCCGCGCCCGAGGGCGAGTCCTCGGCGGCGTCGCCCGCCCGGGCCTCGACCGCGCCCGCCACGACGGGCACCGTCGAGTCCACGACGACGGTGTAGGACCCGGCGGGCAGACCGCCCAGGGACTGGTCCGTCACGACCCCCGGCGCGAGCTCGACCTGCTCGCCACCACGTACCCGCACCCGACCGTCGGCGCCGTAGACCGTCAGCGTCGCCGTCCCCGCCTCGGCACCCGGCGCGAGAAGCCTGACCTGGGGCGCCAGCACGTCGTCGACGGCCTCGCCCGAGCTCGTGAAGGAGACGGCCGTGCCGAGTGACGGCGCGGCCCCGGGGACGACGTAGTCGACGCCCAGCGGCACGAGGCCGGCCAGCGTGCTGTGCTGCAGGTAGGCCGCGACCGTCCCGCCGGTCGACTCGACGCGGACCGCGAGCCGCCGCTGCTCGGGCGCGGCCGCCTCGACCAGCGTCATGACCTCGCCGCCGGGCGGGACCAGGTACTGGCCACCACCGCTCAGGACGACCGGACCGCCAGGACCCCACACCTCGATCCGCACGGTCGCGGGGGTGCGGCCGGGGTTCTGGAGCACGAGCTGAGCACTGCTGCCGACCTCGGTGCTCCCCCCGACCAGCCAGTGGTCGATGTCCGGGGTCGCGCAGCTCGCGGCCGCGAGCCCGCGCAGGTCGCCCGCGGTCGTCGTCGACGCCACGGCGGCGGCGACCCGGGTGTCCACCGGCATCCCGGCACCCACCCGCAGAGCCTGCCCCTCGGACACGTCGGCCAGCGAGACCACCGTGGCCCCGGAGTCGTCCTGCTCGAGCGGTGCCGAGTCGAGCGCCTCGAGCCCCGTGAGCGTCACGGGCGTCTCGCCTGGCCCCCCCGTCGCCCCCGCACCGACCACCCCGGCGCGGAGCACGGTCGTCGTCTCGACGGGCGCGGCGCCGAACTGGGCGTCACCCACCTGGGTCGAGTCCGCCAGGCGGACGGGGGCGGGGCACACGAGCGTCCGCTCGGGCGTCGACGCCTCGATCCGCTCGACGTCAGGCACGGCCCCGGCGACGGACCCGAAGTTCCCCGGCAGCCCGACGGCGGCCACGGCCCCCGTGAGGGCGACGGCCAGCAGGCCGGTGCCGATCGTCGCGACCCGGCGGAGCACGGGACGAGGTCTGGAAGATCTGGTGGTCACGGGCACTACCTCGTTCCGGTCCGACGACGTCCCACCGGTACGGCGAGGAGCACGAAGATCAGCAGGGTCAGCCCCGCCACGGCGAGCCAGGGCGGCCGGTGCGCGGGGACGAAGTCGATCGACAGGGAACCCGCCTCGGAGCCGAGGAGGAAGGCCTGGCGTCCGTCGACCTCGGCGCGCTCGAGGACGCGCCCGTCGAGCGTCGCGACCCACCCAGGGTCCGCGGTCTCGGCGAGCACGATCGCGCGCTCGGCACCGCCCGCCTCGACACGCGTCTCGACCGACTTGTCGTCGGCGGGAAGGAGCCGCTCGACCACGACGGGCCCGGCCTCGTCCTCCTGGCCGGAGGTCGGCACGGCAGCGACCACCCGCGCCCACGCCGGCGCGTCCGTCTCCAGCGGACCGGGAGCGACGCGCCACAGGACCGACGTCTGGCCCTCCGTCACGCGCTCGAGCCCCGGCACCATGTCGAGACGGGCCACGAGCTCGGCGCGCTCACGCTCGGCGACGGCGTCCTCGGTCGTCGAGGTCGGCAGCACGACGGCCCCGACGCCCAGGTCGCCGAGCTCGCGCGCCGCACCGGCAGCACTCCCCGTCGCCATGCCTGCCACGACCGCGGGCAGGTCTCCCTGCGCGTACGCCGGGTCGGTCATGGCCCGCGCCTGCACGACGCTCGACGCGTCGATCATCTGCGGGCCGTCCCCTCGCAGGAGCGCGTACTCGAGGACGCCGCCGGGGGCGAGCTCGAGCGACAGGACGCGCACCTCGCGTTCGGAGTCCTGCATCTGCTGGCCGACCTTGGGGACCACCGGCTCGGTGGCGACGACCAGGTCTCCGACGGCCCCGTCGCGATCGGTGGCCGCCATGGTCCACGACACCACCGATGCGACAGGGACCACGACCGCGACCAGCGCGAGCAGAGCGACGCTGCCTGCCCGCCACCCGGCGAGCGTGCGCTCCCGTCGCTCGCCACGCGGGCCCTCCTCGGGGGGAGACTGCAGGCCGACCGTGCCTGCGGACGACTCTCCGGACGTCTGCGCGACCTCCGCCTCCGGGATCGCGACCGGGTCGCCCTCCGGGGCAGGCCGCCGAGCGGTCCGCAGCCCGGGAGCACCGAGCAGAGCAGCGCCCAGCAGCCCCAGCAGGACGACCGAGACCCCGGCCCCGGGCCAGCCGTGGACGGGCCCCTCGGCCGAGCCGGCGACCTCGATCGCCCCGGTGACCACGGCGGCCGCGAGGCCCAGCGCGGCGATGAACCATGCACAGGCCACACCCGCCACCCGTGCGCGGAAGAGGGCGAGCACGGCCAGCACGGCCACCAGGGCTCCCGTCGCCATCGGCGCGAGACGTGCGACCTCACCGAGCACACCGCCGTCCAGACCGAACCACGGGGCACCCGTCACCGGGAGGCCGAGCAGCTGCTGCCAGGCCGGTGCCGCGTCGGAACCGACGGGTACTCCGGGCCCGGTCGCCAGGAGGCGCCACCCGCCGTCCGTCCAGGTGGTGCCGATGCGGTACCAGAAGGGAGCGAGGAGCACGAGCGAGGGAAGCAGCACCAGGAGCAGGTACCGGCGGTGCTGACGGGCCGCCACCGCGACCACGCCCAACGCCAGGACGAACACCGGGAGGAGGATCGGGGCTCCGCACACCGCGACGAGCAGGGCGAGCCCGGCGGCTGCCGCCGCGCCGACCGATCCTGGCCGCCGGCGTCGAAGCGCACGGCGCCCCGACGGGTGGACACGGCCGGGTGCCCCCAGGGCGGGGCTGAGCTCGTCGTACGCCTGCACCCCGAGGGCACGCAGGATCCCCAGCGCGGCCCAGGGAAGAGCGGCGTGCGCGACGAGGGCACCGAGCCGCCCGTCGCCGAGCGCGAGGACGAAGGAGGGGGCCGCCACCCACACGATCGCCGCCCAGGCGCGCAGCGAGACCGAGCGGGTCACCCCGCCCGCGGCGAACCAGGCGCCCAGCCCCGCCACCACGAACGACAGCACCACCATGACGCCGACCGCCGGCTGCAGCGACCCGCCGCCGAGCAGCGCCAACGGGAGGAGGAACGTCGTGAAGGGGTCCGCAGGTGCGGGCGCTCCCAGCCCGTCCGCGACCCAGCCACCGGTCGCCGCCTGCCAGATGGCCGCGAGGCTCCCGTCCGCCGGGAGGAGCTCGCCACCGACGAAGCGTCCACCCGCGGCAAGAGCCCCCAGCACGGACCCGAAGACGGTCGCGGTCAGTGCGAGGAGGCCGAGCGTCAGCAGCCCGAGCATGGCCCGACGCCGACGACCGATCGCGCGGAGCTCGGCCCGCTCGAGATCCGTGGGAGCCGTCGAGACCCGGTGCTCCTCGGCGTTCGCCAGCCGGTGGTCCCGGCGCTCCCCGAGGACGTCGCGCCAGGAGCCCTGGAGAGGTGTCAGCGCGCGTCGGGGAAGGACGCTCGTGCGGCGGACCGCCCGGCGAGACCTGGCTAGCGCGGGGAGCCGCACGACGGCCCAGAGCGGCGCCAGGAGCTCGTCCCGCGCCTGTGCCGGTCGCTTGATCGCGAGACGGTACATCGCCTGGAACGGCGCCCACAGGATCATGGCGAGCACGGCCGGCACGAGCATCGGCCACGCGACGCTCACGAGCCGGTAGTGCAGGTGGCTGCGCCGCCGAGGTCCGTACGACGCCTCGACGTCCGGCGTCCGGGACTCGTCCTCGTCCTCGTGGCGCCCCTCGTCGCGCAGGTCGAGGAGCGACGCCTGCGCGTGCCGGACCACGGCACGCGGCACGACCACGACACGGTGCCCCGCGAGGCGCGCGCGGCGGCAGAAGTCGAGCCCGTCACCGAACACCCCGTACTCGGGGTCGGTACCCTCCAGCGCCTGCCAGACCGACGTGCGCACCAGCGCCCCGGCGAGGCCCACCGCGAAGACGTCCTCGCGGGCGTCGTGCTGGCCCTGGTCGATCTCGTGCTCGTCGATCCCGGTCATCCGGCGACCGAGCGGGGAGACCGTGAACCCGACCTCGAGGAGCACCCCGTCGGAGTCGCCGTCCAGGTCCCAGCGGCGCTGCTTCGCGCCCGCGACCGCCACGGCGTTCGAGTGCTCGACCGCCCGGAGCTGCTCCGCCAGGGCGCCGGGCTCGGGGGTGGAGTCGTCGTGCAGGAGCCAGAGCCAGGTCGGCGAGTCCTGTGCGCCGCGAGACGCGAGCGCGATGTCCACGGCCTGCCCGAAGGTGCGTGCGTGAGGGGCCGCGAGGAAACGCGCGCCACCGAGCTGGAGCTCCTGGTACTCGCTCATCGCCTGGGACGCGGCGACGTCCACCACGATCACGGCGTCCGGGGCGACCGACTGCGACCGGACGGCGTCGAGCGTGTGCGGCAGGTAGCGGGTGTGGCCCTGGGTGACGACCACCGCGGTCACGGAGACGACGGCGGGCACCGAGCCGGTCACCGCCGCAGCGGCGTGGGGCGACGCACCACGTGCGCGCTGCTGCGCCGCACCTGGCTGCTGGAAGGGACCGGTCACCGTGGTCGTGTCTGAAGAAGTCATCCTGGCCACATCATGACCCGCGCTCTGCGCAGATCGTGGGACCTCGACACGGCAGGTCGTCGACCCGAGCGACAGTTCGCCCGCTCCGACCTGATGGCCGGAGAGTGCTCAGACCACCCGGCGCTTGAGCTTGCGACGCTCGCGCTCGGAGAGCCCGCCCCAGATGCCGAAGCGCTCGTCGTGCTCGAGCGCGTACTCGAGGCACTCGGCCCGGACCTCGCAGCCCGTGCAGACCTTCTTGGCCTCGCGCGTCGATCCCCCCTTCTCGGGGAAGAACGCCTCGGGGTCGGTCTGAGCGCACAGCGCGCGCTCCTGCCAACCCATGAGCCCGTCGTCCACGACCTCGCCGAAGAGAGGCAGCACAGGAGCCACCGTCTCTACCGGCTGACCTGCGTCCGAGGGAAAGGCCCCCAGATCATCGCCCAGCACGTTCCACATGATGCGCCCCTTCATGCCGTTATATGAAAACTGCATTAGAGAAATTACACGCGTGTCATCCACGTCCGTCAAGCCGAAATGTGCTATCCGGGCGATTCGGTGGGTGAAATCACGACGTCGGACGTCTCGGCGCGTCCTAGGCTGGGCCGCATGGCCGCATCCTCGACCCCTCCTATGCACATCGCTGACCTGCAGCGTCTCATCACCCGAGACCCCGGTCGACCACGTCTCACCTGGTACGGAGAGGACGGCGAGCGCGTCGAGCTGTCGGGCGCGGTCCTGCACAACTGGGTCAACAAAACCGTCAACCTGCTCGTCGAGGAATTCGACGCCGCCCCCGGAACCCGTGTGCTGCTCGACCTTCCACCGCACTGGCGTTCGATCGTCTGGGCGCTCGCCACGTGGCGAACAGGTGCCACGCTCGTGCTGGCTCAGCCCTCGCCGGGTGGAGACGCCGTCCGGCAGGAGGAGGCCCGCGGCATCGACGTCGTCGTGACCTCGCGCCCCGCCTCCTGGGCGGGGACCGGCGCACAGCTCGTCGCGGTCCCGCTGCCTGCGCTCGCCCGCCGGTTCGACGGCGACCTGCCCGCCGGCGCGATCGACGCAGGCTCGGCCGTCATGACCTACGGCGACCAGATCGGCTGGGTCGAGGAGGCCGACCCCGACGCCGTCGCGATCGAGCCCGACGTCTCCCACGACGGGCTCGTCGCCTGGGCCCTCGCCAGCGCACCGGTCCCGTCGGCGTCCGCGCCCCGGACCCTCGTCGGCGAGGAGCACGCGCTCCCGCTGCTGCGCCGGACGCTGGGGGCTCTGGCGCTCGACGGATCGGTGGTCGTGACCTCGTCCACGACCACCGGCGCGCTCGTGAACGACCCCGCACGCCTCGCGCGCCTCCGAGAGACCGAGAGAATCACCGACTGACGTGCGGGAACGCTTCCCACCCCCCGCCAGGAGTGGTTCGAGCGGGCCGTTCCGGTCGATAGGCTGTGCGACATCATGAGCAGCCCCGCCGGCGCACCCAACGCCCTCCGTGTCATCTGCGTCGTCTACAACCCCGGGACGGAGCTCGTCGACTTCGCGACCTCGCTCCGGACGGCGACCACCCGCACGACAGAGCTCGTCCTCGTGAACAACGGTGGGCCGAGCGACATCGCGCGACGGCTCGCCCAGGAGGAAGGGACCCGCCTCGTCGAGTCCGGCGGCAACCTGGGCTACGGCCGCGCGGCGAACCTCGGGGCCCGCGGGGCGGGAGGCGACTGGGTCGTCGTCGCCAATCCCGACCTCGTCTGGGCACCAGGCTCCCTCGACGTCCTCCTCGAGGCGGGCACCCGCCACGAGCGGGCAGGCTCGCTCGGCCCTCGGATCCTCAACACCGACGGGACCGAGTACCCGTCAGCGCGCGCGATCCCCTCCCTCCGCCTGGGTGCCGGGCACGCGGTGCTGGGCAAGGTCTGGCCGAGCAACCCGTGGTCGACCGCCTACCGGAGCGCGAACACCTCGAGGAGCGACACCGAGCGGGCCGCGGGCTGGCTGTCCGGGGCGTGCCTCCTGCTCCGGCGCGAGGCCTTCGAGCAGGTCGGAGGGTTCGACGAGGGCTACTTCATGTTCTTCGAGGACCTCGACCTGGGAGACCGCCTCGGGCAGGCCGGCTGGGCGAACGTGTTCGTCCCGGCAGCGGTCGTGACCCACGTGCAGGGCGTGTCGTGGAAGAAGGACCCGGCGCCCATGATCCGTGCGCACCACGTCAGCGCCCGCCGCTACCTGACGGGACGCTACGGTGCCTGGTACCAGGCACCGCTGCGCTGGTTGCTCTCGCTCGGGCTGGCCGCGCGCGAGCGGATCGAGATCAGGACCGCACGGCGCGGCTGATCCGCAGCATGCGGCACAATGGCCCGCATGCGTGGAATCATCCTGGCCGGCGGATCCGGCACTCGTCTGCACCCGATCACCCTCGGCATCAGCAAGCAGCTCGTCCCCGTCTACGACAAGCCGATGATCTACTACCCGCTCTCCACACTGATCCTCGCGGGTATCAAGGACATCCTGATCATCACGACGCCGCACGACGCCGACCAGTTCCGACGGCTGCTGGGCGACGGCTCGCAGTTCGGCGTCTCGATCGAGTACACCGTCCAGGCCGAGCCGAACGGCCTCGCCCAGGCGTTCGTCCTGGGGGCGGACTTCATCGGCAACGACGCCGCCGCGCTCGTCCTGGGCGACAACATCTTCTACGGCCCCGGGATGGGCTCGACGCTCTCCCGGTACGCCGACCTCGACGGCGGCGCCGTCTTCGCCTACCGCGTCGCCGACCCGACGTCCTACGGGGTCGTCGAGTTCGACGCCGACGGCAAGGCGCTCTCGCTCGAGGAGAAGCCGGCCGAGCCCAAGTCGAACTACGCGGTCCCCGGCCTGTACTTCTACGACAACGACGTCGTCGCGATCGCCCGTGACCTCGCCCCGTCCGCCCGAGGGGAGTACGAGATCACGGACGTGAACCGGACCTACCTCGAGCAAGGACGTCTGCAGGTCGAGGTCCTCCCGCGCGGCACCGCCTGGCTCGACACCGGGACGTTCGACTCGCTCGTCGAGGCGTCCGACTTCGTGAAGACGATCGAGCACCGCCAGGGGCTCAAGGTCGGCGCTCCCGAGGAGGTCGCCTGGCGCCGAGGGTTCCTGTCCGACGACGAGCTGCGCGAACGTGCGGAGAAGCTCGTCAAGTCCGGCTACGGCACCTACCTGCTCGGTCTGCTCGAGCGCGACTGACGCACCGGCCGTGCGACGAAGGGCGGTCAGGCGAGCACGGCGGCCGCGGCGAGCTGCCACCGCTCGCGCCACGGACCGATCGGCTCGACACCGATGCGCTCGAGCGCCTCGTGCCCCAGCACCGAGTAGGCAGGCCGGGGAGCCTTGCTGGCGAAGGCCGCGCTCGTGGTGCGCTGAAGGTCGACCTCGGCCCCCGACGACGCGACGACCGCCTCCGTGAACCCGAACCACGAGGTGCTGCCGCTCGAGGTGCCGTGGTAGGTGCCGCTCGGTGCACCGGCCTGGACCAGGCGCACGATCAGGTCGGCCAGGTCGACCGTCCAGGTGGGCTGCCCGACCTGGTCGTCGACGACCGAGAGCGAGTCCCGCTCCCCCGCGAGGCGTGCCATGGTCTTCGGGAAGCACGCACCCCGTGCGCCGTAGAGCCACGCGGTGCGCACGATCAGGTGGTCCGGGTTCTCCGCCCGGACCGCCCACTCGCCGGCGGCCTTGGTCCGGCCGTAGGCCGAGCGGGGCGCGATCGGGGCGTCCTCGGGGTACGGGATGTCCGCATGCCCGTCGAACACGTAGTCGGTCGACACCTGGACGAGACGGGCGCCGGTCCCGGCCGTGGCCCGGGCCAGGTTCGCGGCCCCCACCCCGTTGACCGAGAACGCCCCGGCCTCCTGCTCCTCCGCGTCGTCGACCGCGGTCCAGGCGGCACAGTTGACCACGACGTCGAACCCCTCGACGCTCGACGTGACGGAGACCGGGTCCGTGATGTCGATCGTGGACCTGTCCGCGGGCGTCACGTCGACACCCGCGCCCGTGAGCCGCGACATCATGTCCTGGCCGAGCATTCCCCGAGCCCCGACGACGAGCCATCGCCGCCCGTCGGCTCGAAGGTCGGGCTCGGCCTGGTACGTCTCCGTCAAGGGTCCTCCATCGATCTCCGCTCGCCCGCCGGGCCGGATGCCTCGGCCGACGGCCACGTATGATCTTAGGGCCTGCGGCGCCACCCCCGCGGGCCCCACCAGTCGAGGAGAAACGTTGCAGTACAGAGAGCTCGCAGTTCCCGGCGCCTGGGAGATCACCCCGAAGACCTTCGGCGATCCTCGCGGCGTCTTCCTCGAGTGGTTCAAGGCCGATGCCTTCGCGGAGGCCCTCGGGCACCCCCTCGACCTCCAGCAGGCCAACTGCTCGGTCTCGGCCGCCGGTGTGCTCCGGGGGATCCACTTCGCCGACGTGCCGCCGGGCCAGGCCAAGTACGTGACGTGCGCCAAGGGAGCGGTCCTCGACGTCGTGGTCGACATCCGTGTCGGCTCGCCGACGTTCGGCCGGTGGGACTCGGTCCTCCTCGACGACGTGGACCGCCGCGCCATCTACCTCGGCGAGGGTCTGGGCCACGCGTTCATGTCGCTCGAGGACGACTCGACCGTCCTCTACCTCTGCTCCACGGGGTACTCGCCCGGGCGCGAGCACGGCATCCACCCGCTCGACCCCGAGGTCGGCATCGAGTGGCCGACCGTCGGTCGCGACGGGACCTCCCTGACGCCGCTCCTGTCGGAGAAGGACCTCGCGGCGCCGAGCCTGAGCGAGGCCGCCGCGCAGGGACTCCTCCCCACCGCGGACGCGGTCGAGGCGTACGTCACCTCCCTGCGCGCCTGACCGCCGACTCGTAGGCCTCGACGTGGGTCTGCGCCGCCCGGGCCCAGGTGAAGTCCTGCGCCCGGGCCACGGCGGCCCCGCTCAGCAGCTCTCGGCGTGCAGGGTCCTCGAGCAGGCCTCGGAGCGCCACGGCGATGTCCTCGTCGGCCGTCCCGCAGTACGCCACCGCGTCTCCACCGACCTCGGGCAACGAGAGCTCTCGGGTCGTGAGGACGGTCGCCCCGCACGCCATCGCCTCGAGCACCGGTAGCCCGAAGCCCTCACCGAGGCTCGGGTAGGCGAGGACGGTCGCGCCGCCGAGGAAGGCGGGCAGGTCGTCGAGCGGCAGGTATCCGGGCCGACGGACCGTCAGACGGTCGGGCACCTTGGCGATCTCCACGTCGATCGCGTCGTCCCACCCACGGCCGCCCGCGAGGACCAGAGCAGGTGGCGTGGTGAGACCCTCGCAGGCCCGCACCCACCCGCGGACGAGCGCGGGCACGTTCTTGCGAGGCTCGAGCGTCCCGAGGAACCCCACGTACGGCAGGTTCCCGATGTCGAGGGTGCTGCGGACCCGCTCCTGCTCGGACGGGCTCGTCGCGTGGAACCTGGCGTGGTCGACGCCGTGGTACGCCACGAAGAACTTGTCCTGCTGGCCACCGACGAGACGCAGCACCTCGTCCCTCGTCGCTCGCGAGGGGACCACGAGGGCATCCGCCCGCCGGGACGCCAGCCGGATCGCGTTCCGGAAGAACACGGCCTTCGAGCGCAGGTGCAGCTCAGGCGTCGTGAAGAAGGTCGCGTCGTGGAGCGTCACGACGACGGGGACGCCCGCCGCGAGCGGCAACGTGTAGTGCGGGCTGTGGACGACGTCGGGGCGCACCTTGCGGATCAGAGCGGGCAGGCCCGTCTGCTCCCACGCCATGCGCACCGCACGACGACCGGCAGACGGCGGGGCGGAGACCAACCTGGCCTCGGGGGCGATCTTCCCGTAGGCGTCGAGGTCTCGTGGCTGTACCGCGAGCGTCAGGTCGACCCCTGCCGCGATCAGCTCGGGGACCAGGTCGTCGACGTAGCGCCCCACACCGCCCCGGTCGGCGGGGACTGCGGTGGCGTCGAGCAGGACGTGCACAGAGAGGCTCCGATCGGGTGGGGGGCTACGGCCGAGGCTCGCCCGGTCGCTCGCCCGCGTGCGGTGCAAGGTCGGCACGACGGTCGACGAGCTGAGCAGACGCGATCACCAACGTGGCGACCGCGACGAACGAACCGACCAGCCAGACCACCTCGGCAGAGACGGGAAGATCGCTCCACCACCACTCCCCCGGCACCAGCCGTGCACCTGTGATGTCGTTGCCCGTCACGTAGCGGCGGATGTTCTCGTACAACGACACGATGCTCGCGGCGCCGATCGCGCACACGACGACCCACCGCTGGACCGGTGTCAGCGCGAACGCCCGTCGCTCCGTGCTGAGCGCCGCGACGGCCGCGAGGACGATGAGCAACGGGTAGATGTAACGAGCCTGGACGCTGCCCAGGGGCTGCTCCGCCGTCGCCTCGATGTAGGTCGGCAGGAGGACCGCCGCAAGAGCCACGAGAGCCACCATGATGCCGCGCCACCGGCCGACGTAGCCGATCGCGACGAAGAGGACCGCGAAGAAGGCGCCGGTCGTCGAGACCCACACGATCCCCGACATCGGGGTGTCGAGCCAACCGAGCGGGCTCAGCCCCAGAGCGCCGACCCAGTAGTGCAGAGCCTCCCAGGCGACGAAGACGAAGTTGCTCGGCCCGCGGCCCGCGGCCTGGCCTGCCGCGCCGGCCTGACCGGCCGTCAGGTAGCTCACCGCCGAGACGACCGCAAGGAGCACGGGCAGCACCAGCCGGACGAGGAAGGTCCGCGAGAGGCGACCGGCTGCCAGGGCCACGACCGACGCCGCGCCGATCGCGATGATCGCGTAGGCGGATGCGTCGGCCCGGGCGCTCGAGGCCATGGCCACCGCGGCCACCGAGACCACGCCGAGCAGCACCGTCCTCCAGCGCCGCGTCGAGCTCAGGAAACCGAAGACCCCGAAGAAGAGGGTCAGCGCCGAGACGACGGCCCAGCTGCTGGGGTTCACGGACGGGATGATGAACGCTCCCAGCGGGACCAGGGTGACGACCGCGGTCGCGACGAGACCGCGTCGAGCCCTACCCTGCGACGCGACGAACGTGAGGCCGATCATCGCGACGGCCAGCACGGCGTTCACGAGGCGCATCACCAGCACGGAGCGTTCGACGTCCGGCCCGACGAACAGGCTCATCACGTTGTAGAACCCCGGAGGGTACGAGCCCGCGTGCGCGCCGAAGTTCCCGCGTTCGGTCTCGACGAGCTCCTCGTCGTCGAAGACGTGGTCGGGGCTCTGGCACGCCCCCGAGACGGCGCTGTCGAAGGCGAAGCACGGAGCGTTGCGTACCTGCGGCGGGATCATGACGGACTGGCCGTCGGCGGGAACCTCGCAGGCGCCCTCACGGTCACCTTGCGCGCACCAGATGCTCGCGAGGTGATAGTCCTCGTCCGGGCTCGAGCCGACGGGTGAGGACAGTGCCCACGCACCGAAGTAGGTCAGGAGGAGCACGAGTGCGGCACCGACGAGCAGCGCGGGGCGACGGGCACCCGCAGCCCGGGACCAGCGGTCGCGGGGTCGGGCGGGCTCGATCGCTCCGACGGCCTTGGCCGGGTCCTCGGCGCGGTCGGCACTCACCCGGGTGTCCTCGCTCATCGCTCGTCGACCTCGACGTCCCGGCCCGGTGCTGCTCCCGTGACGGTCTCCGACGGGAGCCGTCGCTCGAGGTCCAGCCGCAGCATCGCCACCTCCTCGGCGAGGGTTCGCGTCTCCTCCTCCAGCGTCGTCAGTTCGACGCTCATCTGGATGCAGACCCCGAGCAGCACCGCCAGCGCCGCTGCGAAGAGAAGGTTGCTGGGCGTAGCGACGCCCACGAGGCGCGCGATCGCCTCGACCACCGCAGGAAAGGCACCCACGACGCAGACGGCCAGCGCGAGCACGAGCCATGCCGCGGCGTACTTCTCCTTGAGACGGCGCGTCCGGAGCATCGCGACCAGGAAGAGGACTGCCACGACGCAGACGGCGAGGGCCAGGAAATACAGCTTCATCGTTGCTCACGCTCGTTCGTCACAGGTCGGGTCAGGGCGATCACGAGGGCGAGGATCGCCCGCAGGAGGAAGAAGGCCGCCTTGACGGGGTTGTGCGACGGGGTGCCCGCCGCACGGGGGCGCATCGACACACCCACCTGTCGGACCCGCAGGCCGGACCGCGCCGAGATCACGAGCGACTCGACCGTGTCGCCGAGGTACTCGGCAGGGTACTCCCGCGCGAAGAGCTCGATCGCCCGCCGGTTGGAGGCCTTGAAGCCGGAGGTCGTGTCGGTGAGCCGGGTCCCCGCCACACGAGAGAGCACTCCGGACAGCAGGCTCATCGCCCAGCGACGCGGACCGCGCACCGAGTACGTCCCCTCGCCCGCGAAGCGGGCTCCGATCACGACGTCCGCGTCCTCGGCCGCCATCGTCGCGAGAAGGCGCCCGACCTCGTGCGGGTCGTGCTGCCCGTCGGCGTCGAGCTGGACCGCGTACTGGTAGCCCTCGTTCCGCGCGAACTTGTAGCCCGCGCGCATCGCACCGCCCACCCCGAGGTTGAGCGGCAGGTCCAGGACCATCGTCCGACCTCGGCGCGCGACCTCGCTCGTGCGGTCCGTCGATCCGTCGTTGACGACCAGCACGTCCGCTGTCGGCAGGGTCGCCAGGACGTCGTCGAGCACGCCGGGCAGTGCCTCCTGCTCGTTCCAGGCAGGCAGGATGACGAGAACCTGCTGGGGGAAGTGGTCGGTCACGTGAGGGAATCCTACCGGTTGCGGGACGGGTGCAGGTGTGCGATGGGCAGACGGCCGAGCGTCAGCCGAGCCGCCCGATGGTCTCGACGACCACCGCGCTCGGACGGGCGTCGTCGGTACGGTCACTCGTCCGGTAGTCGTCCACGTGAGCGAGGAAGTGCGCGAGCCGACCGGTCTCCATCCCGGTCAGGACCACGTTCTGGCCGAGCCCCTGGTGCCGCTCCGTCTTGACGCGGTGCACGGCGCACGGGATCCCGAGGTGCGCGCACTCCTCCTGCATGCCTCCGCTGTCGGTGACGACGAAGTCCGCCCCCGAGAGCACGGGCAGGAAGTCGACGTAGCGGAGCTTGTCCCGCAGCACGAAGCGGTCGTCGAACACGGCCAGCAGCCCGTACTCGCGGAGCCGCTCCTTCTCGGACTCGCCCGCGAAGTACACGATCGGCACGCGCGCCGAGTGCTCCTTGAGGACCGCGAGGGCGGCGGCGTAGGCCTCCTGGTCCCGGACGAGCTCGAAGCGGTGGAGCGTGGCGACCGCGTAGCCGTCGGGAAGCTCCGACCTGAGGTCACCGCTGCTCTTGGCGAGCGCCTGCCGCACCGAGTCGATCACGGTGTTGCCCCCCGTCACCACGACACCCTTGCGCCCCGCGAGGTTCTTCGCCTCGACGTCGCTCGGCGCGAAGTGGAGGTGAGCGAGCCGCGCCGTGACCTTGCGGTTGATCTCCTCCGGGAACGGGTGCATCAGGTGCCCGCTGCGCAGACCGGCCTCGACGTGACCGACCTTCGCGCCGAGCGAGCGTCCGATCATCGCGCCGATGAGCGTCGTGAAGGTGTCGCCGTGGACGAGCACGATCGCCGTCGTGCCGTCCGCGCGCAGGCGAGCACGCAGCTCCTTGCGCCGAGAGGTGACGGTCCGCAAGATGCGGAACATCCACCCGGGGACCTGCGAGGTCTTGGCGAGGTTCTGCGCACCCTGCTCCGGCACGAGCCACACCGTGGGGGCGGGGAGGTCGAGGTCGGCGAGGACTCCCGGGAGCTCCTTGACGTGCTGCCCGGTGTACCAGATCTCCGACGTTCGCCCGCGGCTCGCGAGCTCGTGATGGACAGGGGCGATCTTGATGAGCTCGGCCGTGGTGCCGACGATGAAGGCGATCAAGGTTGCTGCTTCCTCCGTGGTTTGCGGGCAAGCCTACAGGCAGATCTGGACCGCTATCCTGGGGCCGTGCTCACCTCACTCCCCGACGCCGCACCCCCGACGAGCGTCACCCTGACGGCCCTCAGCGTGGTCATCCCCGTGTACAACGAGGAGACCTGGATCCGCCGGTCGGTCACGGCCGTCCTCGAGGCGGGCGAGAGCGCAGGCCTCGAGCTGGAGGTCGTCGTGGTCGACGACGGCAGCAGCGACGGCACGCCCGCCGTGGTCGACGACCTCGCGGCGTCCCCTCGGGTCAGGGTCGTCCACCAGGCCAACGCCGGCAGGATGGCGGCTCGCGTCGCCGGGGTCCGCGCGGCGACGAACCCCTGGGTACTGCTCCTCGACGCGCGCGTCGTCGTGACGCCGCAGGCGTTCGGGTGGCTGGTCGCGAACCTCCCGCAGCATCCCTCCGCGCGGGTCTGGTGCGGGCACGTGGACGTCGCGGCCAAGGGCAGCCCGACCGCCGCCTTCTGGTCCGGGCTGACCAAGATCGGCTGGCGCAGGTACACGAAGAATCCCCGCCTGGTCTCGTTCGGGGCCGAGGACTTCGACCAGTACCCGAAGGGCACGACCGCACTGTTCCTCGAGCGCGACTACTTCCTCGAGCTGGCCGCAGGGTTCGACTCGCTCTTCGACACGCAGGCGCTCGCGAGCGACGACACGAGGCTGCTGCGCAGGGCCGCCACCGAGCGTCGGATCTGGCTCTCCCCGCAGTTCGCGTTCACCTACCACGGCAAGGCCGGGGCGAAGGGCTTCCGTCGACAGGCGTACTTCCGGGGCACGACGTTCGTCGACAGCTACCTGGGCCAGTCGGCCCTGCTGGGTGGCGCCCTCGTCGGGGCGAGCGTCGTGGGGGTGGGCCTCGCCGTGCTGGCCGTGCTCGAGCCCAAGGTGGGGCTTCCTGCCCTGGGCGCCGCATGGCTGCTCGTGCCGATGGCGGTCGGCGTGGCCGGTGGCAACAGACGCGAGGTCGGCGCGGCCGCCGCGCTCACTCCGGCCTTCGTCGTCCTGTTCGGCGCAGGGGTCCTCCGGGGCTACTTCCTGGCCGCACGCTCGGCGGTCCGTGGAAGAACGCGCACCTCGTGAGCGAGCGTCGCGCAGGTTCGCGGGTGCTCGGGGTAGGGCTGGCGATCGCCGTCTCGAGCGTCGTCGGCTACCTGCTGCTCGCACTGATCGGTCGCGCCCTCTCCCCCGAGGACTTCGGGCTCTTCGTCTCCTACTGGGGAGTGCTCTTCGGTCTGGCGAGCTCGCTCTCCACGATCGAGCAGGAGGCCGCCAAGCAGTCCGCCGAGGGCGCGACCGCCGGGCGCGCCCCGATCCACAGGGTCGCGATCTCCGCCGCGGTCATCGCGACCGCGGCGGCAGCGCTCACGCTCCTGCCCCCGGTCGCCGAGCGCCTCTACGGCGAGGCCGACAGCCGGCTCGGGGTGCTCGTGGTGCTCGCCACGCTCGGGTTCGCCGTCCAGTTCATGGTCCGTGGTCTGCTGATGGGCAACGACCGCATCCCGGCCTACAGCGGGATCGTGATCGCCGAGGCAGCGGTTCGGCTCCTCGTGCTCCTCGCGGTGTGGGTCACGGTCGGCGTCACGCTCGGCACCGCCGCCGCCGCGGTCGCGGTCGGTTCGTACGCCTGGATCGGTTGGATCCGCCAGGCCCGTCGTGTCGACCGCCGCGAGGCGGGTCCCGCCGCGACGTCGACGGGTTGGCGCGCACCGTTCGCCCGGGCCGGCTCGCTCATGCTCGCCGCCGCGCTCATGGCCTGCATGATCACGGGCTACCCGACGATGGTGACCGCGTTCTCCGGGGGCACGCTGGGAGTGGAGGGCGGGATCGTCTTCGCGGCCCTCACGGTGTCCCGCGTACCCCTCCTGTTCGTCGCGCCGCTCCAGGCCCTCGCCGTCCCCACGATCGTGGCGTGGCGGCAGGACCCGACGAAGACGACCCACGACTCGCGCCGGCTTCTCGTCCTCGGGGCGCTCGGTGTTCTCGGGATCGCCCTGGTGGGGTCCGTCGCGGCATGGTTCGTCGGCCCGTGGGGGGTGCAGCTCGCCTACGGCGCGAACTACGTCGTGGCACCGGAGGCCGTGGCCGGGCTCGTCTTCTCCGCCTGCGTCCTGGGCCTGCTGCAGCTCATGTCGGCAGCACTGGTCGCGTTCGGGAGCTATCGCTGGATGATCGTGGTGTGGGGCGTGTCCGTCGCGACGACCGCGGTGTGGCTGCTCCTGAGCCCGCTGGACATCGTCGCCTCGACAGTCGTGGGAGCCGTCCTGGGCCCCGTCGCGGGCAGCGTCCTCGCGCTCACCACGCTCTGGAGGCTCACCGGCGTCGACGCGACGGTCGCAGGCCGGGTCGCCTGAACCGCGGGAGACCACCTCGCGCGTTGCGGTGCGGCAGTCGTCCGCCCGCGCGTCGAAGCACGTCCGCCGTCACGGACGGGACCAGCGGACGAACTAGTCTGTCCGGGTGAACGAACAGGCGCCACGCATCAACGTCTCGATGACCGTCGAGCAGCTCTGGCAGGACGTCCCGGGCGGGTCCGGCACGTACATCAAGGAGCTCGCGGCGCAGCTCGTGGGGCGTGCCGACGTGGCACCGACGGGCATCCGTGCCCGAGGCGCCGCCGGAGACACGAAGGGCCTGCCCCCTACCCTCCCGGTCCTCGCCTCGCGGCTGCCCCGCCCCGCTCTGTACGAGGCATGGTCCAGGCTCAGAAGGCCCTCGGTCCCGTCGGACGGCCCCGTCGACGTCGTGCACGCGACGACGTGGGCGATCCCTCCACGCTCGGCGCCGCTCGTCGTGACGGTCCACGACCTCGCCTTCGAGCGTAGCCCGCAGCACTTCACGCCTCGGGGGGTGCGCTTCTTCGAGCGGGCTCTCGAGATCACGCGCGACGAGGCGGACGTCGTCGTGGTGCCCTCGCGCGCCACGATGCTGGACTGCGTCGAGGCCGGCATCGAGAAGGACAGGATCCACGTCGTGCCCCACGGGACGTCCGCGGCCGACGTGACCGACGCAGCGGTGGCCGACTTCAGGGCGCGGCACGGGCTCGCACGCGACTTCGTCCTGTGGTGCGGGACCCTGGAACCCCGCAAGAACGTCGGGCGCCTGCTGGCGGCCTTCGAGCGCAGCGTCGACGACCACGACCTCGACCTGGTGCTGATCGGACCGAACGGTTGGGGAAGCACGTCGTCAGAGGTCCGCACCGCTCTCACGAACCTGCCCTCGGGCCGGGTCCACGTGCTGGGTCACGTGACGTGGGACGACCTGCAGGTCGCCTACTCCGCGGCCCGCGTGTTCTGCTTCCCGTCCCTCTGGGAGGGGTTCGGCATGCCCGTGCTCGAGGCCCAGGCCCACGGGACGCCGGTCGTCACGTCAGCCGGGACATCGATGGCCGAGGTGGTCGGCGACGGAGCGCTCCTCGTCGACCCGCTCGACGCCGACGCGATCGCCCACGCCCTCACCCTGGCAGCCGGTCCGCAGCACGACGAGCTCGCCTCCGCCGCGCTCCGCAACGCCGAGGCGTACACCTGGCGGAGAGCGGCAGACCTCACCGTCCAGGCCTACCGTGACGCCCTGGGGGTGACCGCATGACGCCCTCGCCGCTGATCCGGGCCGTGGTCGTCAACTGGAACGGTGCCCATCTGCTCGACGACTGCCTGCGTTCGCTGCTGGAGCAGGACCTCGCGCCCGGTGAGCTCGAGGTCGTCGTCGTCGACAACGCCTCCACCGACGGGTCGGTAGCCCTCCTCGAGGAGCGCTACCCGGACGTCCGCGTCGTCGTGAACTCCACCAACCGCGGCTTCGCCGGTGGGGTCGACTCGGGCCTGCTCGACGTCACGGCACGCTACGTCGCTCTGCTGAACAACGACGCCACCTTCGCCCCGGACGCCCTGCGCCGCATGATCGAGGACCTCGACGGCCCGGGCAACGAGGACGTCGGGGCGGTGACGGCGCACATGGTGCTCGTCGACCCGGACCCGGCGGGCCGGGTGCTCGTGAACTCGACGGGCAACGTCCTGACCCGGACGGGCAGCGCCGGGGACCGTGACTGGCTGGCGGTCGACGGCACGGTCACCCCTGATCGTGACGTCTTCGGGTTCTGCGGCGGTGCGGCTCTCCTGCGCACGGCCACGCTCGCGGACGTCGGCGGCTTCGACGACCGCCTGTTCCTCTACTACGAGGACACCGACCTGTCGTGGCGCATGCGTGCCCGCGGCTGGCGAGTCGTGTACGAGCCGCGTGCCGTCGCCCACCACCAGCACTCCGCGAGCTCGGGGTCCTCGAGCCCACTGTTCCGCTACTACAACACCCGCAACTCCCTCGTGGTCTTCTCCCGGCACGCCCCGGCGGCTGTCGTGGTCACCTCGTTCGTGCGCCAGGTCGCCGGAGCCGTGCGGCACTCCGCCCTCCGCACCGAGCCGGCCGACCTGGTCCGAGCGCGCTGGAGGGCTCTCCGCGACGCCCTCAGGCTGCTGCCCGGGGCGCTCGACGAGCGTCGTCGTACGTGGCGGGGGGCGCGAGCCCGTCGAGCGGACGTGTTCGCCCTCGGCACCCGACGCTGAACCCTGCCGACAGTCCCTCGGGGGTCGACAGCGAGCCACTCCTCGCGAGGTAGGCTCGCGTTCCCCCGTCTCATCGCACACCGTGGAGCACGAGTGCACATCGCGATCGTCGTCACCGCCGGGCAGGCTGCGGCCGCCCGCGCCACCGTCCGGTCTCTCCAGGCGGTCGAGCCGTCGGCCACACCGATCGTCCTGGACGTCGGCGGGACGTACACCGTCACCGGTGGCGAAGAGGTCCTCCGCCCCGCCGCCCTCGACGTCGACGCCGGCCCCCTCCACCGGTCCGCGATCCTGCTCGACGACGAGCAGCTCGTCCGTCTCCTCCAGGTGCACCTGGCGGCCCGCTCGCTCAGGGACGGGGCGAGCGTGCTGCTCACCTCGCCCGGCGTCGTGTTCACGTCGTCACCGAGGCGAGTCGTCGACGCCGCGCGCGCGACCGGGGCCTGCTTCGTCCCCCGCACCTCCAGCCCCCTGACGGACGGACGGCTTCCGGACCTCGAGGCGCTCTCCGTGCAGGGAGTGCTCTCGACGGACCTCGTCGGTCTGGCGCCGGCGGGCGTCGAGCACCTCACGAGGTGGCTCGCCGTGGCGCACGACTGGACCGTCGGACCGAGCTGGCTCGACCTCGTGGCCGGACTCGTACCGCACTCGCTGCTCCAGGACGACGCTGTGCTCGTCTCCCGGTGGAGCACCGGAGCGTCGGCGCTCCTGCGTACCGAGGGCTCTCGCGGGATGACGCTCGACGGCGACGAGGTCGTCGCGGTCGACCTCTCGGCCATGGATCCCGCCCGCCCGTGGATCTTCGACACCCGCGACGACCGGCGCTCACGCACCCTTCTGAGCGAGCATCCCGCCCTCGCGGCCCTCGTCGCTCATGAGGCCGCCGAGCGCGCCTCGGAGGCCGGGTCGGCCTCCTCCGACCCCCTCGAGGCCTGGCAGGAGACGTCCACCGGTGTCCCCGTCCATGCCGAGCTGCGTGCCCTCTACCGCGACCACGCCGACGACCCCGTCGCACCACCCGACCCGTTCGCCCCTTCGGACGCCGCATCACTGACGGCCTGGTTGCTCGAACCGGTCCCCACCGGGCACACCGCACCCGTCGCCCGCTACCTGGCCTCGGTCTACGAGCACCGCAGCGACCTGCGCGACGCGTTCCCCCTGGTCCCCGGTCAGCACACCCGCGCATTCCTCGACTGGGCCGAGGCCCACGGCACGCACGAGGAACGCTACGACCCCGACCTCCTGCGCGACGCGGTCGCCGCCTCGCGACGAGCAGCCACGGGGGCAGGACCGGTCGTGGCCGACTCCCCGCGGCGCGGGGTCAACGTGGTGGGCTATCTGAGCGGCGAGCTGGGGGTCGGCGAGTCCGCCCGGCTCATGACGGGCGCACTGGCCGCGGCCGACGTCCCGTACATCACGGTCCCGGTCGTCAACCGGCTCCAGAGCCGCACCAGCGCGACCTACCAGGCCTCGACCTCCGCTCATGCGCTGAGCACGACCCTGCTGTGCGTGAACGCGGACCAGACACCGGAGATCGTGGCCGCGCTAGGGGACCTCGCCGCGAAGACCTACCGGATCGGCATGTGGTACTGGGAGGTCGAGGACTTCCCCCCGTCGCAGCACGCAGGGTTCGACGCGGTCGACGAGGTCTGGGTCGCGACGGACTTCGTCCGCGAAGCGATCGAGCCTCACTCCCCGGTCCCTGTCCTCACCGTCCCGCCGCCTCTCCCGCAACGCAGCGACCGCGCCCTCGAGGCACCCGTCGGCCTGGGGCTTCCCGAGGGCCGCCCCGTGTTCCTCTTCGCGTTCGACTATCTCAGCACCGCCGAGCGCAAGAATCCCTGGGGCGTGGTCGCGGCGTTCCGGGCGGCGTTCGCGCCCGACGAAGGACCGATCCTGGTGATCAAGTCGATCAACGGCGACCGACGCGAGGCGGAGGCCGAGCGTCTGAGGCTGCTGGTGGCCGACGAGCCGGACGTCTTCCTCGTCGAGCGGTATCTCAGCGGCGACGAGCGCGACGCTCTCGTCGCCTCGTGCACCTGCTACGTGTCGCTGCACCGCGCCGAGGGCCTGGGACTGACACTTGCCGAGGCCATGGCGTGGGGCAAACCCGTCATCGCCACGGCCTACTCCGGGAACATGCAGTTCATGACGGACGACAACTCCTTCCTGGTCCCGTGGACCCCTGTGCCGATCCCTCCGGGCAACGAGCCCTACCCGGCCGGCAGCACCTGGGCGGACCCGGACCTGGCGGTCGCGGCGCGATGGATGAGGACCGTCGTCGACTCACCCGAGCAGGCAGCCGCGAAGGGCAGGGCGGCCGCACGCGACATCCGGACGCGGCACTCCCCCGCGGCCGCGGGCCGCCTGATCGCCGAACGGCTCGCACAGGTCGCAGCGGTCGATGCCTCCCGAGCGCAGGCCGCGCAGGCAGGCAAGGTCTGGCGCCAGGTCAAGCGTCGTCTGCCCGTGATCGGGCGAGGCTGACTCCTCCGGACGGGACCGGTCGTGGCCGCCTCCCCCCGG
>NZ_JACSQE010000008.1:166737-201147 GCF_014836745.1 Oerskovia gallyi
ACTCCTCCGGCGGGGTGCGGGTGCCGGCACAGGTGTGCCGGCGCCCTCAGGGGCAGGAACCGTCAGGGGCAGGGACCGTCAGGCCCCGGACCCGATGACCCGCCGCACCCGACCACGCGCACGGCGAGCGACCTCGCCGAAGCCTCCCGCCCGCAGGTAGTCGCGTGCGAGACCGATGTCCGCCTTGATCCCCCCCGGGCGACGGAACTGCTCGGCCACCGACACCGGCTCGTCGAGCTCGACCGCGAGGTCGGCGGCCCGTCGGGGGAACCTGCAGAAGTCGACCAGGGGTGCCAGCACCGAGGACCACCGGTATCCCTCGGCGAACTCGACGACGTTGGCCCGGGCCGCGGCGATCGCCGCGTCGTCGTAGAGGTACTTCTCGAGCGCTGCTTCGAGCGCCTCGGGGTCCTCCGGCGGGACGACCGCTCCCAGACCGTTCTCCGTGATCAACGACCCGAACGTGTCCCCGCTCGTCGCCACGATGGGCAAGGACGCCCAGAGGTAGTCGAGGATGCGGGTCCTGAAGCTGTAGGCCGTTTCCACGTGGTGGAAGTGCGTCGAGACGCCCAGGTCGGCGTCGAGCAGGTAGTCCGCCCGCTCGTTGTAGGGCACCCACCCCTCGTTGAAGAAGACGTGCGTGCCGGTCAGGCCGAGCTCGTCGGAGAGCTGCTTGAGCTCCCACGCGATCCTCATGTCCGGCACCCCGGGGTTCGGGTGCTTGAGCCCCAGGAAGTAGAGCCGGACCTCGGGGTGGGCCACCCGGAGGCGGTCCACCGCACGGACCAGGGTCAGCGGGTCGAACCAGTTGTACACGCCGCCACCCCAGAGGATGACCTTGTCGTCCGGCCCGATCCCCGGGACGGTGCCCTTGATCGCGTGCTTGTGCTGGACGGGCTTCTCGTCGGCGATCCCGAACGGGACCACCCCGATGAGCGAGTCGAGGCTCTCGTCCTCGTCGTAGACGGCCGCGTTGATGCGCCCCTGGCCGGCGAGCTGCCCGAGCCAGAAGTCACGCTGCTTGGTCGAGGCGCACAGCACGTAGTCGGCCCGGCGCAGCTGCTCGTTGAGGACCCGCGTGGTGTCGCGGATGGAGGTCGCACGCCCCGCAGGTCCCAGGTCGCGAGCCTGCTCGAGCTGCTCGAGGTGCATGGGGTCGTAGACGTCCGCCACGAGGATCTTCGAGCTCTCCTTGAGCCACGGCGCCCCTTCCAGGAGGAAGCCCTGGAAGACGATCACGTCTGCCCAGTCGGTCTGGGCACGCAGCGCGCGACCCGACGCGTGGACGACCTCGAAGGCGTCCGAGGTGACGCGGGCTCCGGCGGTCGACAGGAGCCGGACCTCACCGGTCGGGGCGAGCGCCTTCGCGATCTCCCACGCCCGGATCGCGGGGCCCGCCATCCGCTCCAGGAGCGGCTCGCCCGTGACGACGAGGATGCGCTGCCGGGACACGAAGTGGGTATCGATGCCGAAGGCCTCGACCAGGTCCTTGTGCGCCGTGAGATAGCTCTCGATCGCGTAGGCAGGCTCGATGGCGTGCCTGAACAGCGGGAAGAGCTCGCGGTCCGAGCGACGACGCATCGCCTGGAGCTCCTTGCGGCTCTCGGCCAGGCTCGGGAGCTGGTCGACGAAGTAGTCGATCGCGTAGGGCCCGGTCAGGGCCATCTTCTCGATCTCGATCGTCGGCACGTCGTCACCGCCGGGCGACCGCTGGAGGTCGAGCGACGACGCGTCCGTCCCGGTCCGTGCGAGCGAGCGCCGCACGGACAGCGCCATCGCGGCAGGGAGCGCACGGGCGAGCGACTCGTCGTCGAGGTTCTTGTACATCGAGAGCAGCGCGTTGCGCTCGAGCAGGTACGACTCGCGGTAGTTGCCGAACTTCTTCATCGTCACGTGGTGACGGTGGTACGCGAGCGACTCGGGCACGTAGCGCACCCGGTACCCGAGCAGGTTGAGGCGCCAGCCGAGGTCGACGTCCTCGTAGAACATGAAGAAGCGCTCGTCGAACCCGCCGATCTCGCGGTAGAGCCGCGTCGGCACGAACATCGCCGCGCCGGTCCCGAAGAGAACGTCCTTGGGGGTGTCGTAGTCGGGCGAGTCGGGCCACTCCGCCTCGCGCTTGTAGCCCATCCCGTACCAGGTGAGCGACCCGTCGACGTAGTCGATCAGGTTGCCGTCCCAGTCCAGCACCTTCGAGGCGACCGCCCCGATCGTGTCGTCGGCTGACATCGCCTCGACCGCGGCGGAGATCCACTGCGGCCCAGGGCGGGCGTCGTTGTTGATGAAGCCGACATACTCGCCGGTCGCGTGCTCCACGCCGAGGTTGCACCCACCGGCGAACCCGAGGTTCCCCCCCGACTCGATCACCTTGGCACGGGGAACCGCGGCAGCGATCCGTTCCGCGCTCCCGTCCTGCGAGTCGTTGTCGATGACGATGAGCTCGAGGCGCTCAGCCGGCCAGTCGACGTCGTCGAAGGACTTCAAGCACGTGATCGTGTCCTCGGCACCCTTGTAGTTGACAAGGACGACTGACACGACCCCCTCGTGGACAGTCGGTTCTCTCATCGTGCGGCCTCTCCGTGAATCTCTGCTAGATCGTTCTCGACCATCTTCTCGATGATCTCCCTGAAGCTGGTCGTCGGGCTCCAGCCCAGCACCTCACGGGCCTTCGACGCGTCACCCACCTGGACGGCGGTGTCGACCGGGCGCACGAAGCGCGGGTCGATCTCGACGTGCGACTCCCAGTCCTCGACGCCCGCGGCGGCGAACGCGAGACGGACGAACTCCTCGACGGAGTGCGCCTCACCGGTCGCCACGACGAAGTCGTCGGCCTCATGGTGCCGGGCGGCCCGCACGAGGGCGTCGACGTAGTCGGGCGCCCATCCCCAGTCACGTCGTGCGTCGAGGTTGCCCAGGGCCAGGACCCCTCCACCCGCCGCCGCGATACGAGCTGCGCCCGCGGTGATCTTCCGGGTGACGAAGGTCTCCGGACGCCGAGGGGACTCGTGGTTGTACAGGACGCAGCTCGAGACACCCAGGCCCCTGGACCGGAACACGGCGGCCATCTGGTGCGCGTAGGCCTTCGCGGCACCGTAGGGCGAGACAGGACGGATCGTCGTGCCCTCGTCCTGAGGTGTGCGGTCCGGAGTCCCGAAGATCTCCGCGCTCGAGGCCTGCACGACGCGGACGGTGCGCCCCGAACGCTCCTGGGACCGATGGGCCGCCTCGAAGAGCGTGACGGCGCCGATCCCGCTGACCAGACCCGTGTCGACCGGGTGGTCCCACGAGTAGGCGACCGAGCTGATGCCACCGAGGTTGTACACCTCGTCCGGTGCGATCTCGGACAGCAGGTCCTGCATGCGGGCGTGCTCACGAAGGTCGATCTCATGAACCTGCACGCCTGCTGACGGCGCGCGCTCCGTGACCGCCGCTCCCGGCCGGACGAACCCGTGGACCTCGGCCCCCTCGCGCACCAACCGGTCAGCGAGGTACGAGCCGTCCTGCCCGGTGAGTCCTGTGACGAGAGCGACGGTCATCGGCTCACCGACCGACCAGGACGGACTGCTCGCGCAGGTCGTTCTCCACCATCATGGACACGAGCCCGGGGAAGTCGACCTTACGCTCCCACCCCAGGGTCTCCTGCGCCTTGGCGGGGTCACCGATGAGCAGGTCCACCTCTGCGGGACGCATGAAGCGGGGGTCCTGCTTGACGTAGCCCGACCAGTCCTCGATGCCCACGTGCGCGAAGGCGGAGTCCAGGAACTCGCTGATCGAGTGCGTCTCGCCGGTCGCGATGACGTAGTCGTCGGCCTCCGGCTGCTGGAGCATGAGCCACATCGCCTCGACGTAGTCACCGGCGAAGCCCCAGTCGCGCTTGGCGTCGAGGTTGCCCAGCACCAGCTCGTCCTGCAGACCGAGCTTGATCCGGGCGACGGCCTGCGAGATCTTGCGCGTCACGAACTCGGGTCCACGGCGCGGCGACTCGTGGTTGAACAGGATGCCGCTCGACGCGTGCATCCCGTAGGACTCGCGGTAGTTGATCGTCATGTAGTGCCCGAAGACCTTGGCGACACCGTACGGCGAGCGAGGCCACAGGAGCGTCGACTCACGCTGAGGCACCTGCTGGACCTTGCCGAACATCTCCGAGCTGGAGGCCTGGTAGAAGCGCACGCGGCTCGGGTCGTCGTGCGAGTACAGGCGCACGGCCTCGAGGATGTTCAGGACCGCCTTGCCGGTCACCTCGCTCGTCAGCATCGCGTTCTCCCACGAGTACGCGACGAACGAGATGGCCCCGAGGTTGTAGACCTCGTCAGGCTTGGACACCTCGAGCGCACGGATGAGCGAGGACAGGTCCGTGAGGTCACCCGTGATGAGCTTGACGTCGGGGACCGTCTCACGCACGAGATCCAGCTTGGGGTTGTTCTGGCCGCGGATGAGGCCGTAGACCTCGTAGCCCTTGCTGAGCAGGAGCTCGGACAAGTACAGGCCATCCTGGCCGGTGATACCGGTGATCAGCGCGCGTGGCATATTTCCTCGAAGAGAGTCGACAGAATAGGACCAGGTCACCCTACCCGGAGACGGCCGCTCACAGGCGATGTGTCCGGTCTCTCCACCCGACCGCTACCATGGCGCCATGCCGGACGCACCCTTCATCTCCTATGCCCAGAACGGCGAGGACGTCGTCCTGTGGCGAGCGCTCCAGTCGGTCACCGACGGACGCTACGTCGAGGTCGGAGCCAACCACCCCACGCACGACTCGGTCACGCGCGCGTTCTACGATCGCGGCTGGTCGGGGATCACCGTCGAACCCGTCGAGTACTTCGCGGAGCTCCATCGCGAGAGCCGCCCGCGCGACATCCAGGTCCAGGCGGCCATCACCTCGGAGGACGTCGAGGAGATCACTCTCCACGTCATCCCCGACACGGGGCTGTCGACGCTCGACGACAGCATCAGCGAGCAGCACGAGGCCGCGGGCATCGAGCACGTGGACATCGTCGTGAAGACCACCCGGCTCGACGACCTCCTTGCCGCGCACGGATACGCCGAGAAGGACGTGCACTTCCTCCTGATCGACGTGGAGGGGGCCGAGGCCGACGCGCTGCGGAGCATCGACCTCACGGTCTGGCGACCGTGGGTCGTGGTCGTCGAGGCGACCCTGCCGAACTCCACGACGCCCTCCCACACGGAGTGGGAGCCGAACCTCCTGGCCGCAGGGTACGAGTTCTGCCTCTTCGACGGGGTCTCCCGCTTCTACGTCGCGCAGGAGCACGCCGCCGAGCTCAAGGCGAAGCTCCAGTACCCGGCGTGCGCGCTCGACCGCTTCGTCAACCACATCCTGATCGACGCCCGCATCGAGATCAACGAGCGGACCGCCGAGCTCGACGACCTCACGCGTCAGCTGCTCCACTGGCGACAGACCGCCCTCGACCAGTGGGCGGCCGTCGCGGCCGCCCAGGCGAGCCGCGACGCCGACAGGTCTGCGGACCAGGCGGTGCTCGCGGAGATGGAGGCGATGCGACACACCCTCTCGTGGCGGGTCACCAGGCCGCTCCGGCTCGTCCGGCGTATCGGCTCCCGACTCAAGACGGCCCGATGAGGGACCAGCAGTACTCGTTGCCCCCCGCCGCCCGGGAGCGTCTGGAAGCCCTCGACCAGCGGCTCCTCGCCGCAGCGCACGCGGTCCTGGGCCCGGAGGTGCCCGTGCTCGACGGGACGCCCGCTCGCCCGGGCCAGGCGAGCGCCGAGATCCTGCCCGCGCTGGTCACGGCGTGCCGCGGCCCCGGGGGTGATGAGGTCGCCTGGCTGCTCCTGACGGCGGTCCGCGGACGGTTCCCGTCACCCGACGAGTTCCTCGCGCTGGCCCGGCTCCTGGACCTCGACCCGGGCGCGAGCGCCACGGTCGAGACGACCCTCCTGACCCTTGCGCTCGACGACGCCGAGGCGCGACCGGACCTCGAGATGACCGTGGTCACCGACCACCCGGTCGTCGAGGTGGACTACTCGGCCCGGAACGACCTCCACACCGGCATCCACCGGGTGGTCCGCGAGACGCTCCCGAGGTGGGACGAGTCCCACCGGATCACCCCGGTCGCGTGGATCGACGAGTCCACAGCGTTCCGTGCCCTCGCCCCGCGTGAGCGAGCTCGGGTGCTGCGCTTCGGCAAGGACTCCGTGACCGATCTCGCCGAGGAGCTGGCCTTCCGCCATCGTCTCGTCGTGCCGTGGCGGACGGCCGTGGTCCTCCCCGACGTCCCCAGCCCCGGGGCCTCGTCGGTCATGACCGCTCTCGCCCGCTGGTCGGGCAACCGCGTCATGCTGATCGGCTACGACCTCATCCCCATCACGAGCGCCGACATGCGTCCCTTCTCCGACGCGACCGTCGCCGCGGCGCAGCTCACGGTGGTCAAGCACTCCGCTCGCGTCGCGGGCATCAGCGCGTCCGCCGCGACCGAGTACGGCGGATTCGTCCACGCGCTGGGGGCTCAGGGCATCGCCGGCCCAGAGGTTCGCGAGGTGCTCCTGCCGGAGTCGTCGCCGCCGTCGACGCACTCGACCGAGCCGCGACCCGGGAACTCCCGACCGGTCGTCCTGGTACCCGGCACGCGCGAGCTGCACAAGAACCAGCGGACCCTGCTCCACGCCGCCGAGCGGCTGTGGCACTCGGGCCTGGACTTCGAGCTGCGGATGATGGGCTCCGCAGGCTGGTCCGACGACGTCGTCAGTGCCGCGATGGACCGGTTGACGGAGCACGGTCACCCGTTCACGCCGCTCGGCCGGGTCTCGGAGGAGGAGCTCTGGGAAGAGCTCTCGTCGGCCGACGTCGTCGCCTTCATCTCGCTCCACGAGGGCTACGGCCTGCCCGTCTCCGAGGCGCTGTCGGTCGGTACCCCCGTCCTGACCTCGTCGTTCGGGAGCCAGGCCGAGATCGCCCAGCACGGTGGTTGCCTGCTCGTGGATCCCCGGGACGACGACGACGTGACCGAGAAGCTCCGCGCGCTCGTCACGGACGCCAACCTGCGCGAACGGCTCGCCCTCGAGGCCCGCCGGCGCCCGCGCCGTACCTGGGACGACTACGCCCGCGAGCTCTGGCAGTACTTCATGACCGACGAGACAGCTGAGGACCCCACGTGACCATCTTCCGACGCCCGTCGGGCGCCACGAGGTCGTCGGCCGCCCCGCAGACCCACGTCGACGCCTGGCGCTCGCGCCTGCCGCTGCTCGCGACGGCGCTCGAGCGACCGGCTCCCTCGGTGGCCCCCTGGTCTCTCGAGTCCTTCGAGCGGGTGCTCGGCGAGCTCGTCGACATCCGTGACCACGCTCAGGTGTGGCTGGCGATCACGGTCCTCACAGGACGCCTTCCCGAGGTGCACACGGTCGTCGAGACAGCACGCGAGGCCGAGTTCGACAGCCATGTCGTCGTGCGCACGATCGTCGAGGAGACGACCGACGAGAGCGCCGGGTGGGCCGTGCGGGTCGTGACCGGCACGGTCGTCGTGGACGTCGCGCACACCGCGTCGACGACGCTCATGACCGGGATCCAGCGCGTCGTGCGGGAGACCACCCGGCGGTGGCTGCGCGAGCACGACGTCCTGCCGGTGTCGTGGACGCAGGACTTCGACGCGGTCCGGGACCTGACCCCCGTAGAGCTCGACCGGATCCTCCGGGCCGAGGCGGCGGACGAGGACCTCCCGTCGACGGCAGAGCCGTCGGTGGTCGTGCCGTGGAACGCTCGCTACGTCGTGCCGGAGCTCGCGGCGGAGGAGGAGCGGACCGGCCGCCTTCGTGCGCTGGCGCTCTACTCGCGGAGCCCTCTGAGCGCGGTCGGGTTCGACCTCATCCCGGTCACGTCGGGCGACACGACCAGCCCGGGCATGAGCGACGCATTCGCCCGCAGCCTGGCCGCGCTCCGGCACGGGGTGCGGCTCGCGCCGATCTCCGGTGCCGCTGCGACCGAGTACGAGGGCTGGCGCATGATGCTCGCCGCGACCGGCATCGCCGGTCCGGAGATCACGCCGGTCGTGCTGCCGGTCGAGGCGGTCGAGTCCACGCCGGCCGACATCGAGGCCGCCCGGTTGCGGTTCACGGTCGGCACCTGGCCGCTGGTCCTGGTCGTCGGCAGCCACGAGCCGCGGAAGAACCACCTCGCGATCCTGCACGCCGCCGAGCTGCTGTGGCGCGAGGGCCATGCCTTCAGCCTCACGTTCATCGGCGGGAACTCGTGGAACGGCGAGAGCTTCCAGCGTCGTCTTCACGAGCTCCGCTCGATCGGTCGACCGGTCGAGGCGGCCAGCAAGATCTCCGACGACCAGCTCTGGGCGGCCTACCGTCTCGCCCGGTTCTCCGTCTTCCCCTCGCTCAACGAAGGGTTCGGGCTGCCTGTCGCCGAGTCCCTCGCGGTGGGGACCCCGGCCATCACGTCGGACTTCGGGAGCATGGCCGAGATCGCCGCCGACGGGGGTGCGCTCGTCGTCGACCCGCACGACGACCGGGCGATCGCCGACGCGATGCGCACGCTCCTCCTGGACGACGAGCAGCTGGGCGAGCTGAGCGTCGCGGCACTCGCACGCCCTCGGCGCACGTGGGACGACTACGCCGCGGAGCTCTGGGCCTATCTCATCGAGGGCCGTCCCCCGACGGCCTAGGGCGCTACGCCTGGCGGGTATTGTTGCCCCTCAGGCCCTCATGCCTAGACCACCATGATCAGGAGAACGATGGACGACCTGCGTGACGCTAGAGCGTCCGCTCTTGCAACCCAACCGATGCGTCCCGCTGGCCCGCGTTCGGGCATCTTCGGTGGAACCCTGCAGTCCCTCCGGGACATCTTCTCGCACCGTGAGCTCGTGGGGCTCCTCGTCCGCCGAGAGATCAAGGCTCGCTACAAGGACAGCATCCTGGGCTTCTTCTGGAGCCTGGCACGTCCGATCGCGCTCCTGCTCGTGTACTGGGTCGCCATCGGCAAGTTCCTCGGAGCCGAGCGGAACATCCCCGAGTTCGCGATCTACATCTTCACCGGCCTGACGGCGTGGCAGCTGTTCTCGGACATCGTCTCGACCGGCACGGGCTCGATCGTCGTCAACTCGGGCCTGATCAAGAAGGTCTACGTCCCGCGCGAGGTCTTCCCCCTCAGCGTCGTCGGCTCGGCACTCTTCAACTTCGGGATCCAGCTGGTCATCCTCCTGGGGTTCACCGCGATCCGCGGTCAGTTCCCGACGGGCGAGCGCTGGCTCTACTTCATCCTGGGGTTCTCGGTCCTCGTGACCTTCGCGAGCGCGCTCGCCCTCATCCTGTCCGCGGTCAACGTCTATCTTCGTGACGTCCAGTACCTCGTGGAGATCGTGCTGATGCTCGCCTTCTGGGCGTCGCCGATCGTCTACTCGTGGAGCCAGATCACGTCCCAGGTCTCGTCGGAGCTCGTGCAGAACATCTATGCGTCGAACCCGATGACCCAGGTGATCTTCGCCTTCCAGCGCGCCTTCTGGGTGGCTGGCGACGGACAGCCGATGCCCGACGACCTCGGTGTGCGCCTGCTCATCACGCTCGGGATCTCGATCGTCCTCCTCTGGATCGGGCAGCGCGTCTTCTCCCGTTTGCAGAGCAACTTCGCACAGGAGCTGTGATGAGCACCACCGTCGTCCGGGTCGACAACATCTCGAAGAGATTCGTCATCCGCAAGGAGAAGTCGCTCAAGGAGCGACTCGTCAACTTCGGCCGTTCCAACAAGCACAAGGACGACTTCTGGGCCCTGCGTGACGTCGACCTCGACATCACGTCCGGTTCCACGGTCGGACTCGTCGGGCCGAACGGTTCGGGCAAGAGCACGTTGCTCAAGATGATCGGCGGGATCCTCCAGCCGACGTCGGGCACGGTCAGCATCCGCGGACGTCTCGCTGCCCTGCTCGAGCTGGGTGCGGGTTTCCACCCGGACCTGACGGGGCGGGAGAACGTCTATCTCAACGCCTCGATCCTCGGGCTGTCCAGGGAGCAGACGGACAGCTACTTCGACGCGATCGTCGACTTCTCCGGCATCGAGAAGTTCATCGACACCCAGGTGAAGTTCTACTCCTCGGGAATGTACGTCCGGCTCGCCTTCGCCGTGGCCGTGCACGTCGACCCGGACATCCTCCTCGTGGACGAGGTCCTGGCCGTCGGTGACGAGCCGTTCCAGCGCAAGTGCATGGACCGCATCCGTCAGTTCCAGCACGACGGGCGCACGATCATCTTCGTGAGCCACTCGCTCGACCAGGTCGCCGACCTGTGCGACCGCGCCGTGGTGCTCGAGAGCGGGGCGGTCATCGCGGACGGGGCTCCCCGGGAGGCCCTGCGGACGCTGCGCAGCGAGTTCGACCAGATCCGCCAGGAGGACATCGAGCGCGAGCAGATCAGGATCCAGGAGGCGGAGCAGTCCACCAAGGTCGAGGACGAGCCGGCGCACGCTGTCGAGCGCGCCGTCGTCCAGTCGGTCGGGCTCTTCTCGCCCGACGGGAGCCCCGTCTCCGAGATCTCCCCCGCGACCGACGTCGTGGTGGCCGTCACGGTCGAGGCGAGCACCCCGATCTCGGGAGCGATCGTCGGGATCGGTATCGACACGGCGCTCGGGGTCAACGTGTACGGGACCAACACCAAGCTGCTGGGTGTCCCGCTGCCGCGTCTCGAGGGCACGCACCGGGTGGAGTTCCTGCTGCCCGACCTCCACATCGGTGAGGGAAGCTATGCGCTGCACGGCGCCGTGACGAACGCTGCCGGCTCCGAGCTCCACCGGCTGCGCGACGCGGTCCAGCTCTCGGTCGTGGCCGACGGGCGGTCCGTCGGCGTCACCTGGACGAACGCCCAGGTCCTCTCCGGGCAGGACAGCACGGTCGGGGCGTCCACGGTCTGACCCCACGTCGTCGACGCCCCGGTGCCCGCTCTTCGGAGCGGGCACCGGGGCGTCGTGCGTCGCGCCCGCCGGAACCTCCGGCGAGCACCAACGGCTAGGGTATGAGGGCATTGCACCCGCCAGGAGGAATCACCCATGCGTCTTCTCGTCACCGGCGGAGCCGGTTTCATCGGCTCCAACTTCGTCCACCAGACCGTCCGCGAGCGTCCTGACGTCGAGGTGACGGTGCTCGATGCGCTCACCTACGCAGGTGACCTCTCGTCGCTCGCGCCCGTCGCCGACCGGATCACCTTCGTCAAGGGGGACGTCTCGGACGCCGAGCTCGTCGACCGTCTCGTCGGTGCGAGCGACCTCGTCGTCCACTTCGCGGCCGAGTCGCACAACGACAACTCGCTGGACGACCCGTCGCCGTTCGTGCAGACGAACGTGATCGGGACCTTCACTCTCCTGGAGGCCGTGCGCAAGCACGGCACCCGGTACCACCACATCTCGACGGACGAGGTGTACGGCGACCTCGAGCTGGACGACCCGGAGCGGTTCACGGCCTCGACGCCGTACAACCCGTCGAGCCCGTACTCGTCGACCAAGGCGTCGAGCGACCTGCTCGTCCGTGCCTGGGCGCGGTCCTTCGGGATCCAGGCGACCATCTCGAACTGCTCGAACAACTACGGCCCGTACCAGCACATCGAGAAGTTCATCCCGCGCCAGGTCACGAACCTGATCGACGGCATCCGCCCGCGCCTGTACGGCGCCGGCCAGAACGTCCGCGACTGGATCCACGTCGAGGACCACAACTCGGCCGTCTGGGCCATCATCGACGCCGGGCGAGCCGGTGAGACCTACCTGATCGGTGCCGACGGCGAGAAGAACAACCTCGAGGTCGTCCAGACCCTCCTCGAGATCTTCGGGCGCACCCCCGACGACTTCGACCACGTCGCGGACCGTCCTGGCCACGACCTGCGCTACGCGATCGACTCCTCCAAGCTGCGTGACGAGCTGGGCTGGACCCCTCGCTACACGGACTTCCGTCAGGGCCTCGAGGCCACGGTGGACTGGTACCGGGCGAACGAGTCCTGGTGGCGCGCTGCCAAGGCCGAGACCGAGGCGAAGTACGCGAAGGTCGGTCAGTAGCGAGGAGCGGGCTGGCGGGCGCCACGTCGGCGTACCGCCCGTCGGCCCGCCCCGCCAGCCGCGGCCTCTCTCGCCAGCCCTCGTGGAGCCCGCTCCGCGCCGGGGCGGCACGGTTCGACGGGTGTCTCTACGAGACCTCCACGCGGCAACCTCCCGGACCCCTCCGCGCGGGACGGGCTTCGTCCTATGCTCTTGAACCGTGACCTCTCGTAGCTGTCTCTCGCCCGGCTCGACGGCAAGGACCCCCACGTGCGCGGTCCCGGTCGTCGCGCCGTCGCGGCGGGTGGGCACGAACCGTCGAGGGCGCGATCTCACCCGGTCCGGGCGTGTCCGCCTCTCCTGCCGCCCGACCCGTGGCACGAGTGGCATCATCGTCCCCATGTCCGTCTCGCGTCCGGACGCCCACCGGCTCCCCCGGTCCGTCCTGCTCGACGTCGTCGCTCACGTGGCTGGTTGAGGCCGCCATGTCCCACGACGAGTCTCCCTCGGGCCGGACCAGGCCCCCGAGCTTCACGCCCCAGACAGGGCGTGCAGGCAGGCCCCCCAGCGCCAACGACGCGATCGCGGTCGGGTCCGACGGCACACCCCGGTCGGCCGGTCGCCCTGTCGAGCCGCTCGCTCCGGACGTCCCGCTCACCTCGGAGCCGCGGATCAAGCGCCAGTCGTCGCGCACCGCCGCCGCCCCGCCGTCACGGCCGGGGACTCCGCCTCCTGCCCCTCCGGCGCGCCCTGTGGGTTCCTCGGACGCCCGCCGCGGCGCGGGTGCCCGGTCGCAGACGTCCACCGAGAGCGCCGCGCCCCCGTCGGTCCCCCCGGCTCACGGCAGGACCACCCGTCCCCGGTCACCGGCGCAGGCAGTGGGGGGCGCACAGCAGCAGCCCGGGGCGCCCTCTCGACCGGCCGCCGCAGCCTCGCGCCCGTCGGCGCCCCGCGGGGCCCGACCGTCGACGCGCCCCACCGGCTCGCCGCCCGGGACGCGCCCGCCGTCCACGCGCCCACCGGTCACGGCCGGCGGCCCGCGGGGCCGCCGGCGGGGACGACGCCTCGCCACGACGGTGGGCGTCCTGGCCCTCGTCCTGCTCATCGCCTGGCCGGTCGGCCTGCTCGTGTGGGCCAACGGCAAGATCCAGCACGTCGATGCTCTCTCGGGTGCTTCGGGGACCGCGGGAACCACCTACCTCCTCGCGGGTTCCGACGCGCGCGGCGGTGACGGCATCGCCGAGGACGGCACGGAGGGCGCCAGGACCGACACGATCATGATCCTGCACAAGCCGGCGAGCGGCCCCGCCGCCCTCATCAGCCTCCCGCGCGACTCGTTCGTCGAGGTTCCCGGCAGGGGGCCCGCCAAGCTCAACGCGGCGTACTCGTGGGGCGGGGCACCGCTCCTCGTCCAGACCGTCGAAGGGCTGACCGGGCTGACGGTGGACCACTTCGTCGAGATCGGCCTGGGCGGCGTCTCGAACGTGGTCAACGCCGTGGGCGGCGTCGAGCTGTGCCTCGACTACGACGTCAACGATCCCAACAGCGGGCTCGTCTGGACTGCCGGGTGTCACGACGCGGACGGCACGACGGCCCTGGCGTTCGCCCGCATGCGCTACTCCGACCCCAAGGGCGACATCGGCCGTGGGGAGCGCCAGCGGCAGGTCATCGGGGCGGTGAGCCAGAAGGCCGTCGACGCGAGCCTGCTCGTGCGCCCTGGGGACCAGGTCTCGCTGCTCGGTGCCGGTATCGGTGCCCTCGAGGTCGACGAGAAGACGGGCATCGTCGACCTCGGGAAGCTCGCGCTGGCCTTCCGGGCCGCGAACGGCCCTGACGGCGTCACCGGCACGCCACCTATCTCCGACCCGGACTACCGTCCTGGCGGGGTCGGTTCGACGGTGCGTCTCGATCCCGACCTGAGCCCGGCGTTCTGGGCGGACCTGCGCGACGGGAAGCTGCCCGCGGGCGTCGTGGGCGGCCTGCCCCAGTCGTAGCCGCAGTCGACGTCGGCGCCGTCCCGCACGGCAGCGAGAAGGGCCCGCACCGTTCCTCGGTGCGGGCCCTTCTCGTGGTGCTGGGGCGCTTACGCCCCGAAGCCCGTGCGGCGCTCTCCGGCGACCGTGGCGCGCAGTGCGGCCCCCTTGGCGTGCGCCTGCTCGCTCAGGGCCTCCTGGAAGGCGACCATCTTCTCGCGCAGGCGCGCTGCGGCGTCGTCCGTGCCCGAGGCGAGGATGCGCACGGCGAGCAGGCCTGCGTTGCGCGCGCCCCCGATCGAGACGGTCGCGACGGGCACGCCCGCGGGCATCTGCACGATCGACAGGAGCGAGTCCATGCCGTCGAGGTGGCGCAGCGGCACGGGCACGCCGATGACCGGCAGGGGTGTGACGGCCGCGAGCATGCCCGGCAGGTGCGCGGCTCCCCCGGCACCCGCGACGATCACGCGCAGCCCGCGCTCGGCGGCGCTGCGCCCGTAGTCGATCATCTCGGTGGGCATGCGGTGGGCCGAGACGACGTCGACCTCGATCGCCACGCCGAACTCGCGCAGCGCGGCCGCGGCCTCCTGCATCACGGGCCAGTCGGAGTCGGATCCCATCACGATGCCCACCGTGGGCGTGCTCTCGGTCATGTCTCAGGCCTTCGTCTCGTCGGTGGTGCGGTTCTCGGGGAGGGGTTCGCCGCGCAGCAGCGCGGCCGCGCCCAGCGCCCGACGGCGGACCTCGCCCAGGTCGTGGCCGCTCACGTTCACGTGGGCGAGCTTGCGGCCCGGGCGGACGTCCTTGCCGTACAGGTTGACGCGCGCGTCGGGGAACGCGCCCAGGACCCCGGGCAGCGCGTCGGTGAGGGCGGGCAGGCTCGACCCGAGCACGTTGGCCATGACCGTCCACGGGGCCGTGGGCGACGTGTCGCCGAGCGGCAGGTCGAGGACGGCGCGCAGGTGCTGCTCGAACTGGCTCGTGACCGCGCCGTCGATGGTCCAGTGACCGGAGTTGTGCGGGCGCATCGCGAGCTCGTTGACCAGGACGCGGCGGGCGGGGCGACCGTCCGCCGAGCCGGCGGCGCCCAGGGCGTCGACGGGGCCGTCAGCGCCGACAGCGCCATCAGCGACCTCGAACATCTCGACCGCGAGGACGCCGGTGACGTCGAGCCCCTCGGCGATCGCGACGGCCACCTGGCGCGCCTCGCGGGCCTCGGCGTCCGTCAGGTCGGGGGCGGGGGCGATCACCTCGGCGCAGACGCCGTCGCGCTGGATCGACTCGACGACGGGCCACGTGCGGACCTCGCCGCTCGGGCGCCGCGCGACCAGGACCGCGAGCTCACGGGTGAACGGGACCTTCTCCTCGACGAGGAGCTGTGGGCCGCCCGCTGCCGCGGCGGCGAGCCAGTCGGCGGCCTCGTCGGCCGAGGTCACGACGCGCACGCCCTTGCCGTCGTAGCCGCCGCGCGACGTCTTGACCACAGCCTCGCCGCCGACCTCGGCGAGGAAGCCGGCGAGCGTCGCGTGCCCCTGCTCGGGGTCGACGGGCAGCGGGGCCCAGCGTGGGCACGGCGCGCCGAGCTCGGTGAGCCGGCGGCGCATCACGATCTTGTCCTGCGCCTGGACCAGGGCGTGCGGCGCGGGCCGCACGGGGGTGCCGTGCTCGATGAGGTCGGTCAGCAGGTCGTTGGGCACGTGCTCGTGCTCGAACGTGAGGACGTCGGCCGGGGCCCTGCCGTCCGTCGGTGCGATGAGGTCTCGGATCGCGACCTCGTCGGTGGCCGATCCCACCGGGGCGTCGGTCACCACCTGGGCCGCCGACGTCCCGGGAGCCTCGACGAGCACCCGTAGGTGCACCCCGAGCTCACCGGCCGCAGGGGCCATCATGCGGGCGAGCTGCCCGCCTCCGACAACGGCGATCACTGGTGCTGACACGTGTACCGAGGGTAGTCGCTCGACCGACCGTCGGACGACCCGTCCCACCCGGCGGTTGCTCCTGGCAATCTTTCCCAGGTCCACGGCGTACCCTGCCGACCATGTCCAGCCAGGTCGACGAGCTCTCGCTCAGCCCCGTCCGGGCGCCCGTCCCCGTCGGGGCCGCCGCCCGCCTCGCGTCCGACGCCGCCCGACGTCGGACGCGCGTCGTCGCGCGCCTGGCAGAGCTGGGCCGGTTCAGCTTCGTGGGAACCGTCGCCTTCTTCGTGGATCTCGGGCTGTTCAACCTGCTGCGCTTCGGCCCCTGGGAAGCGTTGAGCGCGAGCCCGCTCGAGGCCAAGGCGATCGCCGTGGGCGTCGCGACGGTCGTGTCGTGGCTCGGCAGCCGCTACTGGACCTTCTCCGACCGCCGCACGAGCCGCCACGGCCGCGAGCTGCTGACCTTCCTGCTGGTCAACGCCGCGGGCATGGCCATCTCGCTCGGCGTGCTCGCGTTCACGACCGACGTCCTCGGGCTGACGTCCCCCCTCGCGGAGAACGTCGCGGCGAACGGGGTCGGTCTCGCACTGGCGAACGTGTTCCGCTACGTCGCCTACCGACGTGTCGTGTTCACGGGCGCGGGGGTCGGGCCCCGTCCGCTCGACGGGGCCGCGACGCTCGCCGCCACCCCTTTCCCTGTCCCTGACCCGGTCGCGACGGGCAACCCTTCCGACAAGGCCTAGCTCTCGGCGTCCCGCCCGCGCCTGCGGCGCCGCTTGCGCGCCCCGGACGCCGAGATCGTGGTCCCGGTGGGCAGCACGATCCGCGGGTCGAGCGTGCGGGGCACGCCCGCGAGGAAGAGCGCGAAGATCGGCGGGCGACGCTGGGCCAGCTCGAGCCGGCCCCCGTCGGCCGCGGCGAGGTCACGGGCGAGAGCCAGCCCGAGCCCCGTCCCCGCTCCCGAGGTCGCGCCGCGCTCGAAGACGCGCGAGGCCATCTCGTCGGAGACCCCCTCGCCCTCGTCACCGACCTCGATCGCGACGGCGCCGCTGGTCCCGCTCGGTCGGGCACGCACGGTCGTGGTGCCCGCACCGTGCTTGAGCGAGTTCTCGATGAGGGTGGCCAGCACCTGCGCGAGAGCGCCGGGGGTCGCGAGGACCTGGTAGCCGTCGGGCACGTCGACCACGAGCCGGCGACCGGCCTTGGCGAACGTGGGGACCCACTCCTCCTCCTGCTGGTGCACCACGTCGATCAGGCGGACGGCCTCGGTCGTGCCGCCCTGTGCGCGACGCGACTGCGTGAGCAGGTCGTCGACGACCGTGACGAGGCGCTCGACCTGCTCGAGCGAGATGCGCGCCTCCTCCTGGATCTCCGGGTCGTCGGAGGCCATCGAGATCTCCTCGAGCCGCATGCTCAGCGCGGTCAAGGGCGTCCGGAGCTGGTGCGAGGCGTCGGAGGCGAACTGGCGCTCGGCGGCCAGACGTCCGGCGAGGCGGTCGGAGCTGCGCGCGAGCTCGGCGGCCACGAGATCGATCTCCTCGACCCCGGAGAGCTCGAGCCGGGGTCGGACCTGGCCGGACCCGAGCTGCTCGGCCGAGGCGGCGAGGTACACCAGCGGCGCCGACAGCCGGTTGGCCTGCCACACGGCCATCGCGATGCCTGCCGCGAAGGCGACGACCGAGGCCGCGACGACGAGCAGGACGATCTTCGCGGCGTTCCAGTAGCTGTCGGCGAACGACGTGGTCAGGGCCACGGTCGCGTTCTGGTCCGTCCGGTCCGCGGCCTCGTTGACCCGTCCGGAGATGACCTCGCCCGCGGTCATGTGCTCGCCGTCGGGCAGGTTGACGAAGACGTACGCGGGCAGCTCGCCCGGGCGCCCCTCGGACGCGTTGTCGAGGACCGACTGCGGGATCGGCTCGTTCTGCGAGAGCCGGGCGTCGATGTTCCGGGCGAGCGTGTCCACCCGTCCCTGGAGCTGGGCCTTCTCGTTGGCGAGCACGAACTGCGCGCCGAGGAAGGCGAGGGGAAACCCCAGGAGCAGGACGGCGACGGCGACGGCCGCGACCGTCGCCTGCAGCACGCGTCGACGCACGCCCTACTCCTTCGCTCAGCCCTGTGGGCTGATCAGCCCTCGCCGGTCTCGAACCGGAAGCCGAGGCCCCGGACCGTCGAGACGTAGCGCGGCGAGTTGGCGTCGTCGCCGAGCTTGCGGCGCAGCCAGGACACGTGCATGTCCAGCGTCTTGGTGGAGCCCACGGGCTCCGAGCCCCACACGTCGCGCATGAGGGTGTCACGCACGACGACGGATCCCGCGCTCGCGATGAGCACGCGCAGGAGCTCGAACTCCTTGGTGGTCAGGTGCAGCTCGCGCTCGCCCTGGAAGGCGCGGTGGGCGGAGACGTCGATGCGGACGTCCTGCGCGACCAGCTCCTCCTCGTCCGTGGTGTCGCCGTGGGTGCGTCGCAGGAGCGCCCGCACGCGGGCGAGGAGCTCGGCCAGGCGGAAGGGCTTGGTCACGTAGTCGTCGGCGCCGGCGTCGAGGCCGACCACGAGGTCGACCTCGTCGGCACGTGCCGTCAGGACCAGGACCGGCGTCGTCAGACCCTTGTTGCGGATCTCACGTGCGACGTCCAGGCCGTCCATGTCCGGGAGGCCCAGGTCGAGGACGACGATGTCGACGCCGTTCGCGGCGTCGATCGCTCCTTGACCAGTTCCTTGCACGACCACGTTGTAACCCTCACGCGTCAGCGCACGCGCCAAAGGTTCGGCAATCGCCGGGTCGTCCTCCGCTAGCAGTACGTGGGTCATTCGATCATGCTAGGGCATTCGTAGAACTTTGGCGTTATCCGGCAGGCGTTGTGGGACACCCATGGCACACCTGATGGACACCGATGGCCCGGGTGTTCTGCTCTGCCCGGGTCTGCCCGGTTGCACCCGGTAGGCCCGGCCATGCGGACGCCGTCGGGACGTCACGGGAAGGCGTTCGCACGACCCGTGTCCGGCGCCCGCGCCCCGACGGGCCGCGACCCGGCCGGCCGCTCCCGCGACCCCGGATCATGCCCTGGTCGGGCCGGGGCACGCCCCCGGTCCGTCCACGGGTGGACCCCTCCGACGGCGGGCCCCACCTAGGCTGGCAGGCATGGGCTGGTACGAGAACATGGGCAAGTGGTGGGAGCGGCACCGGTTCGGTGTCGACATGACCACGACGCTCGTCGTCGCGCTCGCCTTCGTGCCTGCGGCCTGGGCGCTCGGGACGTCCGCCACGGGCGGTTCGACGCTCTCGACCCTCTTCACGATCGGCATGATCGCCCCGCTGCCGTGGCGCCGGGTCCGCCCCGTGGCGTCGGCCATCACGGTCTACTCGGTCGCGCTGCTCCACCTGCTGTTCGGGATCGTCTTCCTCCCGGCCGACTTCCTCCTGCTGATCTCCCTCTTCTCCGTCACGGTCTACGGCCCCCGGTGGGCGCACCGCACCGCGATGATCTCCTCGGCCGCCGGTTCCCTGGTGCTCGGGCTCTCGCTCGCCATGCAGGCGAGCGGCCCGGGCGAGGCGGCCGGGGTCCTCGTGGTCACCACGATGTTCACGACCATGATGTTCCTCGCGGTCTGGGCGTTCGGGCTGGTCCGCCGTTCGCGGCGCGAGACCATCAACGCGTTGGTCGACCGCGCCGAGCGCCTCGAGGTCGAGCGCGACCAGCAGGCGCAGATCGCGACGGCCGCCGAACGTTCGCGCATCGCCCGCGAGATGCACGACATCGTCGCCCACTCGCTGTCCGTCATCATCGCCCAGGCCGACGGTGGACGTTACGCCGGTGCCACGGACCCGGCCGCGGCCACGCGCGCACTGACGACGGTCTCGGAGACGGGTCGTGCCGCGCTGGCCGACATGCGCCGGCTCCTCGGGGTCCTGCGCACGGACGACCGCGGCGCCGTCGCCGGGCCTGCCCAGCTCACGCACGCCCCCGGCCTCAACAACCGTCCCCGGCCCCTCCCCCCAGGAGGTCCCGCGAGCGCCGTCGCGCCCACCGGCTCCCCCCGCACGGACCCCACCCCCGTCACGGGCGCGACCCGCCGCATCGAGCTCAACCCGCAGCCCGACTCGGCCGACCTGGAGACCCTCGTCGCCCAGGTGCGCGAGAGCGGCATGCGGGTCTCGCTCGTCCGCATGGGCACGCCGCGCGCCCTGCCTCCGGGGGCGGGGCTGACCGTGTACCGGGTCTGCCAGGAGGCGCTGACCAACATCCTCAAGCACGCAGGCCCGGACCCGACCGTCACGGTGGTCGTGACCTGGGGCGTCGACACGCTCCAGCTCGCGGTCGACGACGACGGGAGGGGCGCCTCCGCGGACGGCTCGCACTCGCCCGGCTACGGTCTGCTCGGCATGCGCGAGCGCGCCGTGATCTTCGGCGGCTCCGTGACGACGGGCCCCCGCCCCGGGGGCGGCTTCCGCGTCCGGTTCACCATGCCCATCCCCCGGCTCGACGGCGTCGCTCCCCTCCTCCCGTCGGCTCCCGGTCCGCAGTCGCCACCGCACGGCCCGACGGCGGGTCCGGCAGCCGGTCCGGCGGCGGGTCGGTCGGCGGGTCCTGCCCCCGTGCCACCCCCGCCGGACCACCTGTCGGGCAGGATGGACCCTCGCGGCACCCGGCCCGCACCCGCACCCGACGATCGTCAGGACCCATGACCTCCACCTTCTTCGCCCCCGACCCGCCCGAGCGCGCCCCGATCCGGGTCGCGCTCGTCGACGACCAGCAGCTCGTGCGGGCCGGCTTCCGGATGGTGATCGACTCGCAGCCCGACCTCCAGGTCACGGTCGAGGCCGGTGACGGGCTCCAGGCGCTCCGGCTGCTCGCGGACCACCCCGTCGACGTCGTGCTCATGGACGTGCGCATGCCCCACCTCGACGGGCTCGCCGCGACGGCGCAGCTCACGGCCGCGGCCGCCGAGGGGCAGCACGTGCCGCGCGTCATCGTGCTCACGACGTTCGACCTCGACGAGTACGTCCTCGAGGCGATCCGCTCCGGGGCCAGCGGCTTCCTCCTCAAGGACGCTCCCCCCGAGGAGATGCTCGCGGCGATCCGCACCGTGCACTCGGGGGACGCGGTGATCGCCCCGTCCTCGACCCGCCGGCTCCTCGAGCACCTGGTCGTGGCCCTGCCCGCCGAGCAGCTCGTCGACACGGGCGCCCAGCAGCAGGTCTCCTCGCTCACCGAGCGCGAGCGCGAGGTGCTCGTTCTCATGGCGAAGGGCCGGTCGAACACCGAGATCGCGGGCGACCTGTTCGTCGCCGAGGCCACGGTCAAGACCCACGTCGGGCGCATCCTCGCCAAGCTCGAGGCGCGCGACCGCGTGCAGGCCGTGGTGACGGCCTACGAGACCGGGCTGGTGCGCCCGGGCGCGTGACGCCGTCGGGCAGGGGCTTCGCCGGGGGCCGGACGGACCCTGGCTGCGGGACCGCTCGACGTGCGGCGTACCGCCCGACCGGGCGCGTACGACCACGGGATGACTCCCCCTGCGGCCAGGACCAGCCCGTCGCCGGACGCGGCCGCCACCCCCCGGCTCCTAGTGTCGTCATCAGGTGGGAACGAGGGCCTCGGCTCTCCCCCGCACCCCCTCGGTCCCGGCGCCGGGCGCACCACGCGCCCCGCCCCGGGACCGGACCTACCGACGACGAACTCCCTGGAGCAGACGTGGACACCACCGTGTACCAGCCCATCCCCGGCACCGCCGCCTCACCGGGCACCCCCGCGGTGCGCGCCCGGTCCCTGACCAAGCTGTACGGCAAGGGCGAGGCGACCGTGCGCGCGCTCGACGGCGTCGACGTGGACTTCGAGAAGGGCGCGTTCACCGCGATCATGGGCCCCTCGGGCTCGGGAAAGTCCACGCTCATGCACCTGCTCGCCGGGCTCGACACCGCCTCGAGCGGCCAGGGCTTCATCGGCGACACCGAGATCACCGCGCTCGGTGACAACGAGCTGACCAGGCTGCGCCGCGACCGCGTCGGCTTCGTCTTCCAGTCGTTCAACCTGCTGCCCATGTTCACGGCCGAGCAGAACATCACGCTCCCGATCGAGCTCGCCTCGGGGACGGTCGACAAGGAGTGGCTCGCGACGCTCGTCCAGACCCTCGGCCTGGGCGCTCGCCTCACCCACCGCCCCAGCGAGCTCTCGGGCGGGCAGCAGCAGCGCGTCGCGATCGCCCGCGCCCTCATCGCCAAGCCCGAGGTCGTGTTCGCCGACGAGCCCACCGGAAACCTGGACTCGCGCTCCGGCGCCGAGGTCCTGAGCTTCCTGCGCCGCTCGGTCCGCGAGCTCGGGCGCACCATCATCATGGTCACGCACGACCCGACGGCCGCCGCGTACGCCGACCGCGTCATCCTCATCGCGGACGGCCGCATCGCGGGCGACATCGACGACCCGACGCCCGAGTCCGTCCTCGCCGGCCTCGACGCGCTGCGCACGCTCGAGGGCGACCCCGCCGACGCGCTCGCGGGCGGCTCGACCGGTTCGACGGCGGTGCGCGCCTGATGGTCCGGCTCACCCTGGCGCAGATGCGCCGAAGCATCGGGCGGCTCAGCGCCGCCGGCATCGCGATCCTCATCGGGACCGCCTTCCTGACCGCGACGCTCCTCGCCGGGAACGTCATGACCCAGGTCACCAACGGCTCGATCGCCGCGCGCTACGCCGACTCCGACCTGGTCGTCGCGAACGACCAGGGCCTCGACGCCGCCGAGATCGCCGCGGTCGGCACGACCCCCGGGGTCGAGGCCGCCGACGCGCGCAAGCTCCGAGCCTTCCAGCTGGTCTCGGGCGGCAAGCGCACCTTCCAGATCGTCAGCCCGGTCATGACCGACCCGCGGTTCGAGCCGCAGGAGGTCACCGCGGGCGCCCAGCCGTCGGCTGCGGGCGAGATCGCCCTCCCCGAGGAGACCGCGGACCGCCTGGGCCTCGAGCTCGGCGACACCGTGACGCTCGTACGCTCCGTCTGGCAGCCTGTTGCCGAGGGCGCGACCGCGCCGGACGGCACGGACAGCACGGACAGCACGGACGGCACGGACAGCGCGGACAGCAGCGCGACGGCCGGCGAGGCAGCGGACGGCGGCACGACGTCGCCCGACGAGGCCCCGCTCGGCGAGTACACCGACGTCGACGAGAAGCTGACCCTCGTCGGCCTCCTCGACGACCCGATGGGCGCCCACTCGCAGTACGGCGGCGCGGGCCTGGTGGACGCGGCGGAGCTGACGACCTGGGACGACTCGGCCGCAGAGCCCGGTGCCTCGGCCGACGTCACGAACGACGTCCTCGTGGCTCTCGCCCCGGGCGCCGACGTCGAGACCGTCCGCACCCAGATCGCCGACTCGCAGGGGGACGGCACCACGGTCATGACGACCGACGAGTACGCGAAGAAGGTCGCTGCCGAGATGACCGGCGGCGAGGACGTCTTCACCTACATGATCCTCACGTTCGCCGCGATCGCCCTGCTCGTCGCGGCCCTGGTCATCGCGAACACCTTCCAGGTGCTCGTCGCCCAGCGCACCCGGACCCTCGCGCTCCTGCGCTGCGTGGGCGCCGACCGCAAGCAGCTCGCACGATCGGTGCTGCTGGAGGCCACGACGCTCGGGATCATCGCCTCGGTCGCCGGGATCCTGGTCGGCACGGGGCTCGTCCAGCTCGCGCTCACCGTGGCCGGCGGCATGGACCTCGGCGTCCCGCTCCCGGAGCTGGTCCAGATCACCGTCCCGGTCGTCCTGGTACCTCTGCTGGTCGGCACCGTCGTCACGCTCGTCGCGTCCTTCTCCCCGGCCCGCGCAGCGACCCGGGTCGCGCCGCTCGCCGCGCTGCGCCCGTCGGACGCGCCGACCGTCTCGACCGGAGCCGGGCGGGTCCGTCTGGTCGCCTCGATCCTCCTGGTCGTCGGTGGCGCGAGCCTCCTCGCCCTGGGCATCGTCCTGGGGCAGCAGGGCAGCGCCGAGATGGGGCTGCTCGCGGCGACGGCCGGTGGCGCCGCCTCGTTCGTCGGGGTGCTGATCGGCGCGATCTTCTGGCTCCCCCGGGTGGTCAGCGTCGTCGGCAAGGCCCTGACGGGCTCCGGCAGCACGGCCAAGCTCGCGGCGGCCAACACCCTGCGCAACCCGCGCCGCACCGCTGCCACCAGCACGGCGCTCCTCATCGGTGTGACGCTCGTGGCCATGATGTCGACCGGCGCGGTCAGCGCACGGATGAGCATGAACAACGAGCTCGACAGCCGCTACCCCGTGGACGTCTCGCTCGCGACGGACGGCTACGACGACAACGGGGGCAACGACCCCATCGAGCTGCCGCAGACGACGATGAGCACCGCCGAGAGCACCGAGGGCATCGCGAGCGTCGTCCCGCTCACCGCGGCGACCGTCTCGGTCGACCTGGACGGACAGTCCATCACGTTCCTCGCGCGCGGCGTCGACCCTGCCGACGCCGTGGGGCTCGTGCGCAACGCGAAGGCCGTCGAGGGGCTGGTGCCCGGCACGGTCGTCGTCCCCGAGATGGTCGCCAAGGACTGGAAGATCGCCACGGGCGACGAGCTGTCGCTGGCCGCGACGGCCCCGGAGGGCACGGGATCCCCCGCCACCCTCGAGGCGCTGGTCACCCCGATGGGCGGACGCGCCCTCCTGGTCACCCCCGACACGCTCGACGGCGTCGCCCCCGGCGCGCCGGTCACGACCGCCTGGGTGGGGCTGACCGACGTGACCGACGCGGGGTCCGTGGTCCCCGCGCTCCAGGACGCGCTCGCCGAGAGCAGCATCCCGATCGACGTGACCGGTGCCGCCGTCGAGCGCGCCCTCTACCAGAAGGTCGTCGACACGGTCCTCGGCATCGTCGTCGGGCTCCTCGCGGTCGCGGTCGTCATCGCCCTGATCGGCGTCGCGAACACCCTGTCGCTCTCGGTCATCGAGCGCCGCCGCGAGTCCGCGACCCTGCGGGCCATCGGCCTGAGCCGGTCCCAGCTGCGCTGGATGCTGGCCATCGAGGGCATGCTCATCGCGGGGGTCGGCGCGGTGCTCGGCATCGTGCTGGGCGTCCTGTACGGCTGGGCCGGGGCCTCCGCGGCACTCGCCGTGATGGGTGACGTGACCCTGGCCGTCCCGTGGCGCGACGTCGCCCTGGTGCTGGTCGTGGCGCTCGTCGCCGGTCTGCTCGCCTCGGTGATCCCAGGCCGCTCGGCGGCCCGCACCTCCCCCGTGGAGGCGCTCGCGGTCGACTGACCCGCCATCCAGCGGCACCGTGCCCGACGGCGCGCCTGTGGACGATCTCCTCGTCCACAGGCGCGCCGTCGGCGTCTGCGGAGCCCTTCGGGGGACGACAGGATCGGCGCGTGCTCATCACCCTCCATCCCGGCGTCGACCTCGACGTGACCCCCGGCTCGCGCCTGGGAGACCTCCGTCCGGACCTGGCGCGCGTCGCGTGCCGCCCCGAGCTTGCCGGCGCCCCGCTCGAGGTCGACGGGGTCGTCCTCGGCGAGGACCACCGGGTCGGGACGCGTCCCCTGCTTCCCGGGGCCATCCTCCGCGTGACGGGGCACGCGAGACGCACCCCTGCGGGACGCGCGGACGGGTCCCGGTCCGCGAGCGCCGAGCGGGACCAGGACGTCGCCGCGCTCCGTGCCCCCTGGCACGTCGCGGTCCTGAGCGGGCCGGGATGCGGGGGCCTGCTGCCGGTGCGGCCGGGCTCTGCGCTCCGCCTGGAGCACGGGAGCGGTCCGTGCGTCGTCGTCACGCTGCGCGCGGCGGGCCGTCGGGGGTGGTTCCCGGTGGCGCGGGGCCGCGCCGCAGACCACGCGGGGGCCGCGGCAGGAGCGGACGGGACGGACGTCGGGTTCGAGGTGCGGGTGCGAGTGCGGGGTGCCCGGCGCGGGGAGCAGGCCGTGCCGGTCCGCCGGGAGCCCCCCGAGGGCAGGTCGCGGCGCGTGCGGCGCGGAGCATGGCGACGCTGGCGCCCCGGTCACGTCCTGCGGGTCGGGCCCACGACCTACGACCTGCGCCCGCGGCCCCGCCTCGAGGAGTGGGACGTCACGAGCGGGCTCGCCCGTCCGGTCACCGCCGCGCCCCGCGAGGCTCTCGGTCCGGCCGCGCTCCTGATGGCCGTGACCCCGGCCGTCGGGTCGCTCGCGCTCGCGGCGAGCACGCGCCAGCCCCTGTTCGCGCTCCTTGCGCTGATCGGTCCGCTCACGCTCGTGGTCCCCCTCCTCGCCCGACGGCGCCGCTCGTCCTCGCTCGCACGCTCGGGCACGGGCGAGGGGCACGTCGGGCGGCCCGGCGCGGCCCCCGGAGCGGGCGGCGACCGGGCGCGGCCCGCGAGCCGCCCCGGTACCCGCGATCACGCCTCCTCGGCCCCGCGGGGGTCGCTGCGCGACGACCGGTCCCCTGTCCCGGGCGGCCTGCTCGACCGGACCGGGTACCCCGCGCCGCACCCTGCGGACCTCATGACCGCGGCGTTCGCCGCCCACCATGCGGCCGACCCTGCGCCGAACACCGACCACCCGACCAGCGGTGCACGCGCGCTGGGAGAGCCGGCACCCCGCCCGGAGACGCCGAGCGCTCAAGGCACGTACCTGCCCGACGGGTGCGTGGCGGTGGTCGGACCGCGCGAGTCCCGTCTGGCAGCCGGTCGCGCGCTGCTCCTCGCCCAGGTCGCCTCGGGCGCCGAGGTCGACGCCGTGCACCAGGACGACCTCGCGCCGGACTGGTCCTGGTTGCGCTGGCTGCCCGGCTCGCGCCGGAGCGACCTCGTGCCAGGTGCGCGGAGGGAGGGCGGGACGAGCCCGCCGACCGACCGCGTCGTGCTGGTGGACGTCGACCGCTCCACCGCAGGCACCGGGACGGTCGAGCCCCTCGAGTCGTGGTGGGCGCGGCGTACCGGGGCGGAGCGGCTGATCCTCCTCGCCCCCGACCGCAGGTCCGTGCCGGCCTGGTGCCGCACGGTCCTGGACACGAGCCGGGGCACGTGGCACCTCGCCGACGGTGCGGCCGAACCCGCCCCGGAGCTCGGGGTGTCCGCCCCGTGGGCCGAGCGGTACGCACGGCACGTCGCCGCCGCGGCACGCCTCGGCCGCTGGCCCGCGGGCACCGCGCCCGGGGGGCCGGTCGACCGCACGGACCCCGTCCACCCCGACCTCGCGGCGAGCGTCTCGCTGGCGGGGCTGCTGCTGGCCCCCGTCCCCCACGAGCCTGCCTCGATGACGTCGTGGGTCGACGCCCGGTGGTCGGTGCCCGCGGACGGATCTCGCCCGGGCCTGGTCGTCCCGCTCGGCACCGACGCGCAGGGCAGCACCGTCCACGTCGACCTGGTCCGCGACGGGCCGCACGCCCTCGTCGCCGGGACCACGGGAGCCGGCAAGTCCGAGCTGCTGCAGTCGCTCGTGCTCGGGCTCGCCCTCACCCACAGCCCGCGCGACCTCGCGATCGCGCTCGTCGACTTCAAGGGCGGGGCGGGCTTCGGCGACTGCGTGGACCTCCCGCACGTCGTCGGACGCGTCACGGACCTCGAGCCAGGGCTCGCCGGCCGAGCCCTGGCCGGCCTGCGCGCCGAGCTGCGCCGGCGTGAGCAGGCCGTGGCAGAGGCAGGGGCGGCCGACATCGACGGCCTGCCCGTCGGGACGCTCCCCCGGCTCCTCGTGGTCATCGACGAGTTCCGGGCGCTCGCCGACGACCTGCCGGACTTCCTCCCCGGCCTCCTGCGGCTCGCCTCGCAGGGCCGGTCCCTCGGGGTGCATCTCGTCCTGGCCACCCAGCGCCCCGCGGGTGCCGTGACCGCTGACATGCGAGCGAACATCTCGCTGCGCCTGGCCCTGCGGCAGATCGACCCGGGCGACTCGCGAGACGTGATCGACGCGCCCCATGCCGCGCTCATCCCTGCCGGTCGGCCCGGCCGAGCCGTGCTGCGACGAGGCACCGAACCGCCGCTCGTGGTCCAGTGCGCGCACGCGGGGACGGCCGCGCCGCGTCCCGGGGCCCAGGTGCTGGCCGCCCGACGTTGGGGAGCGGCTCGTGGCACGACCACCGCCGTCGACCTCACGCCCGACCTGGTCGCCCGGCTGGTCGCGGCCGCCGTCCTCGCGGCGCGCGCCGCCCGTCTCCCGGCCCTCGCCCCGCCGTGGCTCCCCGCGCTCCCTGCGCGCGTGACGCCGTCGGACCTGCAGGACGTCGCGCTTCCTGGCGACGTCCCCGACGGCCTGCCCCTCGCCCTGTCCGACCTGCCGGACCAGCAGCGGCGCGGGCTCGTCTCCTGGCAGCCCGACCGCGGGCACCTGGCGGTCGTCGGGCGACCACGGTCCGGGCGCTCGACGACGCTGCGCGCCCTCGCGGTCGCCGCTCTCGACCGCGGCTGGGACGTCCACCTCGTCGGCGACGCGCCGACGCTCACGCACGGGCTGCCGGGTCACCCGTCGTGCGGGACCGTCGCGCCTCGCCACGACGCGCGGCGGGTCGCACGCCTCGTCGACCTCCTGCTGGGCCGCCCGCAGGACCGCCCGACCCTCGTCCTGCTCGACGACGTCGAGGACCTGCGCGTCTCCCTCGCCCGGCTCGCGTCGGGCGCCGGGGCGGACCAGGTCGCCCGGCTGCTCTCCGAGGGGCCCGCAAGAGGCGTGCACGTCGCGCTCGCGGGTGGCTCCCCGGGGCTGGCGGGCCTGTCCTCGCGCGTGGGGCCGCGCCTCGTGCTGGCCTCGGGCACCGTGCCCGACGACGTCGCGCTCGGCGTCCCCTCACGGCTCGCCGGGCGCGGCGGCCGTCCGGGCCGTGCCGTGTGGCTCGGGGCGGGCGACGCCGTCGAGTGCCAGGTGGTCGTCGACTCCGAGCCCGGTGACCCGACGGGCGGCCCTGCCGGTCTGCGCGACGCGAGGCGTGATCGGCCGGTGCGGTTGCTCCCGCTTCCCCGGATCGTGACCGAGCCGGACGTCACGGACGACGCGGCGGACGGAGTCGGTGCTGGCGCCGGCGCTGCAGCGGGACGTCTCGTCGTCGGACGGGGCGGCGACCACGCGGACCGTGTCCTCCTCGACGTCTCGCGCGGGGCGCTCGTCGTGGGGCCCCCCGGCAGCGGGCGCAGCAGCGCCCTGCTGGTCCTGGCGCGTCAGGCCCACGCCACGGGCAGGCTCCGGGCGATCGTCTCGCCCGACGAGCGCTTCACGGAGCTCGAACCCCTCGGCGCGTCCGCGGGCGGGCCCGGTGCGACCGAGCCGTTCGCGGCCACCGGTCCTCGCGCGTCGGCGCAGGTGCGGGCCCTGCTCGGCACCCTGCCGAGCGTCGGGCTCGGCGCGGGCGACGTGGTGGTCGTCGACGACCTGGACCTGCTCGTCCAGACGTTCCCGCTCGAGGCGGACGTCCTCACGGACCTGGTGCGCACAGGCGTCGTCGTCCTTGCGTCCTGCACGACCGCGGCGGCGGCGATGGCCCACCGGGGGCCGGTCGCCGAGCTGCGGGGCGCGCGCAGCGGCCTCGTCCTGGCCCCCGAGGAGCGTGGCTCGGGCGAGGTGTTCGGGAGACCGCTGGGCGGTTCGGTCGACCCCGAGGGCGGACCGGTCGGTCGGGCCGTCGCCGTCTGCGGGAACGACCTCGTCCCTGTCCAGGTCACGGCTCCCGGGACGAGCCGGGTGCCAACGGTGGTCGCCCGGACCGCGGCGCTCGACGTCACGGACCGGTCGTGACGTCAGCCCTCGGTGCGGGCAACGTCGCGGGTCGTCGCGACGACGACGGGGCGCAGCATGAGTCCGACGAGCACGACCAGGGCGAGCGCCATGGTGAGGATCCCCCCGGACGTGACCTCGTACTGCAGCCAGCTGAAGGCGACCACGATCTGGAGCAGCTGCCAGGTGGCCACGGGCGAGCGCGCCCACCGCTGCCCGCGCAGCAGGCCGCGCGCGCTGGCACCGAGGACGACCGCGACGCCGGCGCAGAACAGGGCGAGGAAGATCGAGACCCCGGCCGAGAAGGAGCCTCCCGTGAGAAGCTCGAACAGGACGAGCACCGCGGCCGCCGCGAGGGCCAGCGCCTCGAGGACGATCCCGGCGATCACGACCCACAGTGCGGGCGGTCGCGCCCCTGCCGGGAGGCTCGACGAGCGGGCCTTGCCCTCCTCGGGAGGCTCGGGGGTGGATTGATTCGGGGTGCTCACTGGTGCCACGACAACCCAGACTACGCGTGACCTGCACCTTCACCGAAGTGTGACCAAGACCTCACGGTTCACCCCGCAGAAACTTTCCGGTAACCCCTTGTGCTGGGCTTCACGAGGTGTGAACCTAGTTCAAGCATCAATTACCCCCCACCTGAGCCTGAAGCCCATTGTGGACGTGCGTCCGACACATTCACGAAGCGGCCTTGCTCGCCATGCCAAGGAGACCTCACATGGACTGGCGCCACCGCGCAGCCTGCCTGGAAGAAGACCCTGAGCTGTTCTTCCCGATCGGGAACACCGGCCCTGCCCTCCTGCAGATCGAAGAGGCGAAGGCCGTGTGCCGTCGCTGCGACGTCGTCGACACGTGCCTCAAGTGGGCGCTCGAGTCCGGTCAGGACGCAGGCGTCTGGGGCGGGCTGTCCGAGGACGAGCGCCGCGCTCTCAAGCGCCGCACCGCTCGCGCCCGTCGCGCAGGCTGAGCTTCACATACTTTTCTCATAAAGGGCCGTCACCACCTGGTGGCGGCCCTTTATGTTGCCCACGGAAGAGAATTCTCGACCGATCCGATCCTGTCCGTGAACCCTCTGCTCAGCCCTGCCGCGAGCCCCCGCCGTCGCGCAGGACGAGCTGGAGGACGACCTGCGTCCCACCCTCCGGACGGGCCGACCACTCGATCGTCCCGCCCAGCTCGTTCGTGACGAGCGTCGCGACGATCTGCGACCCGAGGCCGCTCTTCTTGGGCTTGACCGCAGGCTCGGTGCCCGGTGCCGGCATGCCCACGCCGTCGTCCGCGACCACGATCCGCAGGGCGGAGCCGTTGCGCCGGGCGTCGATCTCGACGGTCCCGTCCTTGCGGCCCGAGAAGCCGTGCTCGACCGCGTTCGTCACCAGCTCGGTCAGCACGAGCGCGAGCGGGGTCGCGTCCTCGGCCGGGACCAGGCCGAAGCTCCCGGTCTGCACCGTGCGGACCTTGGTGTCGGCCGAGGCGACGTCGGCGGCCAGGCGCAGGGCCCTTCCGCCCATGTCGTCGAACTCGACCTCCTCGTCGAGAGTCTGGGACAGGCTCTCGTGCACCAGGGCGATCGTGGCGACGCGGCGCATGGCCTCCTCGAGCGCGGCTCGCGCCTCGGGCACGTCCATGCGTCGCGCCTGGAGCCGCAGCAGCGCGGCGACCGTCTGCAGGTTGTTCTTGACGCGGTGATGGATCTCGCGGATCGTCGCGTCCTTGGTGATGAGCTCGCGCTCGCGACGACGCAGCTCGGAGACGTCGCGGCACAGCAGCACCGCACCGATGCGCTGCCCCGACTCGGTCAGCGGCAGGGCGCGCAGGGACAGGGCGACCCCACGGGCCTCGATGTCCGTGCGCCACGGCGCACGTCCCATGACCACGAGCGGCAGGGACTCGTCGACCGGGCTCTGGTGCTCGATCAGGTCGGTCGTGACCTCGATGAGCGAACGTCCGACGAGGGGTCCGATCACACCGAGGCGGTGGAAGCAGCTCAGGGCGTTGGGGCTCGCGTAGAGGACCTCACCCTCGGAGTTGAGCCTGATCAGCCCGTCCCCGACACGGGGGGCGCCACGCCGCGGGCCGGTCGCCGCGTTGGGCGCGGGGAACTCGCCGCGGGAGATCATCGCGATGAGGTCGTCGGCGGCCTCGACGTAGTTGAGCTCGAGCCGGCTGGGCGTGCGCCCGCTGCCGAGGTTCGTCTGCCGCGCGACGACCGCGATCGCGTGCCCCTCGTGGACGACGGGGATGGCCTCCTCGCGCACCGCGTACGCACCGAACCAGCGGGGCTCGCGCGATCGCTGCGAGCGGGCCTCCGAGAGGGCACGCTCGAGCTGAGGACGCTGGCCGTCGGGAGCCATCGAACCGACGATGTCGTCGTAGTGGACGGTGGCCCCGGTGCTCGGTCGGCACTGGGACACGGCGACGAAGTTCCCGTCGCCCGTGGGCAGCCACAGGACGAGGTCGGCGAACGCCAGGTCGGAGATGACCTGCCAGTCCCCGACGAGAAGGTGCAGCCACTCGTTGTCGGCAGGCGACAGCTCGGCGTGGCGGGAGATCAAGTCACTCATGGCAGACACGGGCTCCAGCGTACGCATGCCCTGCCGTCTTCACGGGATCGGGGCTCTTCCTTGGGTAGAGTCGGTCTCCCCGGCGCACCTTGCGCGCCGGTCAGCACGTCCCGAGGAGATCCTGTGCACCTGAGCGTCGATCTGCACTACCCCGCCGGTCTGGACGACGTCACCGCGATGCTCGCGAGCGAGGCATTCGTCCGGTGGCGCGCGCAGCGCACGGGTGGCCCGCAGAGCCTCGTGGACCTCGCGGACGTGACGGGGTCGCTCGCGGAGGGCTTCTCGGTGGTCGTGCGGCGCACGCTGCCCACGGACCAGATCCCCGGCCACCTGCGCGCCTTCGTGGGGAACGCGCTCGAGATCCGCCAGGCCGAGGTCTGGGAGCCTGCGGTGGACGGGGTGCGGCGGGGAACCGTCTCGCTCGAGATCACGGGCGCGCCCGTGCGCATGACCGGCACGGTCTCGCTCGAGGCCCTGCCCGACGGCGGGACCCGCCAGTCGTACGAGGGCGAGCTCAAGGCGACGGTCCCCTTGTTCGCGGCGGCCGTCGAAGACGCCGCAGCAGGTGCCGTCCGGGCCACGCTGGCGTCCGAGGAGCAGGCCGGCGTGGAGTGGCTCACGGCCCCCTGACGGTGACGTCGGCGGGCTCCGGACGGGCCTGTGCCGAGTGCCGGACGACGGGTCCGCGCGAGCGCCCAGCGCACGCGGCGAATCCCATACAGGCGGTCGGTAACCGATAACGATTCGGGTACGGGATTCCGCAGGAAAACGTCCTGACCTGCACGGATGCCACCGTGGGAGCGTTTCCACCACGTTCTGTCACCTCCCGAGGTTGACATCCCGAGAAGTCAGCAGCCACCATCGTGGCACTTCGTGGGAGCGCTACCACTCAAAGGAGGATGGGAGCGCTGCCACGCCGATCATCGACAAGGGAGTCACCGTGCTGAGCAGCACCCGTTCGACCCGCACCCGCACAGCGACCGTCGCCGTGGCAGGCCTCGCGACCCTCGCCCTCACCCTGACCGCCTGCTCCTCGGGCTCCGGCTCGTCGGACGAGGGCAGTGGTTCGGCCGACGGCAAGATCACGCTCACCGTCGCGACGTTCAACGACTTCGGTTACACCCAGGAGCTCCTCGACGCCTACACCGCGGAGCACCCCGACGTCACCGTCAAGCAGACCAAGGCTGCCAAGGCCGAGGACGCGCGCACCAACATGACGACCAAGCTCGCCGCAGGCGGCGACGGCCTGGCCGACATCGAAGCCATCGAGGTGGACTGGCTCCCCGAGCTCATGCAGTACCCCGATCTCTTCACCGACCTGACCGACGCGTCCCTCGACGGGCGGTGGGTCGACTGGAAGGTCCAGCAGGCCACGACCACCGACGGCAAGGTCATCGGCTACGGCACCGACATCGGGCCGAGCGCGATCTGCTACCGCCAGGACCTGTTCGGAGCGGCGGGCCTGCCCACCGACCCCGCTGCGGTCGCCGAGCTCCTCGGCGGCGCGGACGCCACCTGGGACGACTACTTCGCCGCAGGTGCCACCTTCACCGCCGCGAGCGACTCCGCCTGGTACGACAGCGCGATGTCGATCTCCCAGGGCATGGTCAACCAGATCGACAACGCGTACGAGGAGTCCGACGGCACGCCCAAGGACCTCGCGACCAACACCGAGATCCAGGACATCTACACCACCGTCGTGGAGCAGTCCACCACGAACGGCCTGTCCGCCGGCCTCGAGCAGTGGAGCGCCGACTGGGACGCCGCGTTCCAGAACAACGGCTTCGCCACGATGATCTGCCCGGCCTGGATGACGGGCCCGGTCGAGGAGCGCTCGGGCGGTGTGACCGGCTGGAACGTCGCCGACGTCTTCCCCGGGGGCGGCCTCAACTGGGGCGGGTCCTTCCTCACGGTGCCGGCCTCCGGCAAGAACGCCGAAGCCGCCAAGGAGCTCGCCGCCTGGCTGACCGACCCGGCCCAGCAGACCAAGGCCTTCGAGAACGCCGGCACCTTCCCCTCGCAGATCGAGGCGCAGGAGTCCGAGGCCGTGCAGACGTTCACCAACGACTTCTTCAACGCCGCACCCGTGGGCAGCATCTTCGTCAACCGCGCCCTCGCGATCGACGGCGCACCCTTCAAGGGCGCCAACTACTTCTCGATCCACCAGACCGTCCAGGACGCCATCAAGCGCGTCGACGTCGAGAAGACCGACGACGCCTCGTCCTCGTGGGACAAGGCCGTCCAGTCCTTCAAGGACCTGGGCCTGAGCTGATCCGGCGCGGGGGGGGGGGGGGGGGGGGGGGGGGGGGGGG
>NZ_JACSQE010000008.1:201157-222002 GCF_014836745.1 Oerskovia gallyi
CCCCCCCCCCCCCCCCCCCCCCCCCGCTCCCACGTCCCAGCCCGCCGTCGGGCATCGCGTCCCCGCTCGACCCAGCACAGGAAAGTCGGATGAGCGTCCTCACTCCCACCCAGCCCAACCAGGGCCTCGACGGGCCGGCACCACGCCCTCAGCGGCGCGTCGGCTTCTCCCAGCGCCTCGGCCGCTGGGACGTCAAGCTCTCCCCCTACCTCTACATCTCCCCGTTCTTCGTCCTCTTCGCCATCACCGGCTTGTTCCCCCTGGCGTACACCGCGTTCGTGTCCGTCCACGAGTGGAACCTGCTGGGCGGGCAGGGAGACTTCGTCGGCCTCCAGAACTTCACCGACGTGCTCGCACAGCCCACGTTCTGGAAGTCGCTGCGCAACACGTTCTCGATCTTCGTGCTCTCCTCGGTCCCGCAGGTGATCTGCGCGATCATCATCGCCGCCCTGCTCGACCAGAACCTGCGGGCCGCGACCTTCTGGCGCATGGGCGTCCTGCTTCCCTACGTCGTCGCCCCCATCGCCGTCAGCCTCATCTTCGGCCGCCTCTTCGCCGACCAGTACGGTCTCATCAACGGGTTGCTCGGAGTGATCGGGATCGAACCGATCCGCTGGCACGCCGACGCTTTCGCGAGCCACGTCGCGATCGCCTCGATGGTCAACTTCCGCTGGACCGGCTACAACGCGCTCATCTTCCTCGCGGCGATGCAGGCCGTCCCGCGCGAGCTCTACGAAGCCGCGATCATCGACGGTGCAGGCCGCCTGCGGCAGTTCTTCTCCGTGACCGTCCCGCAGATCCGCGCCACCATCATCTTCGTCATCATCACGTCGACGATCGGTGGCCTGCAGATCTTCGACGAGGTCCGTGCGTTCGACGCGCAGGGCCTCGGCGGAGCGGACCGCCAGTGGATGACGACGGTCCTCTACCTGTACGACGTCGCGTGGGGCAACCAGAAGAACTTCGGCCGCGCCGCAGCGATCGCCTGGATCCTGTTCATCGTCATCCTGCTCATCGGCCTCGTGAACTTCGCGATCACGCGCAGCATCTCGACGTCGGGACCCAGCAAGAAGGCGCCACGATCGGTCCAGCGCGCCCGGCGCAAGGCAGCCGCCGCCGCGGTCCGCGCCCAGAACGCGTCCAGCCCGCGCGGAGGCACTCCCGCACGCCGTCCCAGCAGCGCGCCCACGAGCGCACCGAACGAACGGAAGAAGCGATGAGCTCGATCCCCGTCGTCGCGCAGACCGCCGGAGCGGGCGCCGCCCGCGCGGCCGCCCGGCGCCCGAACCGCCGCCCGGTCCGCAAGGGCACCGGAGGCTACACCCGCCGACCGGGCTGGATCACCTACGCGATCCTCGGCCTCGTGCTGCTGGTCTCGGTCTTCCCCCTGTACTTCACGCTCATCCTGGGCTCGTCGACTCCCGAGGCGATCTCCAAGGACGCGCTGCCGCAGCTCCTGCCCGACATGAGCCTGTTCACGCAGTTCGCGGAGGTCATCGGGTCGAGCGCGATCAACTTCTGGAAGGCGTTCACCAACTCGGTGATCATCGCGGTCATCACGTCGCTGTCCGTGGTCCTGTTCTCCACGCTCGCGGGCTACTCGTTCGCCAAGCTCCGGTTCCGTGGCCGCGGCCCCCTGCTGGTCTTCGTCATCGCCACCATGGCCGTGCCCACCCAGCTCGGCGTGATCCCCATGTTCATCCTCATGTCCGACCTCGGGTGGATCGGCAAGCTGCAGGCCGTGATCGTGCCGTCGCTCGTCACCGCGTTCGGCGTGTTCTGGATGACGCAGTACCTGTCCGAGTCGCTGCCCTTCGAGCTCATCGAGGCCGCACGCGTCGACGGCGCCTCGATGTTCCGGACCTTCTGGTCGATCGCCCTGCCCGCAGCCCGGCCCGCAGCCGCGATGCTCGGCCTCTTCACGTTCGTCCAGCAGTGGACGAACTTCTTCTGGCCGTCCATCGTGTTGAACCAGGAGAACCCGACGCTGCCGCTCGTGGTGCGGTCGCTGCAGGCGAACTACTTCGTGGACTACTCGCTCGTCATGGCGGGCGTGTTCCTCGTGACGCTGCCGCTGATCGTGCTGTTCATCTTCACCGGTCGCCAGCTGGTCGCCGGCATCATGCAAGGAGCTGTCAAGGGATGACCGAGATCATCACCCCCCGCCACCTGGGCGCCACCGACCGCGTCGAGTTCCCCCAGGGATTCCTCTGGGGCGCCGCGACCGCCGCGTTCCAGATCGAGGGGGCTGCGCACACCGACGGCCGCGAGGACTCCGTCTGGGACACGTTCTGCCGCGTCCCGGGGGCCGTCCTGGGCGGCGACGACGGCGAGGTCGCGTGCGACCACTACCACCGCTACCGCGAGGACGTCGCGCTCCTGTCCGACCTGAACCTGGGCACCTACCGGTTCTCGTCGTCGTGGGCCCGCGTCCAGCCGGGCGGCGGCGCGGTCAACCAGAAGGGGCTGGACTTCTACTCCCGCCTCGTCGACGAGCTCCTCGCCAAGGACCTGCTGCCCTGGATCACGCTCTACCACTGGGACCTGCCGCAGGCGATCGAGGACCAGGGCGGATGGACCAACCGCGACACGGCCTACCGCTTCGCGGACTACGCCGTGACGATGCACGAGGCGCTCGGCGACCGTGTCGGGGTCTGGACGACGCTCAACGAGCCGTGGTGCTCGGCCTTCCTCGGGTACACGGGTGGCGTCCACGCCCCCGGGCGCCAGAGCCGCCCCGACGGGCTGGCCGCGGCGCACCACCTCCTGCTCGGCCACGGCCTGGCGGTCCAGGCGCTGCGTGAGCGGGCCCCCGAGGCGAACCTCGGGATCACGCTCAACTTCACGGTCGCCGACCCCCTCGACCCGACCGACCCGGGCGACGTCGACGCGGCCCGCCGCATCGACGGTCAGTTCAACCGGATCTTCCTCGACCCGGTCATCAAGGGCGAGTACCCGGCCGACGTCCTCGCGGACGTCGAGGAGTACGGCTTCGCGCAGCACGTCCAGGACGGCGACCTCGAGATCATCTCGTCGCCCATCGACGCGCTCGGCGTGAACTACTACCACGGTGAGCTGGTCTCCTCACGGCCCGCGTCGACCACGCTGGACGGCTCCGCGCCGGTCGAGCGTCCGACGTCGAGCCCGTACCCCGCGGCCGACGGCGTGTTCAACCACCCGCGCGGGCTGCCCGTCACGGACCAGAGCTGGGAGGTCCAGCCGGAGGGGCTCACCCGCCTGCTCAACCGCCTCCAGGCGGACTACACGGGCCCCGCGGGGGTGCCGCTCTACATCACCGAGAACGGCTGCGCCTACGACGACGTCGTGGAGGCCGACGGGTCGGTCGACGACCAGAACCGCCTCGAGTTCTTCGACGCCCACCTGCGGGCCGTCAAGGACGCGATCGACGACGGCGCCGACGTCCGTGGCTACTTCGCCTGGTCGCTCCTGGACAACTTCGAGTGGTCCTGGGGCTACTCCAAGCGCTTCGGGATCGTCCGGGTCGACTACGAGACCCAGGAGCGCACCGTCAAGGCGAGCGGGCACTGGTTCGCCCAGGTCGCGTCCCAGAACGCGGTTCCCGCCCGCCCCTGAGGGCGCGAGCGGAAACGTGGCAGTTCTCTCATCCAGGCCTGGCAGGATACTGAGACCATGAGCACCCTGAGTCCCGCGCCGACCCTGGACGAGGTCGCACAGACGGCCGGCGTGTCCCGCTCGACCGCGTCCCGTGCCATCAACGGCGGCCTGCGCGTCTCCCCCGAGGCGCAGGCCGCCGTGGACGCGGCCGTCGCCCAGCTCGGGTACACCCCGAACAGGGCGGCACGGTCCCTCGTGACACGGCGCACCGACTCGATCGCGCTCGTGGTCCCCGAGCCCGACGAGCGCATCCTCACGGACCCGTTCCTGTCGGGGACCCTGCGCGGGGTCAGCGCGGCGCTCGCCCCCACGGACCTGCAGCTCGTGCTGCTCATCGCCCGGCCCGACGAGCACGCGGGCCGCATCGTGCGCTACCTGCGCAGCGGTCACGTGGACGGCGCGATCATCACGTCGCACCACCGCGAGGACGACCTCGAGGGCGCCGTGCTCGCCTCCCCGCTCCCCGCGGTGTTCGTCGGGCGACCCTTCACGGCCATGGACGACCTGGTCTACGTCGACGTGGACAACGTCGAGGGCGGGCGCATCGCGACCCAGCGCCTGATCGACGGCGGCTACCGCCGCATCGCGACGATCACCGGCCCCCAGGACATGACGGCGGGCGTGGACCGCCTCGCCGGCTGGCGCGAGGCGCTGCGCGCGGCGGGCCTGCCCGACGACGCGATCGCCTCGGGGGACTTCGCCGCGGCCGGCGGGGCGGCGGCCATGGAGGAGCTCCTGGACCGCCACCCCGACATCGACGCGGTCTTCGCCGCCTCGGACCTCATGGCCGAGGGCGCGCTGCGCGTGCTCCGTGCACGGGGCAAGTCCGTGCCTGGTGACGTGGCCGTCGTCGGTTTCGACAACCTCGGCGTCGCCGGGGCGACCAGCCCGGCCCTGACGACCGTGCAGAACCCCGTCGTGGAGATGGTCAAGGCCGCGACCGGGATGCTGCTCGACCTCATCGCGGGCCACCCCGTCTCGCGGTCCCCGCGCGTCTTCTCCCCCGAGCTCATCCGCGGGGCGTCGGACTGACCGTGGCGCGCTAGTCGACGTCCCACTGCTCGGCGCGCTCGGCGCCCTGTCCCGCGTCCGCGCCGCGCGCCGCGACCTCAGCGACGGCCGCCGCCGTGATCCCCTCGGTGAGGAGCGCTCCGGCGACGACGAAGAACACGACGTCCGTGGCGCCGTCTGGCCCCATGACGCTCCCGACGACCGCGAGCGCCACGACGAGCGCCGCCCCCGGCAGCACCACCTTGAGCGCCGCGCGGTGCCCGGCGATCCACCCCGCGTCGCTGCGCTGGGTCGCGGGGGTCCGGATCCCGATCAGGCCGTTGCGCGTCATCCGGTCGGTCGCGCCGAGCCAGGCGAGCCACGCGACGAGGAGCGCCACGACCACGATGATCCAGACAGCGAGCACGGGGCCTCCTCGACGAGGTCGGACGTGTGCCGCGGTCGGCGGGGCCCGTTCCGCGGGAGCACGGCACGAGCCTAGGCCCCAGCGCACGAACGAGGGGTGCGACCGGCCCTGCCGCGCTCCGGATCATGCTGACAACCCCTTGTGAAAGTTCTCACAAAGGGTGTCGGTGAGTCGCGCGCCCCCTCGCCGTACCGTCGAGGCACGTCGTGCCGACGCTGACCCGAGCCTGCCCGGGGACCGCTTCACGACCCCTGACGACCGGCCGGAAGGACACGACATTGACCGCCACCGCAGGCACGTCCGAGGCCCGTGCGCTCCCGCCCCTCGTGGTCGCGGGCCTGACCACGCTCTCGACCGTCGACTGGCCGGGCCGGCTCGTCGCCACGGTCTTCCTCCAGGGCTGCCCGTGGCGCTGCACCTACTGCCACAACCCGGACCTCGTCACCGCCGCACCCCGCAACGCGCAGCGCGCGATCCCCTGGACCGACGTCCTGGCGTTCCTCGCGCAGCGGCAGGGGCTGCTCGACGGCGTCGTCTTCTCGGGCGGTGAACCGACCCTCCAGGCCGCGCTCCCGGCGGCGATCGCCGACGTGCGAGACCTGGGCTTCGGCGTCGGGCTGCACACCGCGGGCCCGTGGCCCGCGCGCCTCGAGCACGTCCTGCCTCTCGTCGACTGGGTCGGGCTCGACATCAAGGACCTGCCCGACCAGTACGCACGGATCACGGGGGCCGGGCCCTCGGGAGAGGCCGCCTACCGGTCGCTCGCGACCCTGCAGCGCTCGGGCGTCCCGCACGAGGTGCGGACCACGGTCGACCCGACCGTGCACTCGCGCCACGACGTCCTCGAGCTCTGCGGGCAGCTCTCCGCGATGGGTGTCCGGGGCCACGTGCTCCAGGAGGCGCGCGACCTCGGGACGGACCCCGCGTACGCGGCCGCGCTCGCCGGTCGACGACTGTCCGACGTGCTGCGCGACGACGACCTGCCCCTGACCCGGCGGCGCACCTGACCGAGCCTCGGGCGACCTCGTGCAAGGACCAGCGTGACCCTGGACCACGCTGGTCCTGACACGTCGGGTCAGCGCGTCACGTGCCCGAACCGGTGCATCGTCCGGCTGATCGCCTGCTCGCGCAGGACCATCAGCAGCTCGCGCCGACCGCTCGCGAGCACCGGGTGGTCCAGCACCGTCACGTCGCCCACGTGGCCCGCCGCGGCCTCGCGCAGCCCGGGCGCCGAGCCCACGACGCGCACCCGCCCCGTGACCTCGCCGCGCTCGACCGACGCGGCGAACGCCTCGTGGCTCACGGCCGACGGCCCGTCGGCGCGGCTCACGACGACCGGCACCCCGGCCGTGCGCGCCGCGGACAGCACGCGCTCGACCTCGACGGGCGCAGCCCCGTCCCCGACGCGGACCGTCAGGACGTCGATCGGCCGGTACCGGAACACGTTCGACTCGACGTGCAGCGCCGACGGGTCGTGCTCGACCGCGAACTCGTGCGCCCACCAGCGGGCGTCGTCGGCCCGGGCCCACGCGAGCCACGCCTCGGGCGAGGTCTCCCGCGCGGGGACGGCTCCGGCGTCGGGCACCGCGCTCGCCGAGCCCGCGGTGACGGCGTCGCTCCACGTGCCCAGCTCGGCCACGTAGTTGGGGCCGCCCGCCTTCGCGCCCGGGCCCACGGCCGAGCGCTTCCAGCCGCCGAACGACTGGCGCTGGACGATCGCGCCCGTGATGACGCGGTTGACGTAGGCGTTGCCGACCTGGACGCGGTCGAGCCAGGTGTCGACCTCGGTGTCGTCGAGGCTGTGGATGCCGCCCGTGAGGCCGAACGAGACCGCGTTCTGCAGCTCGATGGCCTCGTCGAGCGTCGCAGCCGTCATGATCCCGAGCACCGGGCCGAACGCCTCGGTGAGGTGGAAGAACGAGCCCGGCGCGACGCCCGAGCGCAGGCCCGGGGTCCAGAGACGACCAGCGGCGTCGAGGCGGCGCGGCGCGACGAGCCACTGCTCGCCGGGCTCGAGCGTCGTCAGGGCGCGCAGCAGCTTGTCGCCGGGCGCCTCGGTGAGCGGCCCCATGGTCGTCGAGACCTCGGTGGCCGGGCCGACCGCGAGCGAACGGACCGCGTCGACGAGCTGCACAGAGAACCGGCGACCCGTCTCGGTCCGCTGGTCACCGACCGAGCCCACGAGGATCACGAGCGAGGCCGCCGAGCACTTCTGCCCCGCGTGCCCGAACGCCGAGCGCACGACGTCGGCCGCCGCGAGGTCGAGGTCCGCCGAGGGCGTCACGACGATCGCGTTCTTGCCCGACGTCTCGGCGAGCACGTCCAGGCCGGGACGCCACGACGCGAACGTCTGCGCGGTCTCGATGGCCCCGGTGAGGATGACGCGGGCCACACCCTCGTGCGTCACGAGATGGCGACCGAGGTCACCGTCGGGCACGCGCGAGAGCTGCACGACGTCGCGCACGGCGTCCCCCGTCAGGGTGCTCCCGGCGGGTGCGTCCGCCACGGCGTCCGCGAGCCCCGCGTGGATCGCGGCGACCGCGACCTCGAGGCAGCGGGGCGTCGCCGGGGCCGGCTTCGCGATCACGGCCGAGCCGGCCGCGAGCGCCGCGACGATCCCGCCCACGGGGATCGCGACGGGGAAGTTCCACGGCGGGGTCACGAGGGTCACGCCGTCAGGGGTGAACGTCGCGCCGGGGACCTGGTCGAGCGCCTCGGCCGACTGCGCGTAGTAGCTCGCGAAGTCGACGGCCTCGCTGACCTCGGGGTCGGCCTCGGCGACGGTCTTGCCGGGCTCGTGCACCATGGCGGTCACGAGGTCGGTGCGGGCCTCCTCGAGCCGGGCGGCCACGGCGCGCAGGGCGCGGGCGCGGTCCGCGGAGGCGACCTGCGCCCAGGCCGCGGTGGCCCTGCCGGCGCGCGCGACGACGTCGTCCACCTGGTCCGTGCTGGTCACCTCGGGCGACTGCGCGGGGACGAACCCGGAGTCCGGTCCGACGATCCGCGCGGCCCAGACGCGGTTCGCCGCGACGGCCGGGTCGGTGTCGGCGGCGTTGGTGAACCGCTCCCCGGCGGCCACGTGCCCGACGGCGTCGCGCGCCTGGCGACGCGGCGTCACGTCCGCTGCGGAGTAGCGGGTGCCGAGCTCGACCGAGGCGCGGTAGGCGGCCTCCTGGCGGTCCATCGCGGTGTCCGAGGGGTGGTCCGACGGGTGGTCCGAGGGAGCGAACATGGCGTGCAGGAAGTTCTGCTCGGCCGCGTTCTCCTCGAGGCGGCGCACGAGGTAGGAGATCGCGACGTCGAAGTCCTCGCGGGCCACGACCGGGGTGTACAGGACGACGCGGCCCGCGTCCCGAGCGACCTCGTCCCGCACCGCCCGCGCCTCGCCCGGCGCCATGCCCTGCAGCATCTCGACGTCGAGCGCGTGGGCGACCCCGCGCGCACGTGCGGTGAGGATCGCGAGCGCGACGTGGAACAGGTTGTGGCTCGCGACGCCGATGCGCACGGCGTCGGTGCGGGGGGCGCGCAGCGCGTGGTCGACGAGGCGCACGTAGTTCGCGTCGACGTCGGGCTTGGTCGGGTAGGGGGCCTGGGCCCAGCCGTGGAGCTCGGCCTCGACCTTCTCCATCGCGAGGTTCGCGCCCTTGACGAGACGCACCTTGACGGGGGCGCCGCCCGCCGCGACGCGCTCGGTCGCGAACGCGGTGATGCCGTCGAGCGCGCCGAGCGCGTCGGGCAGGTACGCCTGGAGCACGATCCCGGCCTCGAGGCCGCGGAACTCCTCACGCCCCAGGATCGCCTGGAAGACCTCGGTCGTCAGGGCCAGGTCGCGGTACTCCTCCATGTCGAGGTTGAGGAACACCCCGTGGTCGCGCGCGGCGCGGTACAGCGGCAGGAGGCGCTCGACGACGCGGTCGCGCGAGCCCTCGAGGTCCCACGTGACGAGCTGGGAGGCCACCGAGGACACCTTGACCGAGACGTAGTCGACGTCGGGACGCTCGACGAGCGCGATGGTCCGCGCGAGCCTGGCCTGGGCCTCGTCCTCGCCGAGCACGGCCTCGCCGAGGAGGTTGACGTTGAGCGCGTACCCCTCGGCGCGCGTGCGTGCGAGGTGCTTGCCGAGCCCCGGGCCGGCGTCGGCCACGAGGTGACCGACGAGCTGGCGCAGGCGGATCCGTGCGGCGGGCACGACGACCCTCGGCAGCACGGGGGCCATGCGGGCGCCGAGGCGCAGCAACGCGGTGTCGACGGGGCCGAGGAAGCCCTTCGCACCACCCGCGAGGTCGCCCAGGAGGCCGAGCTCGTGCGCGGCGACCTGGACGTCCTGGGGGCGGGCGACGTTGTCGACGAACCGCACCGCGAGCTCGAGGCCCGCGGGGTCGGACACGAGGGCGCCGAGGCGCTCGGCGGTCCTGCGCTCGCGCGCGCCCTCGGAGGCCGCGGCCGCGGCGGCGATCCAGCTGCGGGCGAGGCGCGCGGCGTCGTCGGTCAGGGTCTCGACCGGGGTGTCGGTCTGGACGTCGACGCTGGTCAGGGGCGCGGAGTCGCCGGCTCGTGACCGGTCGTCCGCGCGTGGAGCACCGGCGGGGGCGCTCGAGTCGTGGCTGCTCATCCTCCTAGCGTGCCTCCGTTGCTGACGCTTCGTCTTGTACGATCCGGGCTGTCATGGCATCGCTTCCGGACAAGTCCACCCCACCACGCACCTGGCCAGGCGGCGAGGCGCTGCTGGCTGCCCTCAGCCCCGCGATGGTCGACCTCATGGACGAGCTCTCGTCGACCATGTTCTGCGCCAAGGACGTCACGGGTCGGTACGTGCTGGTCAACCGTGTCTTCGTCGCTCGCACGCACGAGCGCTCCCGCCGCGCGGTCCTCGGCAAGCGCGCCACCGACCTGTTCGTCCCCCAGCTCGCCGAGCGCTACGACCAGCAGGACGCCGAGGTCCTGCGCACGGGCCGCCCGCTGCGCAACGAGCTCGAGCTCATCCGCCGCCTGGGCGGCACGCCCGGCTGGTTCCTCACGTCCAAGCTCCCGGTGCACGACGGCGCCGGTCACCTCGTCGGGCTCGTCTCGGTCTCGCAGGACCTGCGCGAGGACGACGCCGACGACGCCTCGATGGACTCGATGGCGCGGCTCGTCGCGGGCATCGAGGAGCGTCTGGGGCAGGCGCTCACGGTCGCGGACCTCGCGGCACTGGCCGGGTGCACGCCCGCGGTGCTCGACCGCCGCGTGCGGCGCGTGTTCTCGCTCAGCCCGCGCCAGCTCGTGCTCCGCTCCCGGGTCGACCGGGCGGCCGAGCTGCTCGCGGGCTCCGACGCCCCCATCGCCGAGATCGCGGTCGTCACGGGCTTCTACGACCAGCCGGCGTTCACCCGGACGTTCGCGCGGCTGACGGGCGAGACTCCGTCGTCCTTCCGGCGGCGGGCGCGGCGGTAGGTCGCCCTCCCGGCTCGCGCACCCGCGCGCCGGGGTGCGCAGGGCGTGTCGTCGGCCCCGACCGACCTACTGCCCGACGGCCACCAGCACCAGCACCCCCGCCGCGGCGTCGAGGTAGGCGTCGGCCCTGAAGCCGTCCTGGGTGAACGCCGCGTCGAGCGCGTCCCCACCGAGCAGGTCCCCTGCGGGGAGCGACGCGTCCAGGTCCGCGACGACCTGGGGACGGTCCTCGGTGGGAGCCGGTGCGTACTGCGCGACCAGCGCCGCCGCCTGCGCGGGCTCGAGCTCGACGACCGCGTCGACCCAGTACGTCGACGGTCCGGGCGCACGCCCGTCCCCGAGGGTCCCGGACGCCCACGTCGCGGCGACCGGCTCGCCCAACGCGTCGAACCGTTCGGTCAGCGGGGAGAGGTCGCTGCGCAGCCCACCGACCCCGTCCTTGGCCGGCGGCGCCTGCTCGGTCGGGGCGGAGCACCCCGCTACCAGCAGCGGCACCGTCCCCAGGAGAGCGACGAGCGCGAGGCGAGCGACGTCGTCGGGCAGGTGGCGGCGGGCCGCGCGGACGACAGGACGCGAGGACATGGCACGCAGGATACTCACCCGTCGGCCCTCCCGGCTCGCGCCCCCGCGCGTCCCGTGCCAAGACTGGGAACCATGACCTCGATCCCCACCGCCGCCCTGCCCGGCGGAGACATCCCCCTGCTCGGCCTCGGCACGTGGCAGTCGGAGGGCGACGACTGCTACCGCGCGGTGCGCCACGCGCTCGACGTCGGGTACCGCCACATCGACACCGCGACCATGTACGGCAACGAGGAGCAGGTGGGTCGCGCGCTCGCCGCCTCCGGTGTGCCGCGCGAGGACGTGTTCCTCACGACCAAGCTGCGCCCCGCCGACGTGGGCCGCGAGCACGAGACCCTGGCACGGTCGCTGCGCCTGCTCGGCACCGACTACCTGGACCTGTGGCTGATCCACTGGCCGCCGTCCGGCGACGCCTCGCCCTGGGTGTGGGCCGAGCTGCTCGCGGCGCGCAACGTGGGCCTCGTGCGGTCGGTCGGGGTGTCGAACTACTCGGTGGACCAGCTCGACGTCCTGTCCGAGCAGACCGGCGAGACCCCTGCGGTCAACCAGATCCCGTGGGGCCCCGACGACTACGACGCACGCGTCGTCGAGCAGCACGCCCAGCGCGGCGTGGTGCTCGAGGGGTACAGCCCGTTCAAGCGCACCAACCTCGACTCGCCCGCACTCCAGGCAGTCGCGAACGCGCACGGGGTCAGCACCGCGCAGGTCGTCGTGCGCTGGCACCTGGACCACGGTTTCGTCGTGATCCCCAAGTCGGTGACCCCGGCCCGGATCGAGGCGAACTTCGACGTCACGGGCTTCTCGCTGAGCCCCGACGAGCTCGCGAGCATCGACACGCTGGGGTGACGATCCGGTCGGCGACGTGAAACGGGCCACGACCTGGCGGTACGTTGGACGGGCACGGTCCCTCACCTCGGGACCGGAAAACCCTCATCACCCGGAGGAAGAGTGACGACGACGTCAACGCCGCCCACCAGCGGTGCCACCCAGGCCGGATCCACCACCGAGTCGCCCCACCAGAAGGCCTCGGCGCTCGCGACGGCCCACAGCCAGCTCGCGAGCGCGGTAGAGATCCTCGGCTACGACCCGGGCCTGCACGAGATGCTCGCGACACCACGCCGCGAGGTCAACGTCTCGGTCCCGCTGCGTCGCGACAGCGGAGAGATCGTGCTGTTCCGCGGCTACCGCGTCCAGCACAACGTGTCGCGCGGCCCCGGCAAGGGCGGGCTGCGCTACCACCCGAGCGTCGACATCGACGAGGTGCGTGCGCTCGCCATGTGGATGACCTGGAAGTGCGCCGTCGTGGACCTGCCGTACGGCGGGGCCAAGGGCGGCGTGTCGATCGACCCGCGCCAGTACTCGCAGGCCGAGCTCGAGCGCGTGACCCGCCGGTACACGAGCGAGATCATGCCGGTGATCGGCCCCGAGCGGGACATCATGGCCCCCGACATGGGGACCAACGAGCAGACCATGGCGTGGGTCATGGACACCTACTCGGTCAACCAGGGATACACGATCCCGGGCGTCGTGACGGGCAAGCCGATCCCCGTGGGCGGCTCGCTCGGGCGCACCACGGCGACGTCGCAGGGCGTGGTCCACACGACCAAGGCAGCGCTCGCCGAGGCGGGGCTCGAGCTCTCGGACGCGTCGATCGCGGTGCAGGGATTCGGCAAGGTCGGCTCGCACGCCGCCGCGATCCTCGCGGGCCAGGGCGCCCGGGTGGTCGCGGTGAGCGACCAGTACGGCGGCATCCACGACGAGGACGGGCTCGACGTCGCGGCGCTGTTCCGGCACGTCGCCGAGACCGGGACCGTGGTCGGCTTCGAGGACGCCGAGCCGATCGACAACCACGCGCTGCTCGCGCTGCCCGTGGACGTCCTCATCCCGGCGGCCGTGGAGGGCGTGCTCGACGACGAGACCGCGCACACCGTCAAGGCCCGCTGGGTCGTCGAGGGAGCGAACGGTCCGACGACCGCCGCGGGCGACCGCATCCTCGCCAAGAACGGCGTGACCGTGGTGCCCGACATCCTCGCGAACGCGGGTGGCGTCGTCGTGTCCTACTTCGAGTGGGTCCAGGCGAACCAGGCGTACTGGTGGACCGAGCAGGAGATCGGCGAGAAGCTCGAGCACCGCATGCACGTGGCCTACCAGGGCGTGTCGTCGCTGGCTCGTCGCGAGGAGCTGAGCCTGCGCGACGCCGCGCTCGTCATCGGCATCCAGCGCACGGCCGAGGCGCACCAGATCCGCGGGCTCTACCCGTAGCGATCGTCCGTCGCCCCGGGCAGGGCGGTCCTCGCGAGGCGAGGGCCGCCCTGTCGCACGTCCTGGCCGGGCGGCCCCGCACGTCCCCGGCAGGACCTCCCTGCCCGACGACGCCGCGTCAGCCGCGTCGTGCGCGCAGCGTGGTCACGACGGGGGCCAGGAGCGCGACGGCTGCGGCGACGCCCGCCGCCACCGCGACGGTGCCGTCGACGAGGGGACCGTTGGCGCGACCGTAGGCGATCCAGCCGAGCCCCCAGGCCATGGCCAGGCCGATCGCGATCGCGACCACCGGCCTGCGCGCCGCGAAGAGGGCGTAGGCGACGGCCAGGACCGCGCCGGCCGCGACGACGAGCACGCCCCAGGCGGTCGCGCCGAGACCCATCTCGCCCACGCCCGCGTCGGTGAGCGCGGCGGCGACGTTGGCGAGCGTCGCGACGCTGGCCCAGCCCAGGTAGAGGCCGACCGTGCCGTCCAGGACGACGGCCTGGACCGTGCTCGCGGGCGGGGTGCGCACGAGCCGCACGAGGATCACGGCGAGCACCGCGACGAGCAGGCCGATCACGACGACGCTGAGCGGCAGGACGCCCGTCTGGACCACGCCGATCCAGGCGGCGTTGAGGAGCATCGAGACCAGGACCCACCACGACACGGACCGCAGGCGGGGATCGGTGGCCTGGCGCGGGATCGCCTGGTAGACCGCGAAGACCGCGAGCCCCAGGTAGATCACCGACCAGATCGAGAAAGCCGGACCGTCCGGCGCGACGGGGGTCGCGTCGGCGGCGAGGGCTCCCCCCGACGCGTTCTGGACGGCTTGTCCGCCGAACGCTCCGGAGCCGAAGGCCGCGCCGACGATCGCGATCACGGCTCCGACGAGGACGGTGACCTGGCGGACCCGGTCGGCGGTCGTGGGGGCCGCGGCGGGCTGGGCTGACGTGGTTTCTCGGGTCGCGCTCATGCTCCCAGCATGCCAACACTCAGCATGCTGAGCATCTTGTAGGCATGGCCCTGCGCGTGCGAGACCACCGCCTCCGGACGACGAGCGACCAGTCACCCCTGGATCCGCTGGTGCCGCGCGCCCCCGAGCCGCTAGGCTCCGGCGCCAGCGGATCGCATCGGAGCGGTCCCCGTCGTCGGAGAACACCATGTCCACCACCCTGCGAGCAGCGCTCTCAGTCCTCATGCTCGTCGGCTTCTACGTCGTCGCCCTCGCGATGGTCGTCGGGCTCGGGGCAGCCACCGTGTGGGCGTTCTCGGAGCACGCCGGACCCGGAGCCGCCAAGCTCGGGTTCCTCACCGTGGTCGTCGCAGTCGGCCTCGTGGTCGCCCTGTGGAAGGTCGCCCGCGCCAAGCCGTCGCCCGAGCCGGGCGTCGTCCTGTCCCCCTCCGACGCCCCCGAGCTGTGGTCGACGGTCCGCGAGCTGGCCGACGTCGCACAGACCCGCGTGCCCGACGAGATCCGCCTGGTCGCCGACGTCAACGCGGCCGTCTCCGAGGAGACCCGCCTCCTCGGCCTGGTCGGCGGCAAGCGTCACCTGTACATCGGTGTCCCGCTGCTCCAGGCGATGAGCGTCGCGCAGATGCGATCGATCCTCGGGCACGAGCTGGGCCACTACTCCCAGCAGCACACCCGTCTCGGCGCCGTGACCTACCGGGGGCGCTCCGCGATCATGGCGACCGTCCAGGAGCTCTCGGGGAACCTCGTGGGATGGTTCCTCAAGCAGTACGCCAAGCTCTACGTCCTGGTCTCGGCCGCCGTGAGCCGCCGGCAGGAGCTCGAGGCCGACCAGATCTCGGTACGTGTGGCCGGACGCTCGACCGCGCAGTCGGCGCTTCGCGAGGTGCCGCTCGTCGACACCGCCTGGACGTTCTACGAGCGCCAGTACATCGGCCTCGGTTGGGAGAACGGGTACGCGCCCACGTCGGCCGACGTGTTCGGAGGCTTCGCACGCATCCTCGAGGCACGGGACGCCGAGCTCGCGTCGATGCGCGAAGAGACCCCCGACGAGCAGCACTCGCGCTGGGACACGCACCCGGCGATCGGTCTGCGCATCGCCGCCATGGAGAAGATGCCCGAGGGCTCTGTCACGGTCGACGAGCGGCCGGCCAGCGTTCTGGTGCCGGGCTTCGAGGAGCGCAGCGCGCAGGTTGCCGGGCGGGCACTCAACATCGGCACCCGCACGGCCGTCGACTGGCAGACGCTCACCGAGCGCTCCATGCCCCAGACCGAGCAGCGTCATGCCGACCTCGTGTACCGCGGCGCGGCGCGGGTCGCGGGCCAGTCGTCGGCGGACCTCACGACGGTGCTCGCGCTCGTGCGGACCGGGCGCCTCGTCCCGCTCGTCCGGGAGTTCGTCCCCGAGGTCGCGGAGTCGGACGCCGTCGAGGCGTTCACCCCCTCGATCGAGACCCTGCTCGGGACGGCCGCCGTCCACAGCGGCGTGGGGACCTGGCGCTTGTCCTGGTCCGGACCTGCCCAGCTCGTCGGACCGGACGGTGAACCGCTCCCGCTCGAGGAGATCGGCCGCCTGGCCCTCGACCCGGCGACGGTCGACGACGCCGTCTCGCGCCTCTCGGCGCTCGGGATCGACACCGCGCGGGCCGTCCAGGTCAGCACTACGGCGACGGCACACGGGGCCGAGATCCTCGGCGGCCTGGCGAACGTCAAGGTCGACGGGGCCCAGCACGACGTGCTCGTCCTCGACACCGGGCTCGTCCTGCGCCCCTGCCCCAAGAAGTCGGACGGTGGCAAGAACCGGCTCATCGCCCTGCTGCAGTCCGGAGAGGTCGCGGACGTCGCCGCGTCCAACAGGTACCTCGCCTTCGAGGACATCCGCGAGGCCACGGTCGTCAGGGCCGGGCCGGTCCGAGCGGACCTCACGCTCCACGACGGCACGGTCGTGCGGGTGCAGGAGACCTGGTCCGGCGAGCGCCTCACCAAGGACAGCGACCAGGCGTTCCTGGCGGGCATCTACCCCTACGTCAAGGACGAGGTCCCGGCAGGCTGACGCCCTGCGCCCGCAGAGACGTTGAGTGCGGAGCAGTTGTCGCGGATCGGGCAGATGGGCGACAACTACTCCGCACTCAGCGGCAGGACACGAGCTCAGGACAGCGGCTGACGCCCCGCCCACTCGATCAGCGTGGTCCGGGGACCCGTGAAGAACGGCGTCTCCTCGCGCACGTGGCGGCGCGCCTCGGTGGCCCGCAGGTCGCGCATGAGGTCGACGATGCGGTGCAGCTCCTGGGCCTCGAAGGCCAGCAGCCACTCGTAGTCGCCGAGGGCGAAGGAAGCGACCGTGTTGGCCCGCACGTCCGCGTAGTCGCGGGCCGCGAGCCCGTGGTCGCGCAGCATGGTGCGGCGCTCGGCATCGGGTAGGAGGTACCAGTCGTACGACCGCACGAACGGGTACACGCACAGGTACGCCCCCGGCTCCTCGTGCATGAGGAACGCCGGGACGTGGCCACGGTTGAACTCGGCCGGGCGGTGCAGGGCCGCATTCGACCAGACCGGCTCGAGGTGACGGCCGAGCTCGCTCGCCCGCAGGCGCTGGTAGGCGCCCTGGACCGACTCGACGGTCGGACCGTGCCACCAGACCATGAGGTCGGCGTCGGAGCGCAGGCCCCCCAGGTCGTACCAGCCGCGGACCACGAGGTCGCCCTCGACGGCCGCCGGGTCGTCGCCGCCACCGACCGCGGCGAGAGCAGCCTCGACCATCTCGGTGCGCTCGGCGGCGTCGGCCGGCAGGGACTCGGCCAGCGCGAAGACCGACCACATCGTGTAGCGGATCGAGTCGTTGATCTGCTCGTGGTCCACGGGGACGCGGTGCGCGTCGTTCATCGTCGTGCCTCTCTGGAGTGCGTGCTCCCGGTACGTCGCCGTCCCGGGAGTCGTGCGGGTCGTCGGGTCAGCGGTGCAGGTCGGTGCTGCACAGCGCGGGGATGCCGCTGGGCTCGCCGTCGCGGCGCAGGCAGCAGTCCGGTGCGCAGACCGAGCGGAACGGCCCGAGCTCGCCGACCACGGCCTCCGTGAACTTCTCGTCGCGCGCGATGGCCGCCCGCTCGAGGACCAGGTCCACGAGGCCCTTGACGAAGGGCGCCCGGGTGCCGACGGTCCCGGCGCGCACCGCGGTGATCCCGAGGCGCGTCGCGGTCTCCATGGCCTCGGTGTCGAGGTCGTACGCGACCTCCATGTGGTCCGACACGAAGCCGATCGGCGAGAGCACGACGTTCGTGACGTCGTCGGCGGCCAGCGACTCCAGGTGGTCGTTGACGTCCGGCTCGAGCCACGGCTGAGCGGGCGGGCCAGAGCGCGAGCAGAACGTGAGGTTCCACTCGACCTCGTGACCGAGGCGGGCCGAGACCTCCTCGGCGACGACGCGGGCCAGGTCGAGGTGCTGGCGCGAGTAGGTCGCGTGCGAGATGCGCGACGCGGCCTCCATGGTCAGCGGGATCGAGTGCGTGACGAACACGAGCCGGGCCTCGCGCACGTCGCCGCCCTTGGCCGCGAGCGCCTCGTACGCCTCGAGCACGGCGTCGACGTTCGCCTGCGCGAAGCCGGGGTGGTTGAAGTACGAGCGCACCTTGTCGAACTGGATGCCGGTCGAGCCGTCGGGGCCGAGCTCGCCGCGGGCGTCGAGCGTGAGCGCGAGGTCCTCGCGGTACTGGCGGCAGCCCGAGTAGGACGAGAAGGCCGAGGTCACGAGGGCAACGGCGCGCTTCGCGCCGACCTCGGCGAGCTGCTCGACGGCGTCGCGCGTGTAGGGCTCCCAGTTCCGGTTGCCCCACACGACGGGCAGGTCGATCCCGCGGTCCGCGAGCTCTTCCTCGAGCGCGGCCTTGAGGGCGAGGTTCTGCTCGTTGATGGGGCTCTTGCCGCCGAACCCGTAGTAGTGCTCGCCGACCTCCTCGAGACGTTCGTCGGGGATCCCCTTGCCGACCGTGACGTTGCGCAGGAACGGCACGACGTCCTCGGGCTTGTTGGGTCCTCCGAACGAGTAGAGGAGGAGGGCGTCGTAGGGGCGGACTTCTGCGGCAGCGGCAGGAGCGGTGCTGGTCCGTGCACCGGGTCCGGCGGCCGTCGTCTGGGGCGAGTACGAGGGCATGTCCGCATCCTCTCAGGCGTACCTGGGGGTTCTCCGCCCGAGGAGTGCGACGCCGACGTGACATTGACGGGACAGTTCGTCAGAACGTCTCTCGACCTCGCCCGGGGCGTGGGACCGCTGCCCCGCGCCTACCCCTTGACCGCTCCCCCGAGGCCCGCGCCCTGCAGGAACGTGCGCTGGAACACGAGGAACAGCAGCACCGGGATGATCGTCGAGATCGCGAGCGCCGCGAGGAACACCCCCTTGTCGGTCGTGGCCGCGATCGCGGGCAGGCGCACCGACAGCGGCTGGATCAGGGGGTCCTTGAGGACCAGGAGCGGCCACAGGAAGTCCTTCCAGCTCGCGATGATCGCGAACACCGACACCACGCCCAGGATGGGCTTGGACATGGGCAGCACGATCGACCAGAACAGCCGGTAGGGCCCTGCCCCGTCGACCCGCGCGGCCTCGAAGACCTCGCGCGGCAGGTTGTCGAAGAACCGCTGCACGAGCAGCACGTTGAACGCGCTCGCGCCCGCGGGCAGCCACACGGCCCAGAAGCTGTTGATGAGCGAGGTGCCCAGCAGCGGCGGGTCCAGGATCGTCAGGTAGAGCGGGACGAGCAGCACCACGGCCGGGATGAACATGGTCGACAGCACCGCGGCCTGGACCACCTTGCCGTAGCGCGGGCGCAGCACGGACAACGCGTACCCGGCCGTCGTCGCGACGACCATCTGCACGGCCCACGACCCCAGCGCGAGCCAGATCGTGTTGAAGAAGTACTTGCTGATCTGCACCTCGTTCCACGCCTTGTCGAGGTTGTCCCACGCGATGCCGTTCGGGAAGACCGCCATGGGCGTGCGCAGGATGTCCTGCGTGGGCGTGACCGCGAACTTCGCGAGCAGCAGCATGGGCCCGAGCCCCGCGACCACGAGCAGGACGAGCAGCAGGACGTGCGTCCCGCCCATCCCGAACCGCACCGAGGGGCGGCGCCAGTCCGCGACGGACACGGCGCTGCGGTCGGCCACGCCGTCCATGGCCCGACGGCGCCGCTTGCGCTCGCGCGCCGCGTCGCCCTCGCGGCGGGTCAGGTAGGCCCTCTCGGCGAGCCCTGCCATGGAGCCGCCGCCCTGGGCCGAGATCTCCACGGGCGAGGGGTACTCACCGGGCCGGGCGGCGCCGTCGGGCGTGCTGCCGGACGCTCCGGGCGGGACGGCTGCGGGACGGTCGGTGCGCGAGGTCGTCATGAGGTGCTCCAGGACCGGGTCAGGCGGAAGTACAGGGCGGAGAAGGCCGCGAGGGCGAGCGCGAGCATGAGCGAGAGCGCGGTCGCCGCGCCGTAGTTGCCGCCCAGGCTGTTCGCGAACGCGTAGTTGTAGATGAGCAGCAGGATCGTGATGGTCGAGTTCGCCGGGCCGCCGCCCGTGAACAGGTACGGCTCGAGGAACACCTGCGCAGTCCCGATGATCTGCAGGATCAGCGTGATGAACAGGACCCCGCGGAGCTGGGGCATGGTCACGTGCCACACCTTGCGCCACACGCCCGCGCCGTCGACCTCGGCGGCGTCGTAGAGCTCGGGCGGGACGCTCGTCAGGGCCGCGAGGTAGATGATGATCGTGCCGCCGGCCCCGGCCCACGTGGCCGCGAGGACGAGCGACGGCATGGCCGTGGTCGCGTCCTGCAGCCAGGGGTAGGGGCCGAGTCCCACCCAGCCGAGGATCGTGTTGAACACGCCGTGGGGGCCGGCGTCGTAGAAGAACTTCCACAGCAGCACGGCCACGACGGGCGGCACGACGACCGGCAGGTACGCGAGGGCCGAGTACAGGCCCTTGTACCGCCGCACCTCGCTCATGAGCACGGCAGCCACGAGCGGGATCGGGTACCCGAAGAGCAGCGCGAGGAACGCGAAGTACGCCGTGTTCTTGACCGCGGTCCACAGCAGCGGGTCGGCGAGCACGTACCGGAAGTTGTCGAGCCCCACGAACTGGGTGTCGACGAGGTTCGTCTCCTGCACGCTCATGAGGAGCGCGCGCACGATCGGGAACCAGGAGAAGACCCCGAAGATCACGATCACGGGCAGCATGAAGACCAGGTTGCTGAGCCCGCCGCCGCGCACCCAGGTCGCGGGCGACCGTCGTCGGGCGGGCTTGTCGGCCGGCGCTTCGTGGCGTCTGCGCGCCGGTGCACTGGTGGCGGTCACGGAAGGTCCTTCGGGGTCGAGGAGAAGTCGAGGAGAAGAGGAGGGTTCCCGGTCGGTCGCCAGAGGGGGGCCGCGACCGACCGGGAGCTCGTGAGACCGGGCGGGGCCGCCGCCCGCTCTCACGAGCACCGGGTGAGCCCAGGCGAGAGCAGCGGTGAGGGCCCGGGGGGGGGGGGGGGGGGGGGGGGGGGGGGGGGGGGGGGGGGGGGGGGGGGGGGGGGGGGGGGGGGGGGGGGGGGG
>NZ_JACSQE010000009.1:0-36013 GCF_014836745.1 Oerskovia gallyi
CCCCCCCCCCCCCCCCCCCCCCCCCCCCCCCCCCCCCACGGAGGGAATCACCCCTGGTCGAGCAGCGCCTGGGCCTGCTTGTTCGCGTCCGCCAGCAGCCTGTCGATGTCGGCGTTCTGGTCCGTCAGCACGGCCTGCACGACGGGGTCCATGAGCGCATAGATCTCCTGCGTCTTCTGCGACGGCTCACCGACGAGGGGCAGGTCGAACATGGTGTCGGTGTACCCGGTCATCTGGTTCAGCGGGACGTTGATGTAGTCCTTGATCCATTCCTGGTTCTCGAGGTACTGCTCCTTGCTGAACATGGGGAGCACTGGCGTGCCGACGGGCTGGTCGCTCGCGACGAGCGTCTGGGCGTCCTTGACGGCGGCGTCCTGGTCGACGAGCTTGTTGAGGTAGAAGAAGTCGATCCACTTGACGGCGGCGGCCTTCTTCTCGTCGGTGGCCTTGGCGGGCATCGCGGCGAGGGTGCCGCCCGTGAGGACGCCGGCGTCGCCGCCGTCGAGGGGCAGCGCGGTGAGCCCGTAGGTCGCGGGGTCGAGCCCGTTGGACTGGACCATCGAGGTGTAGACGTCGGAGCCCGACGTGTACATGCCGACCTGTCCGGCGGCGAAGGCCTCGTTCATGGTGCCCCAGTCGAGGAGGAAGTTGCTGCCCATGGAGTTGTCCTCCCAGCGCAGCGTCTTGAGGAACTCGAGGGCTTCCTTGGTGCCGTCGTTGTCGAGCGACTCGGTGGCCGTGCCGTCGTCGGCGACGTCCTGGACGCGGCCGCCGCGCGAGTAGGTGTTGACGGTGAGCTGCCAGCCGCCGGTGTTGTTCTGCGTCATCTGGGCGTAGCCCGCGACGCCGGGGTTGGCGTCGGCGATCTTCTTGGCGTACTCGCGGACCTGGTCCCAGGAGGTGGGCGGCGAGTCGGGGTCGAGGCCTGCGGACTCGAACAGGGCGCGGTTGTAGTGGAGGCCGACGCCGTAGACGTTCTTGGCAGGGATGGCGTAGACGTGGCCGTCGGGTCCGGTGCCGGCGTCGATGATGGCGGGGTTGAACTTGTCGGCGTAGGGCAGGGTGCGGAACTGGGTGTCGAGGTCCGCGATCTGCTTGTTCTCGACGAGGGTCTTGGCGTCGGTGAACGGGATCTCGAACACGTCGGGCAGGGTGCCGCCGGCGAGCTGGGCGGCGAACGTGGTCGCCTTCCACTCGTACTCCTCGGGCACGACGTCGATGTCGGGGTTGGCGTCCTCGAACTGCTCGACCTGCTCGTTGAAGGCGTCGATGGCTTCGGGCTCGGAGCCGGGCAGGAGGGAGACGACCTTGAGGGTGGTCTTCCCGTCGGCGGACTCGTCGTCGCCCGAGCCGGAGCTCGAGCAGGCGGCGAGGGCGGTGGCGGTGAGGGCCCCCACGAGGGTGAGGGCGATCGCGCGGCGTGTGGACTTCATTGTCTCTGCTCCTTGTCGGGCGGGTGTGCGGGTCGGGCGGGTGTCAGGCGGGGGTGGTGCCGGTCGCGTGGCCGGGCGGGGTGCGCCGGAGCCATGCGGCCGTGTCGGTGGGGAGCAGGGCGCCTGCGGCGCTCTGCGTGAGGTCGGCGCTCGTCAGGAGCACGTCGTACCCGGCGGGCAGCGGGACGGCGGGTCCGAGGTTGACGACGCACAGCACGTCGCCGCGCGTGAACGCGAGGAGGTCGCCGGTCGCGTCGGCCGTGCTGTTGCCCACGAGGACGTCGTCGGCCCACGCGAAGTCGCCGCGGAACGCGGGCTCGGTGCGGCGCAGCGCGAGGACCTGGCGGTAGAGGCTGAGCATCGAGGCGTCGTCGCCGACCTGCGCCTCGACCGACAGGTCGCCCCACCCCGCGGGCTGGGGCAGCCAGGGGTGGGCTCCGCCGTCGGGCCCGAACCCGTGGCTGGTGCCGCCGCGCGTCCACGGCAGGGGGACGCGGCAGCCGTCGCGGCCGGGGTCCACTCCCCCGGACCGGAAGTGCATGGGGTCGTTGATGACGTCGAGCGGGAGGTCCTCGACCTCGGGCAGGCCGAGCTCGTCGCCCTGGTAGACGTACAGCGAGCCGGGGAGCGCGGCGGACAGCAGGGCGGCCGCCCGTGCCCGACGGCGGCCCGCGGCAAGGTCGGTCGGCGTCCCGAAGCGCTTGGCCCCGAACGCGAACGCGCTGTCCTCGCGGCCGTAGCGCGTCACGGGGCGGGTCACGTCGTGGTTGGACAGGACCCACGTGGCGGGGGCGCCCACGGGGGCGTGCGCGTCGAGCGTGGTCTGGACGGACTCGCGCAGGGCCTTGGCGTCCCAGGGGCGCGCCATGAAGTCGAAGTTGAACGCGGTGTGCATCTCGTCGGGGCGCAGGTACTGCGCGAACCGGGCGCGGTCGGCGAGCCAGACCTCCCCGACGAGGACGCGCGGTTCGTCGTAGGACTCGGCGACGGCGCGCCAGCCGCGGTAGACGTCGTGGATCTCATCGCGGTCGACGTGCGGGTGCTCGCCGGGGCCGGGGTGGGCCGGGACCTCGGGCAGCGTGGCGTCCTTGACGAGCAGGGCCGCGGAGTCGATCCGGATGCCCGCGGCGCCGCGGTCGAACCAGAACCGCAGGATGTCCTCGTGCTCACGCCGGACGTCGGGATGGTTCCAGTTGAGGTCGGGCTGCTCGGGCGTGAACAGGTGCAGGTACCACTCGCCGGGCGTGCCGTCGGGGTTCGTGGTGCGGGTCCAGGTGGTGCCCTGGAAGTCGGAGACCCAGTGCGTGGGCATCTCGTCGCCACCCGGGCCCTTGCCGGGGTGGAACCAGAAGCGCTCGCGCTCAGGCGAGCCGGGGCCGGCGGCGAGCGCGGCCTGGAACCAGCGGTGCGCGGCCGAGACGTGGTTGGGCACGACGTCGACGATGGTGCGGATGCCCAGCTCGCGCGCCGCGGCGATGAGCTGCTCGGCCTCGGTGAGCGTGCCGAACTGGGGGTCGATCTCGCGGTAGTCCGCGACGTCGTAGCCGCCGTCGGCGAGCGGGGACAGGTACCAGGGGGTGAACCAGATGGCGTCGACACCCAGGTCTCGCAGGTACGGCAGGTGCTGCCGCACGCCGGCCAGGTCGCCCGTGCCGTCGCCGTCGCCGTCCGCGAAGCTGCGCACGTACACCTGGTAGATGACCGCGTCCCGCCACCAGGTGGGGTCGGTCCCTCGGGTCGAGTCGTCCTCGCGCACCGTGTCCTCGTCTTCCGTCCGTCCCGTTCAGCCGTGAACGGGTGCTCCTCGTCGAGCGCGGCGACCCGGGTGGGTGTGCCGCTGGACTCCCGATCCGCGGGATCCGGCGTCTGGGGATCAACGTAATCACTCGACAGCAATCACGCAAGAACTCGACAGGAGCGTTATGAAAACGCGACCTTCGCCGGGGAACCCCTCGCTGTGTGCGGAGTAGTTGCTCCCGTGAAGGCGCGGGCGGTGCAACTACTCCGCACTCGACGGCTGGCAGGGGCCGGGGCGGACGGTGGCAGACGCGGGCAGCACGGAGGGCGCCGCCCCGGGATCCCCCGGGACGGCGCCCTCGTCGGCGGCGCGTGGCTAGTCGGTCGTGGCGCTCCGCAACGGCGCGGTCGAGCCGCGCACCACGAGCTCGGGCTCGAACAGCAGCTCGTCGCGCGACACGTCGGCCCCCGCGATCATGCTCGCGAGCAGGTCGACGGCCGCACGCCCCATGGGCTCGATGGGCTGGCGGACGGTCGTGAGCGCGGGATCGGTCGAGTTCATGAGCGCCGAGTCGTCGTAGCCCACGACCGAGACGTCGGTCGGCACCTGCTTGCCGGCCCGGCGCACAGCCCGGATCGCGCCGAGCGCGAGCGGGTCGCTCGCGCACACGATCGCCGTGGCTCCGGCGTCGAGGAGCCGCACCGAGGCGGCCTGGCCGCTCTCGAGCGAGTACTGGCTGTGCTGGACGAGCGCGGGGTCGATGGTCACGCCGTGGCGGGCCGCGAGCGCGTGGGCCGCGGCGAGCTTGCGCTCGGACGGGATGTGGTCCGTGGGACCGAGCAGCAGCCCTATCCGGCGGTGCCCCAGCGACAGCAGGTGCCCGAGCGCCTGGTTCATGGCGACGACGTCGTCGCACGAGACCCGCGGGAAGTCGAGCGACTCGATCGAGGCGTTCATGAGGACGACGGGCAGGTTGCGCTCGGCGAGGCGCCGGTACGGCTCGTGGTCCGCCTCGCGCTGGGCGTAGAACCCGCCCGCGAAGAGCACGCCCGAGACCTGCTGGCCGAGGAGCAGGTCGATGTACTCGGACTCGGTGATGCCGCCCGCGGTGCGTGTGCAGAGCACGGGCGTGAACCCCTGCTGCGCGAGCGCCCCGCCGATGACCTCGGCGAACGCCGGGAAGATGGGGTTGGCGAGCTCGGGGAGCACGAGGCCGACGAGCCGTCCGCGCTCACCGCGCAGCTTGGTGGGGCGCTCGTACCCGAGCACGTCGAGGGCCGTGAGGACGGAGTCGCGCGTCGCCTGGGAGACCCCGGGCTTGCCGTTGAGCACGCGGCTGACCGTGGCCTCGCTGACACCGACCTTCTTGGCCACCTCGGCAAGTCGTCTGGACATGCTGCTGACTATACGCAGAGCGCAAGCGGTTTGCGTTCGCTTGCGCAACCTTGAGCGGCCCGTCGGCGCTCGTCAGGCTCCCGCCCGCCCCGTCGGCGGCCCGTCAGCACCGGCGGCCCGTCAGCACCGGCGGCCCGTCAGCGTCCCCGCGTGACGGTGTGCCCCGCGTCGGTGAGCACGTCCGCGGCGGACTCGACCGAGTCCTCGGGGACCAGCACCAGGTCCGCGTGGAACGTCGACGCGACGAAGACCGCGATCCCCGCCTGGGCGAGCGGGCCCACGATCGCCGCGAGCATGCCGGGCTTGCCGAGTCCGTGGGGGTCGCCGTAGAACCCCGCCCACCGGTCGCCGCCGCCGCCGAAGGGCGAGGCCTCGCGCAGGACGGTCAGCCCCTCGGGTGCGCGGACGAGCGCGACCCACTCGTCGTCGTCGGGGAACGACGAGTGGGGCTCGTGCGCGAGCGTGAAGAACGAGTCGAGGAGGCGGAGCTTCTGCGCGGACATGCCCGCGAGCCTAGGCCGCGCCACCGACACCTGGATCGCCCCCGAGAAGTGTCGTGCAGTGCACAACAACCCCTGTGCGCGGCACACCTCGAGCGCCGAGCCGTGGTTAGGCTCGACGCGTGAGCGCCCCCACCCCCACACCCGGGCTCCTGCCCGCACCCGTGAGCCTGCAGCCTGCCGCCGGCTCGTTCCCGCTGACCGACGGCACGCCGGTCCGCACGGACCCCGCCCTGGCCGCCGCCGCGCGCTGGTGGCGCCGGGTCACCGAGGACGCGTTCGGCCTCGAGCTGCCGTTCGGTCCCGTCACGGCCGAGGACCAGCCCGACGGCATCGCTCCCACGGGCGTGACCCTCGCCCTCGACGCGTCGCGGCCCGCGGGCGGCTACCGCCTCGAGATCACCCCGCAGGCCGTGCTGCTCACGGCCGCCGACGCGGCCGGCGCCCACGCGGGCGTCCAGACGCTGCGCCAGCTCGCGGGACCGCAGGCGTACCGCACGGCGCCGGTCGCCGCGCCGGTCCCCGGTGTCCCCGCGGACGCCGTCCGGCTGCCCGCCCTCACGATCGAGGACCACCCGCGCTTCGGCTGGCGAGGCGTGCTGCTCGACGTCGCCCGGCACTTCCTGCCCAAGCGCGAGGTGCTGCGGTTCGTCGACCTCGCGGCGGCGCACAAGCTCAACGTCCTCCAGCTCCACCTCACGGACGACCAGGGCTGGCGCATGCAGGTCCACCGCTACCCGCTCCTCACCGAGGTGGGCGGCTGGCGCACCGAGTCGAACGTCGGGACGTGGCGTACGGGCGTCTTCGACGGTCGCCCGCACGGCGGCTTCTACTCCCAGGACGACCTGCGCGAGATCGTCGCCTACGCGCGCGAGCGGGGCGTCGTCGTCGTGCCGGAGATCGACGCGCCCGGGCACGTCGAGGCGGCCGTCGCGGCCTACCCGTTCCTCGGGACCCGCAAGGCGCCGCACGCGGTGCGCACCACGTGGGGCGTGAGCACCGAGGTCCTCGACCCGTCGGACGAGGCGCTCGAGTTCTTCAAGCACGTGCTGGACGAGGTCCTCGACGTCTTCGACTCCCCCTGGGTCGCGATCGGCGGCGACGAGGTCCCCACGACGCTGTGGCGCGAGAACCCCGCGATCGTGACCCTCGCCGAGGAGCGCGGCCTCGCGGACGTCGCCGACCTCGCGGGTTGGTTCCTGGCCCGCCTGAGCGAGCACGTCACGGCCCGGGGCCGTCGTGCGGTCGTGTGGGACGAGGGCTTCGGCGCGCAGCTCCCGCGCGACGTCGTCGTGACCGCGTGGCGCGGCTTCACGGTCGGCGCAGACGCGCTCGAGGCGGGCAACGACGTCGTCATGGCCCCCGAGCAGGTCGTCTACCTGGACCACCGTGCGGGCGACGGCGAGGACGAGCCCGTGCCCGTCGGCTTCCTGCGCACGGTCGAGGACGTCTACGCGTTCGACCCGTTCCCGCCCGAGGTCCTCGCGCAGTATCCGGGCCTCGACTCCGCGCCCGGCCGCCTGCTGGGCGCGCAGGCCGAGGTCTGGTCCGAGCACCTCGACTCCCCGCGCCGCGTCGACTACGCGGCGTTCCCGCGCCTCGCGGCGTTCGCGGAGGTCGTCTGGAGCCCGACGGCGGAGCGCACCCCGGGCGGGTCGTCCTCGGCCGAGTTCCTCGCGCGGCTCGAGCACGACCACCTGCCGCGCCTCGACGCGGCAGGGGTCGAGTACCGCCCGCTCGACGGGCCGAGGCCCTGGCAGCAGCGTCCGGGCGTGCACGGCTTCCTGCGCCACCTCGACCAGGAGATGGCGGCGGGCGGCTGGGCGGGCGTGGGCGGCTGGGTCGAGGGACGCGACGAGCACTCGGAGGGACAGGCATGAGCACCACGGAGCAGCCGGTGACGCTCGTCGTCCGCGGCGCACGGCTCACGACCCCGGAGGGGTTGTCGGAGCCCGTCGACCTGCTGGTCGCGGGCGACACGATCGACGACGTCGTCCTCGCGAGCACCGTGCCCGTCCCCGCGGGGGCGCTCGTGATCGAGGCCGCGGGGCGCATCGCGTTCCCCGGCTTCGTCGACTCCCACGTGCACGGCGAGGCCGCGGTCCTGGACCCTGACGTGCAGCTCGCGATGTTGCGCCAGGGCGTCACGAGCATCGTCGTCGGGCAGGACGGCGTCTCCTACGCCCCCTCCGCGCCCCTGCCCGTCGCGGACGGCACCCCCGACGCACACACCTGGGCCACGGGCTACTTCAGCGCGATCAACGGCGAGCACCCCACGTTCCGGGGCGGCTCGGTCGCGGACCTGCTCGCGACCTACGACGGCACCACGCCGCTCAACGTCGCCTACCTCGTGCCGCACGGCACGCTGCGCTACGGCGTGCTGGGTGGCGCGGCCCGCCCCGCGACGCCCGAGGAGACCGATCGCATGGTCGCGCTCCTGCGCGAGGCGCTCGACGACGGTGCGTGCGGCATGTCCACGGGCCTCGAGTACGCCCCGGCCTCGAACGCGACCGACGACGAGCTCGTCGCCCTGGCCCGCGTCCTCGCCGAGCGCGACCTGCCGCACGTGAGCCACATGCGCGGCTACGAGGACAAGGCCGGGACCGCGATGGCCGAGCTCGTCAGGGTCGCCCGGGCGTCGGGCGTCGCGACCCACGTCTCGCACTACCACGGCCCCGCGGCCGAGCTCGTGGGCTACGTCGAGGACGCGCACGCGGCCGGTCTCGACGTCACGTTCGACTCCTACCCGTACCTTCGCGGCGCCTCGATCCTGTCGATGGTCTCGCTGCCCACGTGGCTGCCCATCGCGGACCCGGACGCCACGGTCGCGATGCTCCAGGACCCCGACGTCGTCGCTCGCCTCCAGGCCGAGCACTTCCCCGGGCTCGCCGACCTCTGGGAGCGCGTGACCATGGCCGCCGTCCCCGGCGAGCTGCGGTGGAGCGAGGGCATGGCCCTGCTCGACGTCGCCGACCGGCTCGGCCTCGACCCCGTCGAGACGACGCTGCGCATCCTCGTCTCGACGCACCTGCGCGCGGGCTGCGTGTTCGCCCAGCCGCCGACCAACTCCCCCGAGTCCGTCCGCACCCTGCTGCGCCACCCCGCCCAGATGGGCGGGTCCGACGCCATCTACCAGGGCGGACGGCCCCACCCGCGCGGCTGGGGCGCGTTCGCGCGCTTCCTCGCCGAGCACGTGCGCACGCTGGGCGACTGGACGTGGCACGACGCCGAGCGGCACCTGTCGACGGCCGCCGCCGAGCGCTTCGGGTTCACCGACCGGGGCCGCCTGGTGCCCGGCGCGCGCGCCGACGTCGTGCTGCTCGACCCCGAGACCGTGCAGGACGTCGCGACCTACGAGGACCCGCGCCGTCCCGCGACCGGGATCGACGACGTGCTCGTCGCCGGCGTCCCGGTGCTCGCGGGCGGCCTGCCCACCGGGGCCACCCCCGGGCGCGCGCTGCGACCGGCCGTCACGGCGGACCGCGCGTGACGGCCGGCCCGCGGGCCACCGCGACCACCGCCGCCGCGACCGCCGACACCGCGAGCAGGAACTCGTCCCAGTCGCTGCGGCGAGCGCTCGGGATCCTCGACGCGCTGCGTCACGACGCGGCGCGCGGCCTGAGCCTCGTCGAGCTCGCGGACGTCCTCGGGACGCACAAGAGCACGGTCTCGCGCCTGCTCGCCCCGCTCGTCGAGGTCCATCTCGTCCGGCGCACCCCGACCGGGCGCTTCGTGCTCGGCGCCGGGACGCTCCGGCTCGGCCAGGCATACCTCGAAGGGCTCGACCTGCGCACGGTCGCCGAACCGCACCTCGCGGCGCTCATGCGCGCCTCGGGGGCCACGTGCCACCTCGTCGTGCACGACGGCCTCGACGTCGTCTACATCGACAAGAAGGAGAACACCGCGGTCGTGCGGATGGCCTCGCGCATCGGGCGTCGCATGCCGCTGTACTGCACGGGCGTCGGCAAGGCGATCCTCGCGGCGAGCGACGCCGACCTCCTCGACGCCGTCCTCGAGCACCCCATGCCCGCCGTCACGTCCCGTACCGTCACCGACCCCGACCACCTGCGGGCCGAGATCCGCACGGTCGCCCAGCGCGGCTACGCGATCGACGACCGCGAGAACGAGGCCGAGGTGCGCTGCGTCGCGGCCGCCGTCGTCGACCACACGGAGACCGCGATCGGCGCGCTCTCCGTCTCCGCCCTCGCCTCGCACATGCCGCCCGCACGGGTGCGCGAGCTGGGCCCCCTCGTCGTGCAGGCCGCCCGCGCGGTCTCCGCCGGGATGGGCTCCGTGCGCTGCGGCTACGAACCCACCGGGAGGAACGCATGACCCACCCCACCCAACCGTCCGGCCGCGCGAGCGTGCCGGGGGACCCGAGCCTCGTCGTCGGACCCGCGACCAAGGGCCTGCGGCTCGACGCCGAACGGACCGTCGCCGACGTCCTCGCGGACTCCCCCCGCATCACCGACGACGCCTTCTCCTGGCCGCTGCTGACGCTCGACGACGCGGCGCTCGACCACAACGTCGCGCTCATGGCGCGCCTGTGCGCCGAGCACGGCGTCGAGCACGCGCCGCACGTCAAGACCGCGATGTCCCGCTCGCTCTACGCGCGCCAGGCGCGCGCCGGGGCGTGGGGCGCGACCGTCGCGAACCCCGCCCAGCTCCGCGTCGTGCGCACGTGGGGGGTCGAGCGGGTGTTCCTCGCGAACGAGCTCATGGACCCGCGCGACATCGCGTGGCTGCGCCGCGAGCTCGAGGCCTCCGTCGCACCGGGCGGCACGCCGTTCGAGGCGTGGGTGTACGTCGACTCGATCGAGGGCGTCGGGCTCCTCACGCGCGGCTTCGCGGGGGCGCCCGCCGAGGTCGTCGCCGGGCTCGGCGTGCTCGTCGAGGTCGGCGTCCCGGGCGGTCGCACGGGCGTGCGCAGCACGGCCGACGCGCTGGGCCTGGCCCGCGCGGTGCGCGCCGCGGGCCTGCGCGTGCCGGGCGTCGCCGGGTACGAGGGGTCGGCCGCTGGCGGCACCACGCCCGAGGACCTCGCCAAGGTCACGGCCTACTGCCGGGGCCTGCGCGACGTCGCGGCCGCGTTCGTCCGCGAGGGCCTCGTGCCCGACGGCGAGCCCGTGGTCGTGACCGCGGGCGGCAGCTCGTTCCTCGACGTCGTGCTGGCCGAGCTCCCCGGCCCGCTCACGATCCCGGGCAGCGCCGGGACCGACGGACCGGACGGCTCCTCGGCCACGCGCGACGTGCGGGTCGTCGTGCGCTCGGGCGCGTACGTCACGCACGACCACGGCTTCTGCGCACGCATGGACCCCTGGGACCGCATCCCGGGCGGCGAGCCCATGCACGCGGCCGCCGTCGTGTGGGGGCAGGTGCTCTCGGTCCCCGAGCCCGGCCTCGTGCTGTGCGGCGTCGGGCGGCGCGACGTGTCCTACGACATCGACCTGCCCACGGCCCTGTGGCTGCGCACGCTCGACGAGATCGGGGACCTGCGCCCCGCGCACGACCTCGCGGGGGCCCGCGTCACCGGGCTCAACGACCAGCACCTGTACCTCGCCATCGACCCCACGCCCGCGGGCAGCTCCCCCGTCACGACGCAGATCCGGCCCGGCGACGTCGTCGGGTTCGGGATCTCGCACCCGTGCACGCTGTTCGACAAGTGGCGCGTGGCGGCCGTCGTGGGCGACGACGACCAGGTCGTCGACGTCGTCGGCACCGAGTTCTGACACCGGTCCCCGGACCACCTGCACCCTCCCGAGAGAAAGAGACACGATGAGCACCCCCAAGACCCCGATCAGCACCCCGCACGCACCGGCGCCGGCCCACACCTTCCACCAGGGTGTGCGCAAGGGCCCGTTCGTCCAGGTCTCGGGTCAGGGCCCGGTCGACCCCGCGACGAGCGAGTACCTATACCCCGGGGACGTCGCGGCGCAGACCACGCGCACCCTGGAGAACGTCAAGGCCATCGTCGAGGGGGCGGGCGCCACGTTCGACGACGTCGTGATGCTGCGCGTCTACCTCACCAAGCGCGAGGACTTCCCGATCATGAACGACGCGTACGGCGCGTTCGTCGAGGCCAACTGCCCGGGTGGCGTGCTGCCGGCCCGCACGACGGTCTTCACGGGCCTGCCCCGCGAGGAGATGCTGGTCGAGATCGACGGGCTCGCGATCACGGACTGACGGTCCCCTGCCGCTGAGTGCGGAGCAGTTGTCGTCCGGGACGTCCTGGAACGACAACTACTCCGCACTCGGCGCACGCCGTGGGTGGCCTCGCCTAGCCTGGCGGGATGATCGAGACGCTCGCCATCGAGGGCTACCGCTCGCTGCGGCACCTCGTCCTGCCGCTCGGCCGTCTCACGGTCGTGACGGGCGCCAACGGCGTGGGCAAGTCGAGCCTGTACCGCTCGCTGCGCCTGCTCGCCGAGTGCGCGCTGGGCGGCGCGGTCGGGGCCCTGGCCCGCGAGGGCGGCCTGCCCTCGACGCTGTGGGCCGGTCCGGAGGTCATCGGGCGCTCGGTGCGCGAGGGCGTGCACCCCGTCCAGGGCACGGTGCGCGGTGGCCCGGTCGCGCTGCGGCTGGGCTTCGCGAGCGGCCCGGACCCCCTGCCCGACGGCGCCGCGTCAGCGGGTGCGTCCGGCGCCCTCGGCTACGCGATCGACCTGGGGCTGCCGCAGGACGGCGGCGCGTCGTTCGGCCTGGATCCGGAGATCAAGACCGAGGTCGTCTGGTCGGGACCTGTGCTGCGTCCCGCGACGCTCGTCGCCGACCGGCACGGCCCCTCGGTCCGGCTGCGCGACGACGACGGCTCGTGGCAGGTGTCGGGGCGCCGGCTGAGGTCGTTCGACAGCATGCTCTCGGAGGTCGTGGACCCCGTGGGCGCCCCCGAGCTCGTGCTGGTGCGCGAGCGCCTGCGGTCCTGGCGCTTCTACGACCAGTTCCGCACCGACGCCCTTGCCCCGGCCCGTGCGTCGCACGTCGGCACCCGAACCCCCGTCCTCGCGCACGACGGCGCCGACCTGGCCGCGGCCCTCGAGACGATCCGCGAGCTGGGCCTGGCCGACGACCTGGACGCCGCGGTCGAGGACGCGTTCCCCGGGTCGAGCGTGCGCGTGCGTGTGACGGACGACGGCCGGTTCTCGCTCGAGCTGCGCCAGCACGGTCTGCTGCGTCCGCTCGGCAGCGCGGAGCTGTCCGACGGCACGCTGCGGTACCTGCTCTGGGTCGCGGCGCTGCTCACGCCCCGCCCGCCCGAGCTGCTCGTGCTCAACGAGCCCGAGACGAGCCTGCACCCCGAGCTGCTGCCCGCGCTCGGGGCCCTGGTCGCCGGAGCCGCGCGACGCACGCAGGTCGTGGTCGTGACGCACTCGCACGCGCTGGTCCGGGCCATGGAGGATGCGGCGGGCCGTTCGCGTGCCGCCTCCCCGGCGCTCGAGCACGTCGAGCTCGTCAAGGAGCTCGGCGAGACGACCGTCGCGGGCCGTGAGGGACCGCTCGACCAGCCGCAGTGGCACTGGCCCAAGCGCTGAGTGCATGATCCGGGCTCAGCGGCGCACGGACCCCAGGTACAGGCTCGTGACCGACGCCGCGACCTCGGTCAGCCGGCTCGCGGTGCGCCCCACGAGCTCCTCGAGGTCGATCGGTCCGGGCGCGATCGAGAACGCGGCCGTGATCCCTGCGGCGCGCGCCTGACGCGCGGGCAGCAGGACCTGCCCGGCGATCACCACGACGGGCGGGTGGCCCGGCGCGGCGGCGGCGAGCGCCCCGATCCGGTCGGCGACCTTGCCGTTGACCGACTGCGAGTCGAACGAACCCTCGCCCGTGAGCACCAGGTCCGCGTCCGCGACGGCCGCGGGCAGCCCGACGGCCTGCGCGACCAGGGTCGCGCCGTGCTCGAGCTCGGCGCCGAGCACCGCGACGAGGGCCGCGGGTACCCCACCGGCGGCTCCCGCCCCCGACAGGTCGTGCGTGCGGACCCCGGTCTCGCGCTCGAGCAGGTCGGCCCAGCGCTCGAGCGCGGCGTCGAGGAACGCGACGTCCGCGTCGCTCGCCCCCTTCTGCGGCCCGAACACGGCCGCCGCCCCGCGCTCACCCACGAGCGGGTTCGTCACGTCGACGGCCAGCCGCCATCGCACCGCGCGGGCCCGCGGGTGCAGTCCCCCGAGGTCGAGGCCGACGACGCGCGCGAGCCCCTCGCCGCCGTCGGGCACGAGCGTCCCGGCGAGCTCCCCGTCCGTCGACGAGGGGACCGTCGCCGGCGAGTGCGCGAGGAGCCGGGCACCGAGCCCCGTGAGGACGCCCGCGCCGCCGTCCGTCGAGGCGGACCCGCCGAGGCACAGGACGACCTCCTCGACCCCGGCGTCCAGGACCGCCGCGCACGCCGCTCCCGTGCCGCGCGTGTGCGCGTGGAGCGGCTGGAGGACGACGTCGCTGACCGCGGGCAGGCCGCTCGCCGCGGCGAGCTCGACCACGCCGATGCGGCCGTCGGCGGACACCCCGTAGCGTGCCGGGCGAGGGCGCCCGATCGCGTCGACCGTCCCGACCTCGCGCGCCTCGACCCCCCACACGGACAGGAGCGCGTCGAGAGTGCCTTCGCCTCCGTCGGCCATGGGCAGGAGCCTGACCTCGGCGTCCGGCGCCGCCACCAGGACCCCGTCCGCGAGGTGGCGGGCCACCTCCGCGGCGGTCGCGGAGCCCTTGAACGAGTCGGGCGCGACCACGACGCGCAACGGCCGTGGACCGGTGCGCGAGGGGTCCCCGGTCGTGGGAGCGTTCATCGTCGGAGGCACGCCCCGATCGTAGCCAGCGGGTCCGGCCCGCGCCGGGTGGAGAGCCTGGTCAGGACGACGCCGCCGCGCTCGTGGGATCCGCGGCACCCGCGGTGCCCGTCCGCGCCGCGACCGCCGCGTCGATCCGGGCCTGCGTGCGTGCCTCGCGGCGCCGGCGCGCGCGCAGCACCGCGAGCGCCACCCCGACCAGGACGAGGAGCGTCCCGAGCTGGACCCACGGCAGCGTCCACGCCGCATAGCTCCCGGTCGCCTGGGCCAGCGCGACCTCGACCACGTCGTCGCCCACGACGAGCGGGGTCGTGGTCAGGTCGCCCGAGGCCTTTCCCAGCGGCCAGACGCCGTCGAGCACGACGCTCCCCCTCGTCTCCTGACCGGGCAGCACCTCGCGCTGGGCGGGCGCGACGACGTCGCGAGCGTTCCAGCCGAAGAGGCCGGCTCCCGCGACCTGGGTGTCCGCACCGAGGCGCACGTTGCCCTCGTTCGCGACCGTGTAGTCCACGCGCACCGCACCGGGCGCGAACGGGTTCCAGCTCGGCTCGTACGTCGCGCGGACGTCCGTGAGCGCGAGCACCGGGACCAGGTCGCCCGCCACCCGCAGGTGCAGGCGCGCCCCCACGCGCGTGTCGAACGTGACGGCCCGTCCGTCACCCTCGGGGCGGGCCAGGGCCGCGACGACCCCGGCCGGGTGGTCCCCGGGCGTCGCGTCGGCGGGGACAGCGACCGTGAACGGTACGGTCACCGACGACTCGGCGGCGACCTCGACGCGCTGGGTCGGCCCGGCGGCCTGTCCCTCGCCGAGCGTGATCCACGCGCCGCCGTCGACCGGGGTCGTGCCCGCGGGGAGCAGGTCGAACTGCCCGTCCGCGGTCACGACGCCGTCGCTCGCGTACACGTCGAACGTCGCGGGATGGTCGCTGAAGTTGGTCACGGTCACGTGGTCGCCCGCCTGCCCGCCGGGGTCGACCGTCAGGCGGAACGACACGCGCCCGTCGGGCCCGTCGGCCGTCGCGGGCTCGACGGCCCACGTGGTCTTCGCGGGGCCCGGGTCGGACGCCGCGGTCGCGGACGGGCCGGGCAGTCCGGACAGTGACGCAAGAGCGAGCGCGAGGACGGCTGCGGGCCGGACGGCGCGAGAGAGGACGTTCATCGATGGGCTCCGAGCGGGGGAGGGTGCACGACCCGCTCCGGTCGGCGACCTGCGCGCACGTGGCGCGCGACGCCGTCGGGCGGGCGGGCGGACGGACGGGAGGGCGGACAGGTGCGCCGCCGGGAGACGCCCGTCGGGCCCCGGTGCGCCACGAGAGCGCACCGGGGCCCGACGGTTCATGAGTCGACGGTCAGTCGACCGGGAAGAGCGAGACCGTCAGGGCGCCCGCGTAGTCGCCCGCGCGGGTGTCGACGGGGACCTCGAGCGCCAGGTCGGCCGAGACCGTCGTGGTGCCCAGACGCCCTCCCGCCGTCGCGGTCGCGAGCGTGGCCGGTGCCGCGAGGCCCGTGCCGCCGCCCAGGAGCGACGCGACGGGCGAGCCTGCGCTCACGCCGTCCTTGGCCGAGACCAGGCCCGGGGTCCAGCCGAGGTTCTGGGCGCGCAGCGTGCGCGGGCCCGACGTCAGGTCGCTCGACTGGCCCGAGACGGTCCAGCCGCCTGCGCCGACCGTGGCGGCCGCACGCGAGTCGGTCACCGAGACCTCGGGGAGCCGTCCCGCGAAGCGCAGTCGGTCGCCCACGTTCTCGCCACCCGTGAGCGCGACGCCCGCACCGGCGTCCGCGACCGACAGCGTGAGCTTGCCGCCCACCTCGCCGGCCTCGGGCACGGTCGCGAGCAACGGGATGCCGTCCGCGGCGTTCGCGGCCCACAGCTCGTTCGAGACGCGGCCCACGTCGGCGTTGTCGAGGTACGCGCCCCGCACCGGGTCGGTGCCCGTCGCAGCGGCCGCGAGCAGCTCGGAGCCCGGGCCCTTGGCGTACACGGGCACGAGGTGGTTGGTGTGGCCGCCGCTGTTCCAGCTGACCTGCGGGGCGCCGCCCTGCACGCCCTGGACCGGGGTCCAGGCCGGGTTCGCGGCGGGGCCGGAGAGGTAGCCGCACTCGTGGTCGGCCGTGATGACGACGAGGGTCTCGTCCCAGCTCGAGTTCTCCTCGACCCAGTCCACGACCGTCTCGATGGTCCGGTTGAAGTCGACCTGCTCCTCGACCGCGCCCGCGGTGTTGTTGTCGTGCGAGGCCCAGTCGATCGCGCCGCCCTCGATCATGACGAAGAAGCCCTCGTCCGAGGCGTTGGACAGCACGTTGAGCGCGGCGTCCGTCATCTGCGGGAGCGAGGGGACGTTGTCGTTCTGGGGGGCGGTGAAGGGCACGTCGCCCGGCTTCAGGGCCGTGCGGTCGGCCTGGAGCGTGCCCGCGACCTGCGCGGTGCCCAGGACGTGCGTGGGCGTGTCGCCCTCGGCGAGCGCGAGGAAGTCGTCCTTCGACTCGACCAGGTCGAACGCCGACTGGCCGTCGACCAGCTTGGTCCACTCGGTCTCGCCGACGTAGTCGTACTTCGGGGTCGCGCGCTTGTCGCCGTTGTCGTCGTACCAGGGGTTGCCCGCACCGAAGATCACGTTGGCGCCCGAGTCCATCATGTCGGCGGCGATGTCGTGGTAGTTGTTGCGGTGCTCGTTGTGCGCCAGGTAGGACGCGGGCGTCGCGTGGGTCCACGGCACCGAGGTGACGACGCCCGTGGCCTTGCCCAGCTCGAGCGCGCGCTCGGCGACGGTCTTGAGGTCCTCGTGGTTCTCGTCCTGGCCGATCACGTTGTTGAGCGTCTTGACGCCCGTCGCGAGCGTCGTGGCGGCCGCGGCCGAGTCGGTCGAGCTCTTGAGCGGCGCGGAGAAGCTGCTCCAGTTCTGGGCCGGGTCGTACGTGTTGCCGAACTGGTAGGTGGACATCGCGAGGGCGACCGGGAACTCCTGGTACACCTGCGTGCCTGCCTGGCCGGGGACCGGGGTCGAGACGCCGCCGGGCTTCACGGTGGTCTGGTAGGCCGTGCGGCCGTGCTCGAACTGGCTGCCGAGGTCGACCTGGTTGAACCCCATCCCGTCACCGATGAGGTGGATGATGTTCTTCGGTCCCGGCGCCCCGGGGTCGGCGGACGGCGCGGCGAGCGCCGGCGTGGTCGAGGAGATCGCGATACCCGCCGCGAGGACGCCGGTCCCGGCGATCCGCAGCCACTTCATCGGTACACGTGAAGTCATGGTCTCTTCCCTGTCGAGGTCTGGTCCGGTCCGGAGTCGAGTTCCGGCCGGCACGTCAGAGCCAAGCGGTCAGAGGTGGCGAGGGGGTGAACGGCGCAGGGCCACGGGGGGACGGATGGGGTAAATGTCCGTCTCAGCCCGGCGGGTCGCCGGCAGGCGCCGGGGCAGAGCGTGTCGCGGGCGGGCGCGCTGCCTCAGCCCGGCGCGGGCAGGTCGGCGAACCGCACGAGCTGGCCCACGGCCCGCTCGGCGCGCTCGTCGAGCCACGGCATGGGGAAGAGCTCGATCGTCCAGTCCTCCTTGGACGCGAACACGCCCGTGGGCACGATCAGGTCGCCCATGAACGCGAACAGGGGGCGCAGCGCCTGGTCGATCACGAGGGTGTGGCGGGCGGTGCCGCCGGTCGCGGCGAGCAGCACGGGCTTGTCGACCATCGAGAGCGAGTCGACGAGGTCGAAGAAGGACTTGAAGATCCCCGAGTAGGAGCCGCGGAACACGGGGGTCGCGACGATCAGCAGATCGGCCTGCTCGGCGGTCTTGAGCGCGAGCTCGAGCTCCTCGCTGCGCATCCCGATCACGGTCGCGGTCGCGACGTCCTGCGCGTGGTCGCGGACCTCGATCGTGCGGGCGTCGACCTGGACGCCTGCGGCGGTCAGCCGGGCCACGGTCTTGTCGAGCAGCAGGTCGGTCAGGGCGCGCGTGGTCGAGGGGAAGCTGACCCCGCCGGTCACGGCGACGACGCTCAGCGAGCGGGGGGTGGCGGCCGCTCCAGCGGCCTGGGGGCCGACGCTCACGCCTTGCTCCCGTCGCGCGCGGGGATGTCACCCTGGGCGTCGCGGAGCTTGTCGAGCAGGCCCTTGAGGGTCGCGAGCTCGTCGGCGTCGAGGGCCGCGCCCACGTAGGCGCCGATGGTGCGGACGTGCTTGCGCCCGATCTCCTTCTGGAGCCGTGCGCCCTCGGGGGTGAGGCGGACGATCGTGCCGCGTGCGTCGTCGGGCGCGGGGACGCGTTCCACGAGGCCGCGCTGCTCGAGGCGCTCGGCCATGCGGCTGAGCGAGGGCTGGCTGATGAGGACGTACTCGTTGAGGTCGCGCAGGCGGGTGCCGCCCTCGGGGCAGCCGGCGAGCGTGAAGAGCACGTCGTACTCGCGCATCGTCAGCTCTTCCCAGACGTCGTCGGCCTGGAACCGGCGCATGAGCGCGACCTGGGTGCGGAAGAGCGACTCCCAGGTCTCGGCGGCCTCGCGCGTGGTGGCGCGCTCGTGGACGGTGGGGGGTGCGGCGGTGCTGCTGGTCATGTGTCTCTCGATCCTGCGGGGTGCACCGGCCCGACGGCGCCGCTGGCCTCGTCGGCACACGTCACCCGGGTAGATGCGTTCGTATGAACTCGAGCGGTACAACCGACGGGGCGAGAGGTGTATTCCGGACGACCCCGACGACGCGGAGGGAGACCTACCTGCCGAGCCGACGCTCGCGCTGCGAGTACGACCGCAGGGCGCGCAGGTAGTCGACCCGGCGGAAGCTCGGCCAGTACGCCTCGCAGAAGTAGAACTCGGCGTGCGCGCTCTGCCACAGCAGGAACCCGCCCAGGCGCTGCTCCCCCGACGTACGGATCACGAGCTCGGGGTCCGGCTGACCCTTGGTGTAGAGGTGTTCCTCGATGTGCTCGACGTCGAGGTTCTCGGCGAGGTCCTGGAGCGAGGCGCCGCTCGCGGCCTGCTCGCTCAGGTAGGACCGCACGGCGTCCGCGATCTCGTGCCGACCGCCGTACCCGATCGCGACGTTGACCTGCAGCCCGTCGACCCCGGCCGTCCGCTCCTCCGCGTCACGCAGCGCCTTGGCGAGGCGCTCGGGCAGGAGGTCGAGGCGGCCCATGACGCGCAGGCGCCAGCGGCCGGTCTCGGCGAGGTCGCACACGGCGTCCTCGATGATGTCGAGCAGCGCGCTGAGCTCCTCGCGCGAGCGCGAGAGGTTGTCCGTCGAGAGCATCCAGAGCGTGACGACCTCGATCCCGAGGTCCTCGCTCCAGGTGAGGAACTCGGCGATCTTGTCGGCGCCGCGACGGTGGCCGGTCGCGGCGGTCTCGCCGAAGGACTTGGCCCAGCGACGGTTCCCGTCGAGGATGACGCCGACGTGGCGCGGCATGGCCTCGCGCGGCAGCGAGGCCGCGAGGCGTCGTTCGTACAGCCCGTAGAGCAGGTGGGGCATGCGCACGTGGGGTCCTTCGCGGTGTGTAATGGATGAGCGGCGACGGGGCCGGGCGGGGCCCGGGAGCGTCGCGCGAGCGACGCGGAGGTCGCAGGACGGTCGTCGGTGACGATCGTCGTCGCTCGCCAAACGGTACCGGAGGCAACAGTCGAGATACCCCGAGGTCCGGTCCTGAAGATGGCTTTACGCAGGATCTTCACAGTCCCGCGCAACAACCTACGGTGACGTAACTTACGATGGCGTAAGTTGTTCCTGAGCCACGCACGTCGACTCACGCGCACCCCCCGGGTCAGGGACATCCCGTCCGCACGCCCGAACCGCCGACACGAGCAGGAGTCTCTCCGTGGCACGACCCTCCGACCGCCCGACCTCCGGCGACACCTTCGAGAACTCGCTGGACTCTGCCGCAGGCGCCGTGTCGAGCGCCGCCGAGAAGGTCGCGGAGGCGATCAAGCCTCGGCTGCGCGGCTGGATCCACGCCGGCACGTTCCCCGTCGCGCTCGTCGCGAGCATCGTCCTGGTGATCCTGGCCCCCCCGGTCGCTGGCAAGGTCGCGTGCGCCGTCTTCGGCCTGAGCGCGTGCCTGCTGTTCGGCACGAGCGCGGTCTACCACCGCGGCACCTGGTCGCCGAAGGTCGCGGGGATCCTGCGCCGGGCCGACCACTCGAACATCTTCCTCATCATCGCGGGCACCTACACCCCGCTCGCGGTGCTGCTCCTGCCGCAGCGGACCGCGACGATCCTGCTGCTCGTCGTGTGGGTCGGCGCCCTGCTGGGGCTCGCCGCGCGCATCATCTGGCTGGGCGCCCCGCGGTGGGTCTACGTACCGATCTACGTCGCGCTCGGGTGGGTCGCGGTCGGGTACATGCCGCAGTTCTGGACCACGCCGTCCGGCCCGGCGATCGTGTGGCTCGTCGCGATCGGCGGCCTCGCCTACACGCTGGGGGCGGTGGTCTACGGCCTCAAGCGCCCCAATCCGAGCCCGCGCTGGTTCGGCTTCCACGAGATCTTCCACGTGCTGACCGTCGTGGGGTTCGGGTGCCACTACGCCGCGATCATGATCGCGGCGCTCAACGCCTGAGCCTGGCTGTCGTCCGCTGAGCGCGGAGCAGCTGTCGCGGATCGGCTCGACCTGCGACGGCTGCTCCGCACTCAACGTTCTGGCTGCTCCCGAGGCACGACGACGTAGCGACGGTTCGCGAGGGACGGGTTCGCCTCGCGCACCGCACCCAGGGCGTCGGGGTCGACGTCGGCGGTCCGCAGCCCCGCCCGCTCGTCGAGCTCGAGCCCGACCTGCCCGTCCGGTCCCACGAGCAGCGACCTCCCGGTCACGCCCTTCCCCGCCTGCCCGACGGCGAGCACCACCGACGTGTTCTCGATCGCCCGGGCGCGGGCCAGGGTGCGCCAGTGGTCGGCCTTGAGATCGCCGGCGGCCCAGGCAGCGGGCACCACGAGGACGTCCGCACCGGCGTCGACCAGCCGGCGTGCCGACTCGGGGAACCGCAGGTCGTAGCAGGTCATGACGCCGAACGTCAGGCCGCCCACGGACATCGTGGTGGGAGGCACGTCGACCGGACCCGGCTCGAGCCGGTCCGACTCGCGGTGGCCGAACGCGTCGTAGAGGTGCACCTTGCGGTACACCCCGACCAGGTGACCACCCGCGTCGATCGCGACGACCGCGTTGACGGCACGGGTGGCACCGGTGCCGGTGCCGGTGCCGGGGAGCGTCGTGCCCGCGATCACCGCGACCCCCGTCTCCGCGGCCCAGCGCTGGAGGGTCGTGACGAACGGGCCGTCGAGCGGCTCGGCGTGCTCGATCCCCACGCCCCGCGGGTCGAAGCCCGAGGCGTACTCGGGAAGCACCAGCAGGTCGGCCTGGAGGCGCTGAGCCTCGGTGAAGGCCGAGCGCACCACGAGCAGGTTCGCCGCGTGGTCGTTCGAGACCTCGATCTGGGCGATCGTGACCCGCACCGGACCACGCGGCGAACGCGTCACGTCAGTCGCCGCCGCCGCCGGAGTCGCCGCCCGAGCTGCCCGAGTCGCTCGAGCCGTCGCTCGAGCCGTCGCTCGAGCTGTCGCTCGGGCCGTCGTTCGAGCGCGAGCCGCGGTCCGAGGCGCCGCCGTCCGACGAGCCCCCCGCTCCGCCGCCGCCGGGGTGGGCCGACCGCTCGTCGTGACGGACCTTGCGGAGCTGCTTGTTCATCGACAGGAACAGTGCGACGCACGCGAGCGCGACCGCGAAGATCGTGAGGAACCCCGGCAGGCCGGGAGAGACGTCGGTCGGCTCGAGGCCCGGGCGCAGCTCACCACCCGTCGGAGCAGGGGACGGTGTCGTCTCGGCCGTCACGCCGGCGGCCCAACCGGGCCCTCCCGCGAGGTGGGACGACAGGTCGACCGTGAGCTGCGGCGTCGGGCTCATGCGTGGCCTTCCTCGGTGCGGATACCGGCGAACAGGTCGTCCTCCGGAAGCGTGGTCGGGACGCGTGACTCGGCGAGCTCGAACTCCTCGATCGGCCACACCGCGACCTCGAGGTCCCGCGGGATCGCGAAGAAGAAGCCGTCCGGGTCGATCTGCGTCGCGTGCGCGATGAGCGCCGCGTCGCGCTGCGGGAAGTACGGGGCGACCTCGACGCGCGTCGTGACCTCGCGCTCGGGGATCTCGCGCGCCGCCCGCGACTCGACCCAGTCGCTGAACGGCGACTCGAGACCGGCGTCCACGACGGCCTCGTGGATCGTGCGGATGCGGTTCATCGAGAAGTCGTGGTTGTAGTACAGCTTGAGCGGCTCCCACACGGGCGCGCCGCCCTCGACCTGGTAGCGCTCCGGGTCGCCCGCGGCGTGGAACGCCTCGAACGCGACCTTGTGGCACATGATGTGGTCCGGGTGCGGGTAGCCGCCGCTCGGGTCGTACGTCGTGATGACGTGCGGGCGGAACTCACGCACCAGCTCGACGAGCGGCGCCGCCGCCTCCTCGAGCGGGACGAGCGCGAAGCAGCCCTCCGGCAGCGGAGGCAGCGGGTCGCCCTCCGGCAGCCCCGAGTCGACGAACCCCAGCCAGCGGTGGCTCACACCGAGCGCCCTGGCCGCCGCCGCCATCTCCGCGCGGCGCAGCTCGGCCATGCCCTCGGGGGTCGAGGGAACCTCACCGAAGCTCGGGTTGAGCACGTCGCCGCGCTCACCGCCCGTGCAGCTCACGACGAGCACCTCGACGCCCTCCGCGGCGTAGCGGGCCGACGTCGCGGCGCCCTTGCTCGACTCGTCGTCAGGGTGCGCGTGGACGGCCATGAGGCGCAGCGGTGCGCCGTCGACCGTCCCGGCCGCCGATGCAGTACGCGGGCGCGCCGTCGATTCGGTCACAGGTCCTCCAGGGGGTACTCCGGGGCGAAGAAGTTCAGAGACAATGATGTCTCATGAGCAGGTAGTCCACCCAACCCCTGGACCTCGATTCACCATGACGAACAGCACTCCCCCGTCGGGAACAACCCCGCAGGTCGGCCCTGACGCGCTCGACGAGCACGAGAACCCGCCGCAGACCCCCGCACCGCAGCCGCCCGCGGGCCGCTACGGACCCGCGCCGACGCCCGCCCGCCGTCGCCTCACGATCGCGGGCATCGTCGCCGCCGCGGTCGTCGGCGTCGCGATCACGGTCTGGATCGGGCTCGGGCAGGCCTCGACGCCCGTGCGCTACGACGACTTCGGGTTCAAGGTCGTCAGCTCCGAGCAGATCGACGTGACGTTCCAGGTCTCGATGAAGCCCGGCACCCAGGCCGAGTGCACGATCGACGCCCTCGCCGAGAGCTACGCGCAGGTCGGGACGGTCGACGTCGTCGTCGGCCCGAGCGACCAGCTCGAGGGGCGCTACACCGTGAGCGTCGCGACGTCCGAGCTCGCCACGACCGGCATCGTCGAGAGCTGCCGCGCACTACCCTGACGGGGCGACGCACGCTGGGGCTCCCCCGGGCTCGTCCGGGGCAGCCCCAGGGGTGAGGAGCGGTGTGATGCAGCGGACATTTGGTATCCTGAGGGATTCACGCTGCCCCAGAAGCATCAGGTCCAGCGAAACCCGCCACGCGGCGTCGGCGACCGGCCGACGTCACCACCCCGGGCAGGCAGCGGAGTCGCTCTCACCCGCACCCACTGCCTCACCCTGTGCGGTCACGTCCACCGACGTCGACCGCAGGAACGCAAGGAAAGGAAGGAGCGAACCGTGACCGAGACCAGCGTCACCTGGCTGACCCAGGAGGCACACGACAGGCTTCAGGCCGAGTTGGCTCACCTGTCCGGTGCCGGCCGCACCGACATCGCCGAGCGCATCGCTGCCGCCCGCGACGAGGGTGACCTCAAGGAGAACGGCGGCTACCACGCCGCCCGCGAGGAGCAGGCCAAGAACGAGGCGCGCATCCGCGAGCTGACCGCGAAGCTCCGCAACGTGCAGATCGGCACGCCGCCGGACGACGGCAAGGTCGAGCCCGGCATGGTCGTCACCGCGCTCGTGGCCGGCGAGGAGATGTCGTTCCTGCTCGGCTCGCGCGAGATCGCGGGCGGCACGGACATCCGCGTCTACTCCCCGACGTCCCCGCTCGGCGAGGCCATCAACGGCACCTCGATCGGCGACAAGGTCTCGTACGCCGCCCCCAACGGGAACCAGATCCAGGTGGAGATCCTCGCGGCCAAGCCGTTCGAGGCGTGACCCACCGCTGACGCACCGGGCCACCACCGACGGTGGCCGCTCCGCACGGGGAACACGCGTCGCGAGCACGCAGGCCCGGGAACCTCAGGGTTCCCGGGCCTGCGTGCGTCCGGGTGCGCCCCGGTGCCGGTCCAAGGCCCCACTGTCGGCGGCGCCTGAACCGTCTCGGCAACGCTCGGAGCGCTTGAAGCGCTCGAGGCCTTCAGCGAGATGCTGCCGATTGTCGGGTTCTCGCGCTCGATGCGACAACGAGCAGCATCTCGACGCCGACGGCCGACGAGCCCGCCCGAACCGCACCCCGCGCCTGTCCACAGGTGCGACCGGACCGGCCCCACAGCGGGCCGCGCTCGGGCAGGATCACGCCATGACGGACGACTCCCCGAGGCCTTCCACGTCCCACCGGGCACCCGCACCCGCGCCCGCGCCCGCGATGCTGCCGCTCGTCGGGTGCTCGCCCCTCGGAACGCCAAGGGGCAGCATCTCGTGATGCCCTTGCCGCCCACACCGTTCCTCGTCGCCGACGCACTTGCCGCCGGATGTACCCGGCGGCAGGTGCGGTCGACGAAGCTGCACGCACCGCTGCGCGGGATCCGGATGGACCGGTCCCGGGCCAACGACCTCGGTGCGCTCTGCGAGGCCGTCGAGCTGACGTTCTCGGTCGGTGACGCGTGGTCGCACACGACGGCCGCGGCCCTGTGGGGGCTCCCGCTCCCTCCCACGATCGACCTCACCACGACACTTCACGTCTCGCGAGGCCCGGGGAGATTCCCGAGCGAGGCCGCGCTGATCACGGGCCACGTCCGCCCTCGGGCCAACCACGTCACCCGTCATCTCGGGCGCCCCGTCACGACCCTCGCCCGGACGTGGCTCGACCTCGCCGGACTCGTCGCCCCGGCTGTACCGACCGGTTCCGACCAGGGGCGGGTGGGGATCTCTCGTGTCGCTGTGCCCCCGCTGCGGACCGCGCACGCGTTGTCGTTCACGGATCTGGTCTGCGTCACGGACGCGATCCTCGGCAGACGGTGGCCGGCGGTTCCCCGGGAGGACCTCACCCGCGCTCTGGCCTGGCACGGTTCTCGCCGCGGGGCTCGCGCCCTCAAGGGAGCGCTCGCCGCCTCCCGGGGGTTCGTCGACTCTCCCATGGAGACGCGGGTCCGGCTCCTGCTGGTTGCAGCCGGGTTCCCGTGCCCGGTGGTCGGCGCCGACGTGTACGACCGCGACCGTGGGTGGCACGCCCTGACCTGTGCTGGCCCCAGCTACGCGTCGCCATCGAGTACGACGGGATCCACCACCTGACGGACCGGCAGCAGATGCTCGACGACGTCGCGCGCCGGGAGGAGCTGGAGCGCCTGGGTTGGCGGGTCCTCGTGCTGTATGCGGACGACGTCCTCCGCCGCTGGCCGGCCACGACGGGACGGGTCCTGCAGGCCTTCGCCGACCGTGGGGTGGACCCCGGCGGCCTCGGAGACGCGCCGGACGTCAGCGTGCGGCCACGCGTCGTCGAGGGCGGCTGACACCCGACCGGTCAGAAGACGTCCAGCCTCCTCGTTCAAGTCCTCACCGAGATGCTGTCCGTTGTCGCTCCCAGCACTCCGTGAGCGACAACGAGCAGCATCTCGCGTCCACGGTCGGGTCGCCGCTCGGCCCCCCGGAGCATCAGCCCGTCAGGACCCGGTACCCCGCACCCCGGAGCTGCGCGACGAGCGCCTCGCAGTGCTCCTGGCCCTTCGTCTCGACCTGCATGCGCACCCACGCCTCCCCGATCGCCAGGTGCACGTCGGTGCGGTCGTGGTCGATGTGCATGATCGAGCCGCCGACGCCGGCGATCACGTCGAGCATCTGGGCCAGCGCCCCGGGGCGGTCGTCGAGCAGGACCTGCATCTGCATGTACCGCCCCGCGGCCGCGAGCCCGTGGCGCAGCACGCGCAGCAAGACCAGGGGGTCGATGTTCCCCCCGGACAGGATCGCGACCACCGGCCCCTCGAGCCCGCTCGGGTCCGCGAGCAGCGCCGCGACGCCCGCTGCCCCCGCAGGCTCGACGACGAGCTTGGCCCGCTCGGTGATCATCAGCAGCGCACGGGACAGCTCGTCCTCGGTCACGGTCCGCACCTCGGCGCCCAGCTCGGACACGATCGAGAACGGCACGGGGCCCGGGGTGCCCACCGCGATGCCGTCGGCCATGGTCGAGCGGGCGAGCGACGTCGTCGGGACTCCTGCGGCGAGCGAGCCCGGGTACGCGGCCGCACGCGCGGCCTGGACCCCCACGACCTTGACGTGCGGCGCGACCCCGGCCAGGGCCGCCGCGACCCCCGCGACCAGCCCGCCACCGCCGAGCGGCATGACGACGGTGCGGACGTCGGGCACCTGCTCGAGGATCTCGAGCGCGATGGTGCCCTGGCCCGCGACGACGTCGGGGTGGTCGAACGGGTGGATGAACACCGCCCCCGTGCGCTCGGCCTCGGCCTTCGCGGCAGCGAGGGTCTCGTCGACGTCGACACCCACCAGGCGCACCTCGGCCCCGTACTCGCGCGTAGCGGCGACCTTGGGCAGCGCGGCGTCGACCGGCATGTAGACGACGGCCTGGATACCGAGCAGACCCGCCGCGAACGCGACGCCCTGCGCGTGGTTCCCGGCGCTCGCCGCGACGACGCCCCGCGCCTTCTCCTCGGCCGAGAGCCGGGCCATGCGGATGTACGCCCCGCGGATCTTGAACGACCCCGCGCGCTGGAGGTTCTCGCACTTGAGCACCACGGGCACGCCCGCGACCTGGCTGATCGCGCGGCTCGTCTGGACGGGGGTGCGGTACGCGACGCCGTCGAGCATGCGGGCGGCGTCGCGGATGCTGTCGAGCGTCACGGCGGGCTGAGGGAGGGTCACGCGTCCTCGCCCGTGCTCGCCGCGCTGCCCGACGACGGCGCTCCCCCACGGCGCGTGGCCCTGCGCCCGGTGGTGCGCGCCGAGGCGGGCACCTTCTCGTCGTCGGCGAGGTCGTCCTCGGCACGCCGGACCATGACCGGCAGCACGGGCTTGCCGCGAATCACGAGGGTGTCGTCGGTGCCGAGGTCGGGGAATTTGTCGTGCCCGTTGAGGTACAGGACCACGGTGTTGATCAGGGCCGCGAGCGGCACCGCGAACAGGGCGCCGACGATCCCGGCGGCGAACCCTCCGGCCGCGACCACGAGCAGCACCGCGACGGGGTGCAGCGAGACCGCGTGCCCCATGAGGAACGGCTGGAGCGCGTGGCTCTCGATCTGCTGGACCGCGAGCACGATGCCCAGCATGATGAGCGCCGCGACCCACCCGTTCGCGACGAGCACGACGAGCACCGCGACCGCGCCCGTGACGACGGCACCCACGATCGGGATGAACGAGCCCACGAACACCAGGATGCCCAGGGGCAGCGCGAGCGACGGCACGAAGAACGCCGCACCGACACCGATACCGACCGCGTCGACGAGCGCCACGAGGATCTGGGTGCGCGTGTAGGCGGACAGCGTGACGATGCCGCGACGCCCCGCCTGGTGGATCGTGTCACGCGAACGCGCCGGGAACAGGCCCACGCACCAGGACCAGATCGTCCGGCCGTCGAGCAGGAAGAAGAACGTGCAGAACAGCGCGATCACGGCGCCCGCGGCCACGTGGCCCACGGTCGTCGCCGCGCCCAGCGCCCCGGACACGATGCTGTCCTGGCTCGAGCTGATGAACTTCTCGAGCTCCTTGAGGTAGCCGTCGACCTGCTCCACGCCGATCCCGAACGGCCCCGCCTGCAGCCAGTCCATGAACTCGTTGAAGCCGTCGATCGCCTGCTCCCGCAGCTCCGAGATCCCGCTCACGATCGTGCTGCCCGCGACCGTGACGAGGCCGCCGACGACCAGGAGGAGCCCGAGCAGCGCCGAGATCGACGACAGCCCGCGCGAGAACCGCAGGTGCTTCTCCAGGAACCGACGCACCGGCGTGAGCAGGACTGTGAGCAGCAGCGCGATCGCGACCGGAACGACGATGACCTTGAACAGCCCCGTGACGTACAGGCTCGCCGTGACGAGCGCCCCGATCAGGAGCAGGCGCCACGACCAGGCCGCTGCGGTCTGGATCGACGGCGGCACCGCAGCGGCACCGTGCGGCTTGCCATCACGCAGGCCTGCGCCGACCGCGGCCTTCCCGGCCCCGGCGGTGGCGACCGCTCCTGCCGAGGTGGGCGACGTCGTCGGGCGCCGGGCGTCGGCAGGTACGCCCGCGGCGCGGCCCTTGCGCGCAGCCGCGCTCACGCGAGAGCCCGCGTGAGGTCCGCGATCAGGTCCGCCGCGTCCTCGATGCCGACCGACAGCCGCACCAGGTCGTCAGGTACCTCGAGCGCCGAGCCCGCGACCGACGCGTGCGTCATGCGCCCCGGGTGCTCGATCAACGACTCGACCCCGCCGAGGGACTCCGCGAGCGTGAAGACCTGGGTCCGGGCGCAGACCGCGAGCGCCTTCTCCTCGCTCCCTGCCCGGAAGGACACCATGCCGCCGAAGCCGCGCATCTGCCGCGTGGCGAGCTCGTGGCCGGGGTGCGAGGCCAGCCCCGGGTAGATGACCTGGGTCACCGCGGGGTGCGACTCGAGGAACTCGGCCACCGCCGCGGCGTTGGCCGCGTGCCGGTCCATGCGGACCGCGAGCGTCTTGAGACCGCGCAGCGTGAGCCACGCGTCGAACGGCCCAGCGACCGCGCCCGAGGAGTTCTGGTGGAAGCCGACCGCGTCGGCCAGGCTGCGGGTTCCCGCAGGTGACACGAGGTCCCCCGGGAGCTCGGCGCCGTCGGCCACGACGAGCGCTCCCCCGACGACGTCGCTGTGCCCGCCGATGTACTTGGTCGTCGAGTGCACGACGACGTCGGCGCCCAGGCCGATCGGCTGCTGGAGGTAGGGCGTCGCGAACGTGTTGTCGACCACGAGCGTCGCGCCGTGCTCGTGCGCGACCTGCGCGAGGGCGGCGATGTCGCTCACGCCCAGCAGCGGGTTCGTGGGCGTCTCGACCCACAGGACCTTCGTGCGGCCGGGCTGGACCGCGGCCCGCACTGCGTCGAGGTCCGTCAGGTCCACGGCCGTGTGCTCGATGCCCCACGGACCGAAGACCCGTGCGACCAGGCGGTACGTGCCGCCGTACGCGTCGTCGGGCACCAGGACGTGGTCGCCCGGGCGCAGGGTCGCCCGCAGGAGCGTGTCCTCCGCCGCGAGGCCCGAGGAGAACGCGAACCCGCGCGCCGGCTCGGCGCCCGCGGGCGTCTCGACGGCGCCGAGCGCCTCCTCGAGCGCGGTACGGGTGGGGTTCGCGGACCGGGAGTACTCGTACCCCCCGCGCAGACCGCCGACGCCGTCCTGCTTGTAGGTGGAGACCTGGTAGATCGGGGGCACGACGGCCCCCGTCGCCGCGTCCGGGTCCTGTCCCGCGTGGATGGCGCGGGTCGCGAAGCCGGTGCTCGACCAGTCAGGGTGGGAGGGAGTGCTCGCGCTGCTCATCCTGTGAGCCTACGTGCCCACGGGCCGCGCGTTCCTGCGGAACACGACGGTTCTCGCAGAGCGGATGTGGACATTTCGCGCGGACCGTCGGGAGGGGACGGTTCCTGGGGCGCCCGGGGAACAGGCGACGACGGCGAGGTGTTGCCCAGGTGTCGGCTACAGGTGGAGGTAAAGATGTTCGAGTCGTTGTTCGGGTCCTCGATGAAGACCCAGATGGTCGCGCCCGAGAAGGCGCTCGCCGGGCGGGACCAGCCCGTGCTCCCCACCGCCCGCCCACACACCGTGCTCGGGACGTCGATCACCGGGCCCTGGCCCGAGGGGACCCGCGTGCTGTACCTCGCGATGGGCTGTTTCTGGGGGGCCGAGGAGATCTTCTGGCAGGTGCCGGGAGTGATCTCGACCGCCGTCGGCTACATGGGCGGCACCACCCCCAACCCCACGTACGAGGAGGTCTGCACCGCGCGGACCGGGCACACCGAGACCGCGCTCGTCGCGTACGACCCGTCGGTCGTGAGCGAGGAGGAGCTGCTCAAGATCTTCTGGGAGCGCCACGACCCCACGCAGGGCTACCGGCAGGGCAACGACGTCGGCACCCAGTACCGCTCGGCGGTCTACTGGACGACGCCCGAGCAGGAGGCCGCGGTCCGCGAGACCGAGGAGCGGTACCAGAAGGTCCTGACCGCACGCGGGCTCGACCCCATCACCACCGAGGTCGCGCCGGCCGAGGGCCGCACGTTCTACTACGCCGAGGACTACCACCAGCAGTACCTCGACAAGAACCCCAACGGGTACCGCTGCCACGCGACGACGGGCATCCCGTTCCCCGACGCGGCCTGACGCTGGCCTGAGCGGCCCCGCCGAGAAGTGAGTAGGTGCCCCTGATACGACCGGATCAGGGGCACCTACTCACTTCTCGGCGGGTCGGCGCTCCGCAGACGAGGCGCGATGCCCCCGTCAGCGGGTCAGCACGTCAGCAGGTCAGCACGTCAGGCCCGAGCCCGGCGCGACGCCCAGGATCGCCGTGATCTTCTGATAGCGGTCGACCCGGCTCTGGACCGACGCCGGGTTGCCGCCGTCGCACTCGAGCGCCCCGTTGAGCGAGTTGATCGTCTGGCCGAACCCTGCGCCACCGATCATCGCCTCGTGCGACGTCATGACGCCCGGACCGTTCTGCGTGTTCCAGTACCAGAGGGCCGTCTGCCAGGCGATCGACGGGTCCTGCTCGACGAGCCACGGGTTGTTGAGCAGGTCGATGCCGAGCGCGTCACCGGCCGCCTTGTAGTTGAAGTTCCAGCTGAACATGATCGGACCACGGCCGTAGTAGGCCTTCTGCCCGGCCGGGCAGCCGAACGGCTGCGAGTAGTCGCACTTGATCCAGTAGTTCGCCTCGTTGATCTCCTTGACGTACCGCAGGCCGACCGACTCGAAGTCGGCGTGCGTCAGGAACGCCGCCGCCTCCTGGGTCCGGGTCGTCTCGGTGCCCGTGTTGGCGAACCTCGGGTACGCCGCCAGGGCGTCGACGAGGCCCTGGTAGGTGTAGAACGCGTTGCGCTTCGGGAAGATCGCGTCGAACTCGGCCTCGCTGATCACGAAGTCGGACGTTCCCCCCTGACAGGCACCCTTGTCCGCCCAGACGGTCGTGGCGCCGGGGTTCTCGCGCTGCGTCCACCACTTCGCCGTGAAGTTGCGGCCGTGGTGGGAGACCGTGGCCCCGCCCTGGTACGAGCTGGTCTCGCTCCACGTCGCGGCGCACGGGTTCGCGGGCGCTGCGGTGGCGACCGTGAGCGGTGCTGCGGCGGGCAGCGCGACGGCGGTCGCCGGCACGGCGGCTGCGGTCGCGACGACCGCGCCCACGAGCCCGGCCGCGATCATCGCGGCTCCACGGCGCATGCCGGAGACAGTTCTCTTGCCAAACATGTGAGCCCCCATTTTGCTCATCGTTGAACAATCCTTGTGAACGGCTGGCGCCGCGGGTGACAAAGTAGCGATGCGCACAAATGTCAGCAACTCGAACAAACTGCCTGCTCGCGCAGCGCCCGGGCACGTCCGGGCACTCCGCGGCGACGCGAGTCCGCCGAGGGTGGCTCCGTCGGCAGGTGCCTGCGCCCCTTCGGGGGTGAGTCACCCTCAGCGGTGGGCCAGGGCCCGCTCGTCCGCCCCTGCCCGCACCTCCGGCGCGAGCAGCAACCGGTCCAGGGCCTCGTTGCGGCACAGCACCGCCAGCCCTGCGGCAGCCGGCCCGCGCAGCGCCAGGACGAGCGCCACGACGACGCACACTCCGACCGTCGCACCGGCGACGACGTCGTGCGGGAAGTGGACCCCCTGCACCAGGCGCGCCGCCCCCGTGACGACCGCAAGGATCGCGGGCGCGACGACCATGACGCGGTACGGCGGGAGGCGACGGGCGCGCCGGAACCGGAGCGCCGTCGTCGTGCCGAGCGAGTCCCGCGGGCGGCCCGTGGCGAGCGCCGTGAGCACCACGGACGTCGCGAGCGCGAACGCGATGGTCGTGTGGTTGCTCGGGAACGACCAGTCCCCCGCGGCAGGACAGTGCGCGATCTCGATGAGGTCCCAGCACCCGCGGGGCTGCTGGACGATCGTCTTGGCGACCTCGGACGTCGCGTACGCGACCACGGCCCCGGCACCTCCGACGAGCGCCGTCGCGACCGCGACGAGCCCCGCCCCGCGCGCCTGCCAGGCCGCGAGCAGCCACAGCAGCGCGAGCACGATCACGCCGGCCTCGGCGACCAGCTCGACCCCGGGAAGGTCCGCGGTCCGGGCCGTCACGGCGAGGTAGAGCTCGGTGCTGGGCCCGCGCAGGAGCAGCAGGGCCGGCACGACGACGGCGGCCGCGAGCAGCCAGAGCAGGGCCAGGAGCAGGGACGATCTGGGGGACTTCACCCCGGAATGGTACGGAGGTGAACGGCCGATGAACATCAGACCGCGGTCGGACCCCGACACCTCCCGGCGTCCCCCTCGCGGCCCACACCCCGCCTTCACGTCCGTCCCCGTGGCAGGGTGGGGCGCGTGACCGACGCCCGCACCGCCGCGACGCCCGACGCCCCCCGCGCGCCCGCCCGCACGACCACCCTGCGCCTGCTGGCCGCGGCGCTGGTGTGCGGTTCGGCGGTCCTGCTGTTCGCGGTGCACGTCCGACCGCTCGGGTACGTGCCGCTCGTCGGCGGTGTCCTGCTGGGGCTCCTGGTCGACCGGCGGCTCGGGCGCGACCTGCTGCTGATCGCGCTCGGCATGGGCATCATCAGCACCATCCCGCTCGCGGCGGACCTGAGCGACGCCGGGATCGCGCGCTTCGCCGTCGTGCTCTCGCTCGCGGTGCTGGTCCCGTGGGCCGTCTCGCGCTACGTCTATCGCGACGACGCGATCCGGTTCCCGGTCCGCACGGGCAGGCGCTGGAACCGCACCCAGATCGTGTACCTGCTGGTCGTGCTCGTCGCGGGCTACCTGATCCTGCCCGCGTACTTCATCGGGTCCGGCTCGTACCAGAACTGGCCCGCGATCGAGACGCCGCAGGAGATCGCGCGACTGTTCGTAGGCGTCAACGCCGTGGGGATCTGGGACGAGCTGTTCTTCGTGTGCGTCGTGTTCGCGCTGCTGCGCCGCCACTTCGCGCTGTGGCCTGCGAACCTCCTGCAGGCCGCCGTGTTCGTGTCGTTCCTGTGGGAGCTGGGCTACCGCAGCTGGGGGCCGCTCCTGACGATCCCGTTCGCGCTGGTCCAGGGCTGGATCTTCGCGCGCACCAAGTCGCTCACGTACGTGGTGTGCGTGCACCTGCTGTTCGACGCGATCGTGTTCGCGGTCCTGGTGCACGCGCACCATCCGGAGCTGTTCGACGTGTTCGTCACGGGCGGGCGCTGAGGCGCCCGCCCGAGGTCATGCCCAGCGCGGGTCAGGGTGTCGCGTCCTGGTCGAGCGGCGGGACGTAGAACGCGGTGGTCGCGGCGGCGGCGGGCGCGGCCGCCGCCCGGGGCGCGCCCCCCCCCACGGGTCCGCGCCCGACGCCTCGTGCGCGCCGCGCCAGAGCTGGGCGCTGGCGGTCTGGAGCGCACGCATCTCGGGGCTCGTCTCGAGCGTGGCCGGGTCGCCCAGGTCGACGCCCGCGAGGTGCGCGGCGAGCCCGACGAGCGCGAGGTCCCAGCCGACGCCGACGGCCCCGGGGCCGAACTGGTCCCAGAACTCGGGCGGCACGACCGCGACGTGCTCGAGCGTGAGCTCGGTGGCCCCGCCGTCGGCGGGCGCCAGGCGGAGCTCGACCGTGCTCCGGTCGTCCTCGCTCATGCCCCAGGTCACGAGGAACCGGTGCGGCGGTTCGCACTCGCGCACCTCGCCGCCCGCGTTGCCCTGGAGCTGGTAGCGCCCTCCGAGGCGCAGCTCGCCGGTCACGGGCAGGAACCAGCGGGCGATGCGCTCGGCGTCGGTGCACGCGTCCCAGACGTCCTCGACCGGGGCGTCGTAGGTGCGGCTCAGCAGCACGACGCGGGCGTCGTCGCGCCCGCCGACGGTGCGGCGGGCCTTGTCGATCTCGGAGCTCAGGTCGAACGTCATCTCGTGGCCTCCTTCGCGGGGACCGGTCGCGGGTCTGCGGCCGGGGCGGTGCGGGAAGCGTCCGGGGACGAGGCGGCCCGACGGCGGGTGCGGCGCCCGCGGGCGAGCTCGGTGCCGAGCGCGTCGAGGCGCTGGTCCCAGAACCGCCGGAGGCCGTCGAGCCAGTCGTCGACCTCGTCGAGCGCGCCGGGGTCCAGGGCGTAGAGCCTGCGGGCGCCGGCTGCCTGGACGGTCGCGAAGCCGTTCTCGCGCAGGACCTTCAGGTGCTGGGAGACTGCGGGCTGGCTGATCCCGAACTCGTCGCGGATCACGGCTGCGAGGTCTCCGGCGGACGTCTCGCCGCCGGACAGCAGCTCGAGGATCCGTCGCCGGACGGGGTCGCCGAGGACGTCGAACGCTTCCATCCGTCGATCTTTCACCTGCCGCTTATATAAGTCAAGAGTGAAGGAACTAGCGCCCCTTCTTGCGGCCCTTCATCGACTGCGACTTGCCGAGCCGCTTCGCGACGGACTTGCCCGACTTCTTGCCGCCCTTGGGCGCCTGCTTCGCGCCGCTGCGCGCCGCGCTCGCGGTCCTCGTCCCCTTCGTGGCCTGCCCGGCCTTCCCGCCGCTCGTGGCGCCCGACGGCGAACGCCCGTCCGCCTTCCTGCTCGCCTCGGGCGCGGGAGGGGTGGGGCCCGCGACGCCGCGCGAGCTGTTGGCCGTGCGGCCGCGCACGATCCCGATGAACTCCTCGACGAGGTCCGACTTCTCCTCGGTCACCCAGCCGAGCGCGACGGGCGCCTCTGGTCCCCCGTCGAGGGTCCGGTACGTCAGGTCCTTGCGGTGGTGCAGGCGTGCGAGGGACTGCGGCACGACCAGCAGCCCGATCCCCGCCGCGACGAGCTCGATCGCGTCGGCCGTCGTCGCGGGGCGCTCCAGGGCAGGCTTGCCGGGCAGGACAGGGGCCGCCTCGTCGTCGGCAGTCGAGCCCGCGGCAGGGTCCGCCCAGCCCAGCACGTCGTCGAGCGGGTGCAGCACGACCTCGTCCGCGAGGTCCGCCACGGTGAGCGCTTCGTCACTCTCGAGGGCCGCGAACACGTGGTCGCGCGGGACCACGACGACCGGCACCTCGGTGTACATCGCGATGTGGCTCAGCCCCTCGCTGCGCACGGGGCGGCGCAGGATCGCGACGTCCGCTCCGCCGTCGTGCAGGAGGGCCTCCACCTGCGAAGCCGGGACGGCGAGCGCCTCCAGGCGCACGTCGGGGACCCGGTCGATCCACGTCCGCACCCACTTCGAGGGCGTCACGCCCGGGACGTACGCGAGGCGGAACCCGGGGGTCTGCGCGTCGGTGACGTCCTCGGCCGGTCGGTCGGCGTCGTGCTCGGCGCTGCGCGCAGTCTCTTCCACCCCACAACCCTAGCCGCCCCAGGACAAGGAAACGGGGCCGGGACCGATACCCTGGGACCATGAGCACCCCGCACTCCTCCCAGACCATGAAGCCCGCGACCGCGGCGAAGAAGCTCGGGGTGTACCTTCCCGCCACTCCCCCGGAGTTCCAGGAGGGGACCATCACGCGCGGCCGGCTCGAGGAGCTCGAGACCAACCCGCCCGAGTGGCTCGTCGACCTGCGCCGCAACGGTCCCCACCCGCGCCCCGTCGTGGCCGGCCGCCTCAACGTCTCGATCGCGGGCCTCGCCCGCGGCGGCGTCGAGGAAGCGCTGACCACCGAGCAGATCAACGAGCTGCGCGAGGACCCGCCGGCGTGGCTCGTGCGCGAGCGCGAGATCCAGGCAGAGGTCCGCGCCGAGGAAGAACGCGTCAAGGCGCGCGACCTCAAGAAGGCCAAGAAGGTCGCCCGTGCGAACCGCGAGGCCGAGCAGGCCGAGCAGAAGGCGCCGTCGGCCGAGTGACGCCGCGGGGCGCCCCGGGGGGGGCCCCGCCACCCCCCGGCCCCCCGGCGGCCCGGCGCGCCCCCCGCGCCCC
>NZ_JACSQE010000009.1:36023-129806 GCF_014836745.1 Oerskovia gallyi
ACCGAGTCCGGCTCCGCCTCGCCCGGCAGCCGCGCGGAGGCGGCGAAGAGCCCGGCGGGCCGGGCCGCGGGGGGGGGGCCCCGGGGGGGCCGCCACGCAACCGCCGGGCCACCTGGCGTCCCGGCGCTCCCCCGGCGCACCGTGGCGCCCGGGCACCCCGCGAGAGCTCGTCCGACGAAGCCGCCCGCGCAGCCGACGCTAGGAGGCGCCACCGACACGGTCGGTGTGACCGAGCGAGAGCCCGGGGGCGACGCGGTCACGCACGATCCGCTTGAGGACCGGCACCTCGGGGAAGCCCTTCTTCTCCTTGCGGTCCCACACGAGCTCGTCGCCCACGTGGACCTGGAAGATCCCGCCCGTGCCGGGCACCAGGGCGACCTCGGTCAGCCTCGTGCCGAAGGTCGTCAGGAGCTCCTGCGCGAGCCAGGCGGCACGCAGCATCCAGTTGCACTGGGTGCAGTAGGTGACGGTCACGCGGGCCGGGGTCACGTCGGTCTGTTCGTCCACGGGCCCAGCGTGCCAGAGGCGGCGCCGACCTCGCGTCACCCGACCACGAGCATCACCGCGAGGACGGCCATGACGAGCGCGATCACGCCGTCGAGCACGCGCCACGCGACGGGTCGCGCGAAGACGGGTGCGAGCACGCGCGCCCCGAAGCCGAGCGCCGTGAACCACACGATGCTCGCGATCCCCGCCCCGACGCCGAAGACCCAGCGCCCGTCGTGGCCGTACCCGGCCGCCACCGAGCCGAGCAGCAGGACCGTGTCGAGGTAGACGTGCGGGTTGAGCCAGGTCAGGGCGAGGGCTGTCCCGACGGCGGCGCCCGCCGACATCCGCAAGCCCCCCTCGGCCGCTTCGAGGGTCGCGGGGCGCACCGCGCGCCGGGCCGCCTGCACCGCCAGGACCAGCAGGAACAGGGCCCCGCCCCACCGCACGACCGCGAGCAGCACGGGGGCGCGCGAGACCAGCAGCCCCAGGCCCGCGACCCCGGCCGCGATGAGCACGAGGTCGGAGAGCGCGCACACCAGCACCACGGGCAGGACGTGCTCGCGGCGCAGGCCCTGGCGCAGCACGAACGCGTTCTGCGAGCCGATCGCGACGATGAGGGACAGTCCGGTGCCGAGGCCGGCGAGAAGAGGAGCGAAGGAGAGCACGTCCTCCACGGTAGGCACGGCCTGGTGTTCAGTACAGCGAATGTTTCTGTCGAACCTTAAGATCTGCTCATGGTGGACCTCCAGCCCGACCAGCTCCGCGCGCTCGACGCGATCGCGACCACGGGCACCTTCGACGCCGCCGCTCAGCACCTCGGCGTGACCCCTTCGGCGGTCAGCCAGCGCATGCGCGCGCTCGAGACGGCCGTGGGCCAGGTGCTCGTCCGTCGGGGCCGGCCCGCGACGCTCACCGCGTCCGGTGAGGTGCTCGTCCGGCACGCGCGCCACCTCGCGCTCCAGCACACCGAGGTCCTGGCCGAGCTCGACCTGACCTCGGGCAGCACCCCCGAGCTCACGCTGGTCATCACGGGCGACGCCCTGACGACGTGGGCGCTGCCCGTGCTCGCCGAGGCGTCCGCGTGGGCGCGGCTGGAGATCCTGCGCGAGGACCAGGACCACTCGATCGACCTGCTGCGCGACGGGACGGCCGTCGCGGCGATCACGTCGGTCCCGACCGCCGTGCCGGGCTGCCGTTCGACCCCCCTCGGCCGCATGCGCTACCGCCCGACGGCGAGCCCCGCGTTCGTCGAACGGTGGTTCCCGGACGGTCCCACGACGGCTGCCCTCGCCGTCGCGCCCGTGCTCGTCTTCGACCGCAAGGACGACCTCCAGGACCGGTACCTGGGTCGCCGCCCGGGAGGCCCCCGACACCACGTCCCGGCCTCGCACGAGTTCCTGCGCGCGGTCGAGCTCGGTATGGGCTGGGGCATGCTGCCCGACCTCCAGAGCCACGACGCCGAGGTCGCCGGGCGTCTCGTCGGGTTCGACGACGCCGCGAGCCTGACCGTCCCGCAGTACTGGCAGCAGTGGCGCCTGCACTCCCCCACGCTCGACCGGGTGGCCGCCGCCGTCCGTGAGGCGGCGGCCACCCACCTGCGGTGACCTCTGGCCCCCACCCGGGGCCCCCCGCGCAGGGCAGACTTGTCCCGTGCCCCCTCTCCCCAGCGACGCCTCCCTGCCCGACGACGCCGCCCACCCCGACGCGTCGGCCGACCCTTCGCTCGCCGCCCGGGACGTCCTGCTCGCCGGGCTCGAGCGCTTCTCGCCCGACGCGCAGCCCGGCCCCGAGCACCGCACCGACGGCGCCACGCGTGACCCCGACCCGACGCTCGTCGCGGTCGACGCGACCGACCGCCTGCTGCTCGACGAGGGCGCGAGCGCCCTCGCGTCCGCCGGGACGGGCGAGGTCGTCGTGATCGACGACCGGTTCGGGGCGCTGACGCTGGGCGCCGCGGTGGCACATGGCCTGACGGGCGTCCGCGTGCACCAGGACGCCGTCACGGGCGAGGTCGCGCTCGACCGGAACGCCCGGGGGGCCGCACGCCGTGCCTTCCAGGGGCTGGACGCCACGTTCACGCACCTGCCGCTGGGCGAGGACCTGCTGCGCGGCGCGCGCGTCGTGCTGCTCCAGCTCCCGCGCTCGCTCGCGGCGCTGCGGGACGTCGCGGAGCACGTCGCGCGCTTCGCGGACCCTGACGTGGTCCTGCTCGCGGGGGGCCGGATCAAGCACATGACGACGGCCATGAACGACGTCCTGGCGGAGTCCTTCACGGACGTGCGGGCGAGCCTGGCACGGCAGAAGTCCCGCGTGCTCGTGGCCCGCGGTCCCCGCCCCGGCGTCGACCTCACCTACCCGGTCATGGAGCACCTGACCGAGCTGGACCTCGACGTCGTCGCGTACGGTGCGGCGTTCGCAGGTGCGAGCCTCGACCTCGGGACACGCTTCCTGCTGGGGTTCCTGGACCGGGTCCCGCCGGGGGCGCGCGAGGCCGTGGACCTGGGCTGCGGCACGGGCATCCTCGCCGTGTCCTTCGCCCGTGCGCGTCCGGACGCCGCGGTCGTCGCGACCGACCAGTCCGAGGCGGCCGTCCGCTCGGCCCGTGCCACCGCGATCGCAGCCGGTGTGGGTGAGCGGGTCCGGGTGGTGCGCGACGACGTCGGGTCCTCGCTCGCGGACCGCAGCGCCGACGTCGTGCTGTGCAACCCGCCCTTCCACCAGGGCGCCGCCCTGAGCACCGACGCGGCGCACCGCATGTTCGCGACCGCGGGCCGCGTGCTGCGGCCCGGCGGCGAGCTGTGGACCGTGTACAACTCGCACCTGCGCTACCGGCCCGCGCTCGAGCGCGCGGTCGGGCCCACGACGCAGGAGGGCCGGGACCCGAGGTTCACGGTGACGCGCAGCGTCGCCCGCTGAGAACCCGGGGCCCCGGCCCGTCAGGCGCGAGGGATCGAGGTCACTCGACCCCGACGACGTCCACCACGAAGACCAGCGTGTCCGTGCCGCCGATGCCCGCCTGCGGGACGCCGCGCATGCCGTAGCCGTGCTCCGGCGGGACCGAGAGCAGGATGCGCGAGCCGACGTTCTGGCCCACGAGGCCCTTGTCCCAGCCGCCGATGACCGCACCGGTCCCGATGGGGAAGCTGATCGTCTCGCCGCGGTCGTACGACGTGTCGAAGATGCCGCCGTCCCAGACCTGGCCCAGGTAGTGCACGACGATCGTGCGGCCGGCCATCACGACCGGGCCGCTGCCCTCCTCGAGGACCTGGACCTGGAGGCCGGCGGGAGCGCCGCCCTCGGGGAACGTCAGGACCGGCTTGTCGCCGAACGAGCCGGACGCGGTGGGGAGCTGCGTGCTCATGGTGCTACCTCTCGGTGGAGTGTCGGGGGTCGGGGACAAGCCTAAGCGCGAGCCGTGCGGCCGGCCCCGCCTGACAACCGCAGCGCGCGGGCGCACGCTGGACGGATGGACTCCTTGGACGACGAGGCCGACACCGCCCGCCCCGTCGACACGACCGACCTCGACGCACCCGTGACGCACGCGGGCGGGGCGCAGGTCCCCACGGGCAGGCGCTCGGCGTTCCCCGGGATCGCGGAGTACGCGTTCCTGTCGGACTGCGAGTGCAACGCGCTCGTCGCGCCGAGCGGCGCGATCGAGTGGATGTGCGTCCCGCGGCCCGACTCGCCCAGCATCTTCGCGGCCGTCCTCGACCGTGGCGCGGGTTCGTTCCGCGTCGGGCCGTACGGGGCGCGCGTGCCCGTGGCGCGGCGCTACATCCCCGGCACGCTCGTGCTCGAGACCACGTGGCAGACACCCACGGGCTGGCTCGTGGTGCGCGACGCGATGCTGATGGGGCCGTGGCACAACGTCGACGAGCGCTCCCAGACGCACCGCCGCACCCCCACGGACTTCGACGCCGAGCACATGCTGCTGCGCACGATCCTGTGCGTCAACGGGACGGTCGACGTCGAGGTCGTGTGCGAGCCGCTGCCCGACTACGGGCGCGAGGCCGCGCGGTGGGAGTACGACGGGCAGACGTACCAGAGCCTCGTGACGCGCGTCGCGCACGCCTCGACGCCCGACCTGCGCCTGAGCAGCAGCCTGCGCCTCGGCGTCGAGGACCGCCGCGCGCAGGGGCGCACGCGCATGGCCGCGGGCGACAAGGCGTTCGTCGCGCTGTCGTGGTCCGACCGCCCCGCGCCCACCACGTGGCCCGACGCCGCCGACGCCATGGGACGCACCGAGCAGTACTGGCGCGACTGGATCACCCAGGGCGTCTTCCCCGACCACCCGTGGCGCTCGTACCTCCAGCGCAGCGCCCTCACCCTCAAGGGCCTGACCTACGCCCCCACGGGAGCGCTGCTCGCCGCCGCGACCACCTCGCTGCCCGAGACCCCGCACGGCGAGCGCAACTGGGACTACCGGTACGCGTGGGTGCGCGACTCGACGTTCGCCCTCTGGGGGCTCTACACCCTGGGCCTCGACCGCGAGGCGAACGACTTCTTCGCGTTCGTGCACGACGTGTGCCGTGACGACCGCGAGCTGCAGATCATGTACGGCGTCGGCGGCGAGGACCGGCTCGAGGAGAGCACGCTCGACCACCTGTCGGGGCACGAGGGCGCCCGGCCCGTGCGCATCGGCAACGCCGCGTACGACCAGAAGCAGCACGACATGTGGGGCGCCGTCCTCGACTCGGTGTACCTGCACGCCCGGTCCCGCGAACAGCTCCCCGAGTCCCTGTGGCCCGTCCTCAAGGCGCAGGTCGAGGAGGCCGCGAGGCACTGGCACGAGCCCGACCGTGGCCTGTGGGAGGTCCGCGGGGAACCCCAGCACTTCACGTCGTCGAAGGTCATGTGCTGGGTCGCGCTCGACCGCGGTGCCCGCCTGGCCCGCATGTACGACGAGCAGGACTACGCCGACCAGTGGCAGAAGATCGCCGACGAGATCCGTGCCGACGTGCTGGAGCACGGCGTCGACTCCCGAGGCGTCTTCGTGCAGCGCTACGGCTCCGACGCGCTCGACGCCTCGCTCCTGCTCGTGCCGCTCCTGCGGTTCCTGCCCGCCGACGACCCGCGCGTCGCCGCGACGGTCGACGCGATCGCGCACGAGCTCACGGTCAACGGCCTCGTGCTGCGCTATCGCACCGACGAGACCGACGACGGGCTCTCGGGCGAGGAGGGGACGTTCACGATCTGCTCGTTCTGGCTCGTGTCCGCGCTCGTCGAGGTCGGGGAGCTCGACCGGGCGCGGGCACTGTGCGAGCGGCTTCTCTCCTTCGCGAGCGAGCTCAACCTGTACGCCGAGGAGATCGACCCGCACTCGGGGCGGCACCTGGGGAACTTCCCGCAGGCGTTCACGCACCTGGCGCTCATCAACGCGGTGGTGCACGTGGTGCGGGCCGAGGAGCGGCGGGACGGGACGGGTCACTTCGAGGCCGCCCACCGAGGTTGACCGACCCGCCCGCCGAGGGTGACGAGAACCCGTGCTCCGTCCCCCTTGCACACCCTGGCTAATGGTATTAGCCTTTGGGCTATGAACACTCGCCAGACCGTGGAGCTCCTCCCCCGTCCCGAGGGCCGCCTCGCCTACACCGTGACCGGCACCGGCCCTCTCGTCGTCGCCGTCCCCGGTATGGGCGACCTGCGCTCGACCTACCGCGACCTCGTCCCCCCGCTCGTCGAGGCCGGCTACCGCGTGGCCGTCATGGACCTGCGCGGGCACGGCGACAGCGACACGACCTTCCGCACGCACGGCGACGTCGCGACCGGCCAGGACCTCCTGGCCCTCGTCGAGCACCTGGGCGGTCCGGCCGTGCTGGTCGGGAACTCGATGGGGGCCGGCGCCGCTGCGTGGGCGGCCGCCGAGGCGCCCGACGCCGTCGCGGGCCTCGTCCTCCTCGGCCCCTTCCTGCGAGACCCCGCCACGGGGGCCGCGAAGGCCGCCGCGAGCAGGCTGCTCTACCGCGTCGCGCTCGCCCGTCCGTGGGGGGCCGCCGCGTGGGCGGGCTTCTACTCGACCCTGACCAAGGGCCGCAAGGCGCCCTGGCATGCCGAGCACGTCGCCGCGATCCGTTCCTCGATGCGCGAGCCGGGCCGTCTGCGGAGCTTCCGCGACCTGGCCCTGGCCCTGACGCACGCGCCCGTCGAGGCGCGCCTCCCCGAGGTCCACGCCCCGGCCGTCGCCTTCCTGGGTGCGCTCGACCCCGACTTCGCCGACCAGGGCGCGGAGCTCGCCTGGATCCAGGAGGCCGTCGGCGCCCAGGGACACCTGGTCCCCGGGGTCGGGCACTACCCGCAGCACCAGGCGCCCGACGTCGTCGTGCCCGCGACGCTCGCGTTCCTCGCCGGCCTGCGCGACGAGGCCCAGGGTTGGGACGCCCGTGGCTAGGGCCGGGTTGAGCCGCGAGGGCGTCACGGCCCTCGCCCTGCGCGTCGTGGACCACGGCGGAGCACAAGGGTTCGCCGACCTCACCCTCGCGAAGGTCGCGGCCGCCGCGGGGGTCGCGACCCCGAGCCTCTACAAGCACGTCGGCTCGCTCGCCGACCTGCGTCGGTCCGTCGCGCTCGTCGCGGTGAACGACCTGACGCGCGCGACCGCCGCGGCGACGATCGGGCGCTCGGGCCCGGACGCGCTGTCCGCGCTCGCGCGGGCCGTCCGCGACTTCGCGCGCGAGCACCCGGGCCGCTACGCCGCGATCCAGCTCTCGCCCGACCTCGGCGCCGCCGACGACGACCCGCTCTCGCTCGCGGGCGCCGAGACGATCGCCGTGATCGTCGCCGTGCTGCGCGGCTTCGACCTCCCGGAGGACCGCACGATCGACGCGATCCGCGCCGTGCGGTCCGCGGTCCACGGGTTCGTCTCGCTCGAGCTCCAGGGCGGCTTCGGCCTGCCCGACGACGTCGACCACAGCTTCGAGGTCCTCGTCCGTCTGCTCGTGGCCGGGATCGAGGACCTCGCCGACGTGTCAGAACCAGCATGACCCCCAGGCCTCGCTCGTCCTGACGACGAGCGGGCCGCACCCACCGAAGGAGAGCCGCCATGACCGCACCGTCGATCGACCGGACGCACCCCGACCTGGGCCTCGTCCGTCCCCGTACCGGAGCCGTCCTGCTCGCGGTCGCGGGAGCCCTCTTCCTCGCGTTCCCTCTCCTGCGCCCGTGGGTCCCCGAGGACGTCGCCACCCCGGAGCTCGCGGCGGCGTTCGCCTCGGGACGGTGGATCGCGGCGCACCTGTGCGGCGCGGCCGGGTTCTGGCTGCTCCCGGCCGCATTCCTCGCGCTGCGCGGACGGCTCGCCGGGACGCGGGGCCGGGCTCCGTCGTCGGGCGCGGTCGTCACGAGCTGGCTCGGCGCCGGGCTCGTCCTGCCCTACTTCGGAGCGGAGATCTTCGGTGTCCACGCGATCGCGCGCGGCGCCGTCACGACGGGCGCCCTCGACCTCCTGCCGGCGATCGACGCGGTCCGGACGCAGCCCGTAGCGATGACCCTGTTCGGCGCGGGGTTGCTCCTCGTGGGGGCGAGCGGGGTGCTCGCCGCCGTGGCGGCGTGGCGTGGCGGACTCGCCCCACGATGGGTGGGGATCCCGCTCGCCGCGGGCCTGGTGCTGTACCTGCCGCAGTTCTTCACGCCCCCGGCGGGGCGGATCGCGCACGGGGTGCTGCTGGCCGTGGGGTGCTGGCTCGTGGCGTGGTCCCTGCCCTCGAACGCCGAGGGCGACCGCCACCGACGCCGAGGGTGACATCTGGTGTCACCCTCGGCGGCCGGGCACGTCACCCTCGGCGGACCGTCGGACCGTCGGACCGAGGCACCCGAGGGGGCGTCAGTGCGCCAGGAAGCCCAGCAGGTCGTGGCGCGTGAGCACCCCGACCGGGTCGCCGTCGTCGATCACGAGCAGCGCGTCGGCGTCGTGCAGCGCGGCCCGGATGGCAGCGACGCCCTCACCTGCCCCGATGAGCGGGAACCGCGGCTCCATGTGCTTGTCCACGCGGTCGGCGAGAGATGCCCGCCCGGAGAACACGGCGTCGAGCAGCGTCCGCTCGCTCACGGCCCCGGCGACCTCGCCGATCTTGACGGGCGGCTCGGCCCCGACGACGGGCATCTGCGAGACGCCGTACTCGCGCAGGATCTCGATCGCGTCGCGCACGGTCTCGCCCGGGTGGGTGTGGACGAGGCTGGGGAGCTGCCCGCTCTTGGAGCGCAGCATGTCGCCCGCGGTCACGCCCTCCTCGGCGTCGAGGAACCCGTAGGACCGCATCCAGGAGTCGTTGAAGATCTTGGACAGGTAGCCACGTCCGCCGTCGGGCAGGATCACGACGATCACGGCGCGCGCCGCGGCCTCGGGGTCCTCGTCCTGGAGGCGGCGGGCCAGTCGCAGCGCCGCGACGACAGCCATGCCGCACGAGCCGCCGACGAGCAGGCCCTCCTCGCGGGCGAGCCGGCGGGTCATCTCGAACGAGTCGGCGTCGCTCACGGCGATGATCTCGTCGGGCACGGTCGGGTCGTACGCGGCAGGCCAGAAGTCCTCGCCCACGCCCTCGACGAGGTACGGACGACCGTCGCCGCCCGAGTAGACGGACCCGGCGGGGTCGGCGCCCACGACGTGCACCCGCCCACCGGCCGGACGCGACGCCGACACGTCCTTGAGGTACCGGCCGGTCCCGGTGATGGTGCCGCCCGTCCCGACCCCTGCGACGAGGTGCGTGACGCGGCCGTCGGTGTCGGTCCAGATCTCGGGGCCGGTGCTCTCGTAGTGGGACGCAGGGCCGTTCGGGTTGGCGTACTGGTTGGGCTTCCAGGCCCCGGGGATCTCGGCGACGAGCCGGTCCGAGACCGAGTAGTAGGAGTCGGGATGGTCGGGAGCCACGGCGGTAGGGGTGACGACGACGCGCGCGCCGTAGGCGGTCAGGACGTCGCGCTTGTCCTGGCTCACCTTGTCGGGGCAGACGAACACGCAGTCGTATCCCTTGCGCTGCGCCACGAGCGCGAGGCCGACCCCGGTGTTCCCCGAGGTCGGCTCGACGATCGTGCCGCCGGGCGCGAGCTCCCCGGAGGCTTCGGCCGCCTCGATCATCTTGAGCGCGATGCGGTCCTTCACGGACCCGCCAGGGTTGAGGTACTCGACCTTGGCGAGGATCGTCGCGGAGAGGCCGTCGGTCACCGATCCGAGCCGGACCAGGGGTGTCCCGCCGACGAGGTCAGAGATGTGGTGTGCGAACTTCATGCACCGATCATGCGCTGCCGAGGGCCATTCCGCCGAGCACGGCGCACAACGCGACGCTCACGCCGAGGATCACGACGAGCAACGGACGGTCCGCGGCGTCGCGTGCGAAGTACCGCCCGACGGCGGCGCTCAGCCCGCCCGCGACGGCCAGGTAGAGCACCGACGCCAGGGCGATCCCGCTCGTCGCGGTGGTCGGGTCGCCGGTGGCCGCGCCGAGCAGCGAGCCCAGCACCATGAAGCTCCAGATCCCGACCCCCAGGAACCCGAGGACGAAGAAGAGCGTGGTCGCCTTGCGGTCGTCCCACTCGCGCGAGATGCGGTGCCCGAGCCAGGCGAGCACCGCCCCGGCCGTGAGGGTCACGAGCAGGATGACGACGGCGGAGACCGTGACCCAGGCGACGGCGTTGGGGGCGCTGCCACCGACCAGGAGACCGTAGGGGACCTGGAGGACGAGCAGCGTGAAGGCGGCCAGGGCGAGGCCGGCGGCAAAGACCGGCACCCGCGTCGGAACGGGTTCCGATGCGGGTGCCGGGGACTTCTTCCGGGAGTCGGCCAAGGTCAGTCGCTGCTCTGCAGGATCGCGAACAGGCGCAGGAACTCGAGGTACAGCCAGATGAGCGTGACCATGAGCCCGAACGCGGCCGACCAGGCGAACTTGGCGGGCACGCCCGCCTCGACGCCACGCTTGATCGAGTCGAAGTCGACGATGAGCGACGCAGCCGCGAGACCGACGGCGATCAGGCCGATCGCGATGCCCCAGCCACCCCCACGGGCGCCCCAGCCGTCCAGCACGCCCGTCATGATGAGGACCATGTTGACGAGCGAGAAGGCCAGGTAGCCGACCATCGCGATGAGCAGCCAGCGCGTGAACTTGGGCGTGACCCGCACCTTGCCGGACTTGAAGAGGAACAGCGCCGCGGCGAAGGTCACGACGGTCGCGAGCACGGCCTGCAGGACCACGCCGTTGAGCTGGACGCCGTTGATGACCATGGAGTCGTAGTACTTGCTGATGCCGCCGAGGAACGCACCCTGCGCGACCGTGTAGGCGACGATGAGCGCGGGGCTCGGGTTCCGCTTGAACGCGTTGACCAGACCCAGGACGAGGCCGATGATCGCGCCGCCGATCCAGATGAACGGCATGGTGTCGACGAGCTGCCAGCTACCGGCCGCGACGACGACGAGCAGGGCGAGCAGCCCACCGGTCTTGATGATGACGTCGTCGTACGTGAGGCGCTTGGTGTCCGCGGTGGTAGCGGTCGGCGCGTTGTACATGGCGTCGAGCGTCGCGGCGTCGGCGGTCTGCGCGCCGTAGCTGCCGTACTGCGCCTGCTGGGGCGGGGTGCCGTACGCGGGGTTCTGCTGGACGGTGCCCGCAGCCCCCTGGCCGGTGCGCGCGCGCTTCGGCTCGCCGAAGATGGCGCTGTTGTTGAAGACGGGGTTGCTCATGCTTCCTCCTGGTCGCGGCGTCCAGTGCCCTCTGGCGAGGCGGGTGTCGCTGGCCGTGTTTCCATCCTATGCAACGAGCGGGTTCGCGCCGGTGTTCCCGGGGGTTTCATCCGACTTTTCCGGCCCTCGCGGGCCAAGATCGCTCGACCGGCCGACGGGCGTCATCCTTGCGGCGTACGGAGCCACGCCGAGAAGATCGACCGTGAGGGGGCATCGCGGGCAGGGCCTGGCTCTCTAGGCTGGGGAGGTACCCAGCCACCATCCGCAACCCACCCGAGGGGCGAGCATGATCGAAGCACGAGGCCTGACCAAGCGGTACGGGCCCAAGACCGCTGTCGACGGGATCTCCTTCACCGTCCAGCCCGGCCAGGTGACGGGCTTCCTGGGCCCGAACGGCGCCGGCAAGTCGACCACGATGCGCATGATCATGGGGCTGGACCGTCCCACGGCCGGTTCCGTGACCGTCAACGGCAAGCCGTACGTCGCGCACCGTTCACCCCTGACCGAGGTCGGGGCGCTCCTGGACGCGAAGGCCGTGCACACGGGCCGCAGCGCCTACAACCACCTTCTCGCGATGGCGGCCACGCACAACATCCCCAGGACCCGCGTGCAGGAGGTCATCGAGATGACCGGCCTGCAGTCGGTCGCGAAGAAGCGCGTCGGCGGCTTCTCGCTCGGCATGGGCCAGCGCCTGGGCATCGCGTCCGCGCTGCTGGGCGACCCCAAGACGCTGATCCTCGACGAGCCGGTCAACGGCCTCGACCCCGAGGGCGTCCTGTGGGTCCGCAACCTGGCGCGCTACCTCGCCTCGGAGGGCCGCACGGTCTTCCTGTCGAGCCACCTCATGAGCGAGGTCGCGCTGACCGCGGACCACATCATCGTGATCGGCAAGGGCCGGATCATCGCGGACGCCCCGGTCAAGGACATCGTCGACGGCGGCGCTCAGCACACCGTGCGCGTCCGGACCCCGCAGGCCACGCAGCTCGCCGAGCTGCTGACCCGCGACGGAGCGACCGTCACGTCCGACGAGCCGAGCCTGCTCCAGATCACGGGGGCCGAGGCCGCCGGGATCGGCGAGCTCGCCGCCGCCTCGGGCATCGTCCTGCACGAGCTCACGCCCGTCACCTCCACCCTGGAGGAGGCGTACATGCTCCTCACGGCCGACGCGGTCGAGTACCAGACCGAGTCCGCCGCCCAGCACATCGGCCACGGCGTGGACGTCGCGGCCGGCGCCCAGATCTCCGAAGGAGCCAAGCGATGACCGCCGCCACCGTCTCCGCCGCCCAGCCGACGGCGAAGCGCACCACGTCCGCCCGCCTCAGCGTGGGCGGGGTCCTGAAGTCCGAGTGGATCAAGTTTCGTTCGTTGCGCTCGACCTGGTGGACCGTGGGCTCGACCGTGGTCGTCATGGTGCTCATCAACCTGGCGACGGCCGCGTCGCTGAACTTCGCGGCGAGCCAGCCGGGCATGGCGGAGCAGATGGGCAACATCTCGACCGTGCAGGCGCTGGTGTCGGGCTACGTGTTCGCCCAGCTCGCGGTCGCGGTCCTGGGTGCGCTGATCATCACGGGTGAGTACTCGACGGGCATGATCCGTTCGACCCTGAGCGCCGTCCCGACCCGCCTGCCCGCGCTGTGGGCCAAGGTCGCGATCATCGGCGTCGTGACGTTCGTCGTCGGGCTCGTCGGTGTCGCCCTGTCGTACGTGGTGACGGCCCCCATCCTGTCGGGCAACGACCTCGTGCCGGACCTGGGCGACCCGGTGGCGCAGCGCGTCGTCCTCGCGTGCGCCGCGTACCTCACGCTCGTCGCGATCCTCGCGGTCGGCGTCGGCACGATCATGCGGCACTCGGCGGGGAGCATCTTCACGCTCGTCGCCCTGCTCTTCGTGCTGCCGCTCGTGACGGCCTTCCTCTCGCAGGACTGGGTCCAGGACATCGCGAGGTTCCTGCCGATGAACCTCGGCACCGCCATGATGGCGATCACGGAGGCCGACGCCGGTGGCGTCGACGTCCTCACCCCGGGCGGGGCGACGATCGCCATGGCGGCGTGGGCTGCGGTCTCGCTCGTCGCGGCCGCCGTCGTCCTCAAGCGTCGGGACGCCTGACCATCCCTCGCACCGCGCACAGCCCGGCGCCGGACCACGAGACCCGTGGTCCGGCGTCGGGCGCGGTGCGTCCTGAGGGGGACGACGTCCCGGGTGCCGCCGGCGGCACCCCGGCCGCGGCCCTCTCACCCCGGGCCCCCCTCCGGCCCCGGCCCGGCAGCGCCGCGGTGTTCACCGAGCTCGACGCCCGCAAGCTCGGGCCGGTACGCCGGTACTTCGTGCGCCACCCGGTCGTCATGGACTGGTTCGTCGCGGCCTGGTTCGCGGTCCCGGGCCTGCTGGTCGCCCTGCTGTACCCGGAGCCGCGCTACGGCGTCGCGGTCGCGACGCTCGCGGGTGGCGCGGCACTGCTGTGGCGCCGCCGCTACCCACTGTGGACCGCTGCAGCCATCGGTGCCCTCGCGATCCTGACGCTCGCGCTGACGGGAGACTCCGCAGGCTTCGAGCTCGCCACCGCGTTCGCCGTCTACGCGGTCGCGACGACCTACCGACCGGCCGTGGCGTGGAGCGTGCTGGGCGTCCTGGTCCTGACGGTCTGCACCGCGGAGATGCTCTGGTACGACTTCACGGTGAGCGAGACGGGCGCCGTGGTCCGCGCCGAGGTCGGCAGCGGCGAGCTCACGGGGCAGCGCGTCGCCACGATCGCGATCACGATCACGTTCGCCCTGCTGGGCATCGCGATCGGGTCGAGCGTGCGAGGTCGTCGCCTGCACGTCGCCGACCTCGTGGGCCGCGCGAACGCGATCGCACGCGACCGCGACCAGCAGGCGCAGCTCGCGGCCGCGGCCGAGCGCGCGCGCATCTCGCGCGAGATGCACGACGTCGTCGCGCACTCCCTGACCGTCATGGTCGCGCTCGCGGACGGGGCCAAGGCGCTCGGCGCGAAGGACCCCGAGCTCGCGGGGCAGGCCCTCGACGAGCTCACCGAGACCGGGCGCGCGGCCCTCGCCGACATGCGCCGCGTCCTGGGGGTCCTGCGCGACCCCGACGGCACGGTCGCCCCGCTGACCCCGACCGCGGACGTGCCGAGCATGGAGGACATCGCCGAGCGGTTCCGGCACGCGGGCCTGCCGGTGCGCCTGGTGCGCGTGGGCGTCCAGCCCGACCCGGACCCGGGGCTGCGCCAGGCGGCGCACCGGATCGTGCAGGAGTCGTTGACGAACGTCCTGCGGTACGCGCCGCTGACCCCCGTGGTCGTGGTCGAGATCGCCCGGCGTGACGCGGGCGCGCCCGACGGTGGAGACTGGCTCGAGATCACGGTCACGAACAAGGCGGGACGCGCCCCGGGCGGCACGGCCCGCGACGGGGCGGACGCCCGCCCGCTGCCTCCGGGCATCACGGGCGACCAGCCCATCGGCACAGGAAGAGGGATCATCGGGATGCGCGAACGTGCGGCCGTCTACGGGGGCACGGTCACGGCCGGGCCCACGGCCTCGGGGTGGGAGGTCGTCGCCCGGCTGCGCCTCGACGGCGCCACGCAGCCCCGGTCCGACGGCGGAGCCGGGGTCGCGCTGTGACCCTTCCCTACCCGGGCGACGCGGCGGGCGGCGCGACCGGTCATGACGGCTCGCCCCACGACGCCGCCCACCCGATCCGGGTCCTGCTCGTCGACGACCAGTCGCTGCTGCGCATGGGCTTCCGCATGATCCTGGCGGCCGAGGACGACATCGAGGTCGTGGGCGAGGCGAGCGACGGCGAGACCGCGTTCGCGCAGGCCACGGCGCTGCGTCCCGACGTGATCCTCATGGACGTGCGCATGCCGGGCGTCAACGGGATCGACGCGACCGAGCGGATCGTGTCCGCGCTGCCCGAGAGCCGGGTCATCATCCTCACGACGTTCGACCTCGACGAGTACGCGTTCGCGGCTCTGCGCGTGGGCGCGAGCGGGTTCCTCCTCAAGGACGCGCGGCCGGCCGACCTCGTCGGCGCGATCCGCAACGTGGCGAGCGGCGACGCGGCCGTCTCCCCGCGCATCACGCGCCGCATGCTCGAGATGTTCGCGGGCTACCTGCCGGAGAACTCGCAGAGCCAGGGCGCCGCGGCTCCGGGCCACGGGGTCGACGACCCGCGGCTGCGCGAGCTCACGGCCCGCGAGCTCGAGGTCTTCGCGGCGCTCGGCGAGGGACTGTCGAACGCCGAGATCGCGGCACGCTTCGTGGTCTCCGAGGCCACGGTCAAGACGCACGTCGGGCGCGTGCTCGGCAAGCTCGGCCTCCGGGACCGGGTCCAGGCCGTGGTGCTGGCCTACGAGACGGGCGTGGCGCGCCCGTCCTGAGCGGCGCCGTCGGGCCCCGAGTGGTGCGGGCCGCCGCCTGCGGGCATGGTCGTGGAGGGGAGCGTTCGGCTCCGTCGTCCACGACGCGGGAGGCAGCCACCATGCCCGACCACCACGACCCGTTCTCGACCGGCTTCTCCGGCGACCACGGGCGAGACTTCGAGATCCGCAGCGTCCTGGGCGGCGCGTACAGCGGCGCGGCTGACGTGGGCGAGGTCCTCGCGGCCGTCGCGCAGGTGCGCGACAAGGACCATCAAGGGTGGTTCGACGCGTGGCACTCGCTCGGCGACCGGGTGGCGCGGCTCGCTTCCGACGCCGCGGCGGCCGGGCACGGGACGAGCGCCGCGGCCGCCTACCTGCGGGCGTCCGCCTACTACGCGGCCGCGGTCAACGCGGTCGCCGCGCTCGAGGACGAGAGCCGGCTCGTGCCCACGTTCCACGAGCACCGCGCCGCGTGGGACCGGTGGGTCGACGCGAGCGGGCTCGTCGTCGAGCGCCTCGCGGTCCCGTACGAGGGGACGACCCTGCCGGGGTACTTCTTCAGCGCGTCCGACGCGGCGTCGACCGCCGCGATCGCGGCGGACCCCGGACAGGTCCGACCGCGGTCGACGCTCGTCGCCGTGAACGGCTCGGACGGCTCGCTGACGTCGATGTGGACCGCGTGCGTCGCGGGCGCGCTGCGCCGGGGGTATCACGCGTTCGTGTTCGACGGCCCCGGGCAGCAGTCGATGCTGTTCGACCAGGGCACACCGTTCCGGCACGACTTCGAGGCAGTCCTGACCCCTGTGCTCGACACGCTCGTCAGCCGCGGCGACGTGGACGAGGGACGCATCGCGGTGTACGGGTCGAGCCAGGCCGGGTACTGGGTGTCCCGCGCGCTCGCGTTCGAGCACCGGCCGGCTGCGGCCGTCGTCGACCCGGGGGTCGTCGACGTCTCGGCGTCATGGACGGGCTCGATGCCCAAGAGCCTGCTCAAGCTGCTGCAGGAGGGCAAGGACCACGCGTTCGACCGCGACATGGAGCTGGGCCTGCGCCTGTCGAAGGCCACCGCGGCCACGTGGCGCTTCCGTGCCCGCCCGTACGGGACCGACGGCTACGCCGCGACGCTCCGCGAGGTCCAGAGGTACGACGCGCGGGACGTCGTCGGGCAGGTCACCACTCCCCTGCTCGTCACGTCGCCCGAGGGCGAGCAGTTCTGGCCCGGCCAGTCCGAAGAGCTCGTGCGGCTCACGCCCGGCGTGTCGACCCTGGTGCGGTTCACCGCCGCCGAGGGCGCGAACCTCCACTGCCAGCCCCTCGGGCGAGCCCTGACCGAGCAGCGCGTGTTCGACTGGCTCGACGAGACGCTCGCACCCCGGCTCGTCGGGGACGACGACTGAGCCTGCCCCGGACGCGGGAGGCCCGCCCGTTCGTCGAACGGCCGGGCCTCTCTCGTCCCGGAGCGGGTCGGGTCAGCTGCGCGCGGCAGGTTCCGCCGAGGTCTCCGCGGCGTGTCGGCCCACGAGCTCGGCGGCCTTCGCCTCGTGCTTCGCCTCGCGGCGGGCCGCCCGCTTCTCGCCCGCACGCTCGGCGAGCGTGTAGAGCACGGGCACCACGACGAGCGTGAGCAGCGTCGAGGACAGGAGCCCGCCGATCACGACGAGCGCGAGCGGCTGCGAGATGAACGAGCCGCCGCCCGTGATCCCGATCGCCATGGGCGTGAGCGCGAAGATCGTCGCCGCGGCCGTCATGACGATGGGTCGCAGCCGCTTGCGCGAGCCCTCCATCACGGCGTCGTCCAGGCCGCGCCCCTGCGCACGGTACTGGTTGATGAGGTCGATCAGGACGATCGCGTTCGAGACCACGATCCCGACGAGCATGAGCATGCCGATCAGGGCGGGCACCCCGAGCGGCGTGCCGGTCGCGAGCAGCAGGAGCAGCGCACCGGTCGCGGCGAACGGGATCGACACGAGCAGGATGAACGGCTGCAGCAGGCTGCGGAACGTCGCGACCATGACGAGGTAGACGATCGCGATCGCGACCAGGAGCGCGAGGCCCAGGTCGGCGAACGCGTCGGCCTGCTGGGTCGCGACGCCGCCGAGCTCGACCGTGGCGCCGCCCGGCAGCTCGAGGTCGTCGATCGCGGCCGTGAGCGCCGTCGTGAGCGTGCCGAGGTCCTGGCCTGCGGGCGTGACCGCGATGGTCGCGCTGCGCTCGCCGTTGACCCGCGAGATCGAGGTGGGCACGTCGACCTCCTCGATGCTCGCGATCTGCGTGAGCGGGACGACGCCCGCGGCCGTGGGCACGACGAGCGCCTGGAGCTCGTCGACCGTGGCGGGAGCCTGCCCGACGGCGACGCGCACCTGCACGGGCCCGTCCCCGAGGTTCACGGTCCCCACGGGCGAGGGCGACATGAGGCTCGCGACGGTCCCCGCGACCTGGGTCTCGGTCAGCCCGACGGCGGCTGCCGCGTCCCGGTCGACCGTCACCTGGATCGTGGACTGGGCGCTCGCGAGGTTGTTGGTGACCTCGGACGCACCCTCGGTGTCCTCGGCGACCTGCTGGACCTGGTCGGCCGCGGCGGCGAGCGTCTCGGTGTCGGGCGCGCGGACGACGAGGTCGACCGTCGAGCTGCCGAACGCGGCGTCGGCCCCGGCGACCGTGATGCCCTCGGAGTCCTCGCCACCGAGGTCAGCGACCGCGTCCCGGACCTCCTGCTGCGCCGCCACGCCGTCGGCGTCCGCGTCGAGCGTGAGCGAGAACGTCGCCTGGGGCGAGCCGCCCCCACCGAAGAACGCGGCCTCGGGGCCGCCCGCCGAGCCCACGGTCGTCTGGACCGTGTCGACCACGTCGAGGCCCAGGAGCACGTCCTCGACCTCACGCGCCGCGGCGTCCTGCGTCGCGAGCGACGTGCCCGGGGCGAAGGTCTCGGTGACCGTCAGGGTGTCCTGGCCCGAGTCCCCCAGGAAGTTGGTCTCGAGGCGCGGCACGAGCGCGACCGTGCCCGCGAGCACCGCGACCGCGATGGTCAGGGTGATCGCGGGGTGGCGCAGCGCGGCGCGCAGCGTCGGCAGGTAGCCCCGCTGCCACAGCCCGCGACGCTCCTTGGCCTCGGCGACCTCGCGCGCCTGGTCCGCGAGGACCTTGGCCTGCTCGGGGTCGGCGGGGACGACAGGAGCCTTGATGAACCAGTAGGCCAGCACCGGCACGATCGTCAGGGCGACGAACAGCGACGCGGCCATGGCGATCGCGACGGTCATGGCGAACGGGCGGAACAGCTCGCCGACCATGCCGCCGACCAGCGCGATGGGCAGGAAGACCGCGACGGTGCAGACGGTCGAGGCCGTGATCGCGCCGCCGACCTCCTTGACCGCCTTGAGGATCGCGGCGGTCTTCTGCTCGCCGTAGGACAGGTGCCGCTTGATGTTCTCGATGACGACGATCGAGTCGTCGACCACGCGCCCGATCGCGACCGTCATGGCACCGAGCGTGAGGATGTTCAGGGTGTAGCCGGTCGCGTTCATCACGATGAACGTCACGAACAGCGAGAGCGGGATCGAGACGGCCGAGACGAGCGTCGAGCGCAGCGACGTGAGGAACAGCAGGATCACGACGACCGCGAAGACCAGGCCGAGCAGGCCCTCGGTCGCGAGTCCCTCGATGGACTCCTCGATGAAGGGCGCCTGGTCGAACACGACCTCGACGCGCACGTCCTTGGCCTCGAGCGCACCGTTCATGTCCTCGATCGCGCTCTGGACGGCGTGCGAGACCTCGACCGTGTTGCCCGCCGGCGTCTTGGTGATCGCGACGGCGAGCGCGGGCTCGCCGTCCAGGCGCGAGTAGGAGGTCGCGGGCTGCGGGGCCACGGTGACCGTGGCGACGTCGCCGAGGGTCACCGGTGCGCTCGGCGCGCCGGGCGCCGTCGGGCCTGCTGCGGCCGGCGCCGACGGCGACGCGACGAGCGGGAGGTCGATCAGGTCGTCGGTGCTCGTGACGGCCGTGCCGACCTGGACGGACAGCGTGCGGTCGCCCGCGGCGACCGTGCCGGCGGGGACCACGACGCCGTTGTCCTGGAGGATCGTGGTGACCTGGGCCGGGCTGAGCCCGGCCGCAGCGAGGGCCGCGACGTCGAGGTCGATCGTGACCTGCTGGTCGGCGATGCCGCTGACCGCGACGCTGCGCACGTCGGTGACCTCTTCGAGGGCGGGTACGACGACGCTGTTGACGGTGTCCGCCAGCGCGGTCTCGTCGGCGCCGCCCGAGACCGCGAGCTGGACGACGGGGAGGTCGTCGACCGAACCGGTCACGACGGTCGGGTCGACGTCGGCGGGGAGCTGGCTGCTCACGCGCGTGACCGCGGTCTGCAGCTGCTGCGCGGCGAGGTCCATGTCGGTGCCGTACGTGAACTGCACGGTCGTCACGGACATGCCGGTCGAGGAGCTCGACGTGACGTCCTCGACGCCGTCGACCCCCCGGGCGGCGGTCTCGAGCGGTGCGGTGACCTGCTGCTCGACGATCGCGGGGGCGGACCCGGGGTACACGGCGACGACGGCGGCGGTGGGGATCTGCAGGCTCGGGATGAGCTCCTGCTTGAGCGATCCCATGCTGACGACGCCGAACACGGCTATCGCGATCGTGGCGAGCGCGACGACGGCGCGGTTCGCCAACGACGTTCGGGCGAGACGGAACACGGGGCCTCCAGGGCGCGGTGGATGGTCACGACGTCGTCGTCGCAGAGTCGTTAGCCTAACGCTAAGCAAAACGGGAGAGTTCCCTCGTCTCGCGGACCGGTTGGCCGCGTCCTGAGCCCGCCCCCGACCGCTCGACCGCCGCCGAGAACGCCTCCGATAGAGTCTCGCCGTGACCTCGGACCCCCCTGGCGATCGCGCCCGGCTCCAGCGCGAGCTGATCGACGCGCAGCACACCCTCCAGGAGCTCGTGCTCGCACGCCGCCTCGAACCGCTCATGCGCACCCGCCTGACCGCTCAGCAGATGCGCGCCCTGGGGATCCTGCTCATCGACGGAGAGCGCAGCACGGCCCACCTGGGCGACGTCCTGGGCGTCAGCCCCGCCACGATCTCCGGGATCGTCGACCGGCTGGAGGCCGCGGGCATGGCCTCCCGGCGCCCCGACCCCGAGGACGGCCGGGTCCGGCTCGTCGCCGCGACCGAGCGCGGGGCGGAGGCCGTGCGCAGCATCGTCGCGAGCGACGCGCCCGCTGGGCCCGAGACGCTCGAACGCCTCACGCTCGACGAGCTCGAAGGTCTCCGGCTCGGGCTCGCGGGGCTGCTGCGCGTCGTCCGCGAGAGCGGCGACGAGGTCGAGGGCAGCACGAGCACCGGGGGCGGCCCGGCCGCAGCGGCCTCGGGCGAGGCGTAGGCGGGAGGCGAGCGGCGCCGTCGGGCCGGCCTGCACACCCCTGCCCGACGACGCCGCGCCTCCCGCTCAGATCTCGCCCAGCGCCTCCTCGGGGGCGCCCTCGACGGCTCGGGCCCGCCGGTTCCAGCGCGACCACAGGACCGACTCCCCCAGCTCGCCCGCCATCCGGTGCGCGGTCGCGAGGAACGCGACGACCCCGACGAGCAGCACCACCGCGCCGACCCAGTACGGGACCGACAGGCCGACCGGGTGGAGCAGGCCGGCGATCACGGGCGCCGGGGCCGCGAAGCCCCACCGGACCAGGTTGAACGCACCGGTCGTGACGCGACGGTCCGGGCTGCCGAGCGCGAGCGAGAGGTCCGTGAGGTTCGCGTTGGCGATGCCCATGAACACGCCCGCGACGACCAGGACGACGATCGAGCCGGCCGTGCCGAGGTCGAGCGCGAGCGCGACCGTGGCCAGGAGCACCCCGACGACCGCGACCCCCATGGTCTGCACCGCGCCGACCGTGTGCGCGAGCTTGTGCCCCACGACCAGGATGCCGAACGCGAGACCGATGCCCCATGCCGTGAAGACGAGTCCGAGCGGGATGACGTCGAGCCCCAGGAACACCGGGGTGTAGCCCAGGATGATGAAGAAGACGAAGTTGTAGGCCGCGGTCACGATGCACAGCGCCCGGAAGCCCGGCTTGCGGAAGAGCGCGAAGACCTGGCCCACGTGGAGCGGCACGGGCTTCTCAGCCGGGTCCTTGAGGCGCGTGATCGACAGCGCGAGCGCCACGATCATGAACAGGCCGCACGCGAGGAACGGGATGCGCCACGAGAACTGGCCCAGCAGGCCACCGATGAGCGGGCCGACCGCGAAGCCCAGGCCCACGCACGTCTCGAACAGCCCCACGACCCACTCGCGGTCGTTGGCGAGCGAGACGAGCAGGACCATCGCGGTCGCGAAGAACATCGCGTTGCCCAGCCCCCACAGGCCGCGCAGCGCGGCGAGCTGCCCGATGTTCTGCGAGAGCGCCGCGAGGATCGCCGCGACGGCGACGAGGCTCACGCCCGCGCCGAGGATCTTCTTGTAGCCGAACCTGCCCGTCGCCAGGACGGCCGGGATCATGCCGATCGCCATGACCGCGATGTACGCCGTGAACAGGAGCTCGATCTGCCACGTGCTCGCGCCGATCTCCTGGCCGATGATCGGCAGGATCGGGTCGACCACCGCGATGCCGGCGATCGCGAAGAAGGCGGTGAGGGCGGTCGCGTAGATCGCGGTCTTGTTGGGCTCGTTCCTGGTGGTGGTTCTGGACACACGTCCCCCGAGAGTCTGGTGGGTGCTTGATGGGTGCGGTCGGCGCGGACGCGCTGGTCTGCGGGCCCGCGGCGAAGCCGGTCGCGATTTATCTGCATCATGCAGGTAACTCCCTGTAGAATACACCCATGACAGTTGCTCGGGGTAACAGTTCTGGGGACGGGCCGACCGAGAGGCCAGGCGACGGGCCAGATCTCGCCTCGCAAGAGGTCCTGTCGACCATCGAGCTCGAGCTCGCCCAGCTCCTGCGGCGAGCCGAGCGCACCACGGCCGCCGGGCGGGCCAAGGCCGTCCGCGCGGGCGGCCCGCCGAGCGGCACGCTCGACCGCTCGGCCTACCTCCTGCTCCACGACCTGCTCGTCGGGGGGGCCCAGAACGTCAACACCCTCGCCGACCACCTGGGCCTCGACGCCTCGACCGTGACCCGTCAGGTCGTGGCCCTGGAGAAGGCCGGGCACGCACGCCGCACGCGCGACCCCGCCGACGGGCGCGCCGTCCTGGTCGAGGCCACGCCACGAGGGATCGAGGAGCTGGCCCGGCACCGCGAGATGCGCAGCGAGCTCTACGCCGAGGTCCTGGCCGACTGGTCCCGGCTCGACCGCGCCCTGCTGGGCGAGCTGCTCGAACGACTCAACGACGACCTGGACACCTACAAGCGCAGGGGGCGCGGATCGGTGGACTGAGGCACGTCCTGGAGCGGGCACCGCTTCCAAAGAACCAGTTGCAAAGAAACTCTTGCAAAGAGAGCTTTGCATCGCTACGGTGGTGCCATGCCCACGAACCACGACCCCGAGCAGGCAGCCGAGCCCCACACCCAGCGGGCCGTCGGCCCTGACGCCCTCAAGGCGCTGTCGCACCCGTTGCGGATCCAGATCCTCGATCTGCTCGGCCACCACAGCGCACTGACCGCGAGCGGACTCGCCGAGCTGCTCGGCGAGTCGAGCGGTGCGACGAGCTACCACCTCCGCCAGCTCGAGCGCCACGGGTTCGTCCAGGAGGTCCCCGGCCGCGGCACCGCGCGCGAGCGCTGGTGGGAACGTGCGCCCGGCGGCTTCACGATCGAGCTGCCCGACGACGAGGCCGGGACCGGCGACGGCACCCTCACCGCGACGATCACCGTCAACCGCGAGTTCGAGGCCATGCGCCAGCGCAAGATCATGGACTTCCTCGACAACGCCCGCACCCTCGACCGCGCCTGGCTCGAGTCCGGCGCGACGCTCGCCACGATCAACATGTGGCTCACCAAGGAGCAGCTCGCGGAGGTGCAGGCCGAGTGGCAGCGCTTCAGCGACACGGTCCTCGACCGGTTCGCCGGCCAGCAGGACACGCCCGGGGCCCGCCCCGTCCAGGTCCACTTCAACGCGTTCCCCCTGATCAACGGCAAGGAGAACCCCTCATGAGCACCTACGCCCCGACCCGTTCAGACCTCCGTTCACCGTCGCTGCGCGCCCTGCGCCCGAGCGACCGGCTCCTCGTCGCCGCCGGTGCCCGGCTCACGACATGGGGTGAGCACCGCGCCGCCTCGCACGCGCAGCGGACAGCCCGGCACGCGGTCCTCGACGCCGCCGCCGAGGACCGCGCCCGCCTCGCCGCCCGCCAGCACTCGGGCCGCCCGATCGCCTGACCGTCTCCCGCCGTCCGTCGCCGCACCCGACCGCGGGACGGACGACCGAGCAGCCGTCTGCCCTCGGCAGATCCGCCCCGGGCAGATACCCGAGCCCCGGCCCCCTCCCCAGAGGCAGGGTCGAGGCATGACGAACCAGCCACCGCTCCTGCGGACCGAGGCGGCCCCGCCGCCCACCTCCCCCTTCGACGACCAGCTCGCCTCGCGCCTGCTGCACCAGCGCATCGTCGTCCTCGGCACGGCCGTCGACGACGCCGTCGCGAACCGCGTCTGCGCCCAGCTCCTGCTGCTCTCGGCCGAGGACCCGCGCACCGACATCGCCCTCTACATCAACTCGCCCGGCGGCTCGGTGAGCGCGGGGCTCGCGATCTACGACACCATCCAGCTCGTCCCCAACGACGTCAGCACGCTCGCCATGGGCTTCGCCGCGAGCATGGGCCAGTTCCTGCTGTGCACGGGCACCGCGGGCAAGCGCTACGCGCTCCCCCACGCGCGCATCATGATGCACCAGCCGTCCGCCGGGATCGGGGGCACGGCCGTGGACATCGCGATCCAGGCCGAGAACCTCGAGTACACCAAGGGCCTCATGCACCGGCTCACGGCCGAGCACACGGGCCAGACCATCGAGACCGTCACGGCCGACAGCGACCGCGACCGCTGGTTCACGGCCTCCCAGGCCCTCGCCTACGGCATGGTCGACCACGTCGTCACGTCGGTCGACGACGTCCGCCCCACCGCGCACTCCCGGAAGGTCGGCCTCTGATGTCCAGCTACACGATCCCCACGGTCGTCGAGCGCACCCCGCTCGGCGAGCGCGCGTTCGACGTCTTCAGCCGCCTCCTGTCGGAGCGCATCGTCTTCCTCGGCACCGAGATCGACGACGGCGTCGCGAACGTCGTCATGGCCCAGCTCCTGCACCTCGAGTCGGATGCCCCCGACCAGGAGATCGGGCTCTACATCAACTCCCCCGGCGGCTCGATCACCGCCCTCATGGCCATCTACGACACGCTCCAGTTCATCCGCTGCGACGTCTCGACGATCTGCATGGGGCAGGCCGCGTCGGCCGCCGCGGTGCTGCTCGCCGCGGGCACGCCCGGCAAGCGGTTCGTGCTCGAGCACTCGCGCGTCCTGCTGCACCAGCCCTCGGGCGGCGCCGAGGGCACCATCTCCGACCTGACGCTCCAGGCCCAGGAGATCCTGCGCCTGCGCGAGGAGACCGAGCTCGTCCTGGCCCGGCACACGGGCCAGACCGTCGAGCGGCTGCGCGCCGACACCGACCGCGACCGCATCTTCACCGCGCACCAGGCTGTGGAGTACGGGCTCGCCGACGCGGTCGTGACCTCCCGCAAGCTGGCCGTGGCCGCGTAGGTGAGCGGCGCCGTCGGGCCTATCTCCTGCCCGACGGCGGCGCTCACCCAAGCGCCCGGGTGCGCCCTACTTCTTGCGGCCGAACCAGCCGCGGCGCTCGGGCTGCGCGGGTGCGGGCGGGGGCGCAGGGACCGGCTCGGGTGCGGCCGCGAGCGACGCGGACAGGCCGCTCAGGCGACCGCGCTCGTCGAACGACACGGTCACCTCGCCGTCGCTCGCCCCCACGAGCGCCGTCTGCTCGTCCTGCCAGCGGATGTCGAGCCCGCGCAGGACCGCGTAGGCCCGCACGGCCCGGCGGTGGTCGGCCACGGCCGTGCTGCCGATCCCCTCCGGGACCACGCGCGCGACCCGCGCGACCGTCGCGGGCGGCAGCTCGAACCGCGGGTGCGTCACGAGGAACCACGCGCACGTGCCGCCTCCCGTCGGCCCGGCGAAGTGCGTGAAGTGACCGGTCACGGCCTTGGCCGCGAGCGCGAGCCGGTACGGGACGGCGTCCGTCAGGAGGATCTCCGGCGTGCTCAGCTCGAAGATGCCGCCCGTGACCCCGCGCTGGTGCACGTGCTCGGCCGCCGCGACGACGCCCTCCGGGAAGTGGTTCACGTTGTGCCAGCCCCACAACCAGCTCTGCGTCGCGGGTGCCGCCGTGCCCAAGAAGTGCGCCCCGCACACGAGCGGGATCTCGCTGTGGAACGTGAGCGTGCCGGCCTCCAGGTCCGCGTCCCACGCGGACTCACCGCCCAGGTCGGCGAAGTGCGCCTGGTGCTCGGCGGACAGGATCACGGCGCGGTCGACGAGGTCCTGGAGGGTGGGCGCCGGGTTCGTCTGCGACATCCTGACAGCACACCACCGACGGCCGCTCGGCGCGCGGCGAAACGGACAGATCGCCGCCGCTCGCGGCGGGATTCACCCTGGGCGGAAACCGACGGCGCTCCGACCTCTCAAGCGGCGAGCAGCAGGACCGTCGTCGTGGGCGTGCCGCTCGTCACCGAACGGGCCGGTGGCGCGGACCGCCGCGGCGACGCGGCGAGCGCATGCAGCTCGCGCACGGCCCGCGGCTGCGAGGAGAGGCTGCGGCGCTCGGCGCCCGCCCGGCGGCTCGCCTCGGCGTCGAACTCGTCCTGGCTGCGCGCCAGGAGGTCCACCACGCGCAGGCCCAGAGCGCGGCAGATCGCGGCCAGGACCTCGGACGACGCCTCCTTGCGACCGCGCTCGACCTCCGACAGGTACGCCGTGGAGACCTGCGCCGCGAGGGCGACGTCGAGGAGCGTGCGCGCCTGCTCGGTGCGCTCGGCACGCAGGATCCCACCGACGACGTGCCGCAGCAACGGCTCGGCGGTCCGGCGCTCGAAGAGCACCACCTGGCCTGCGGCTGCCATCGCGTGCTCCCTCGTCGCGGGTCGTGGGGCGCGGGTGCGCCGTCCCCTCAAACTAGCGCCGCCCGCGCCCACGGACGCCAGCGAAAGAGGCTCGTCTGCTGCTGGCGTAACGTGGGAACGGCTCCGAGGAGACCTTCGCGAGAGGCGGCCCACCGATGTTCCGCACGCTCTTCCCCATCCTCACCACGACCGACCTCGACCGGTCGCTCGTCTTCTACCGCGACCTGCTTCGCGGCACGGTCACCTACCAGTTCCCCGACGACGGACCACCCGTGTACGTCTCGGTCGCCGTGGGCGACGCGTCGCTGGGGATCGGGGTCGACCGCGAGAGCACCGACGTCGGCCACGCGCACCTGTGGGTCACGGTCGACGACTGCGACCAGGCCGTCTCCCACCTGGCCGCGGCGGGGGTCGTCGTGGTGTCCCCGCCCGCGGACCAGCCGTGGGGCGAACGCGTCGCCCGCGTGCTGGACCCCGACGGGAACCAGGTGTCGCTCGGGCAGGAGGCCGCCGAGGACCCCGAGCCGGATGGGCCGACGGGTTTGTCGTAGTACCCCCGCGTCGCGGTGCCCCCACTGGGACTCGAACCCAGACTGCGCCGATTTTAAGTCGGATGCCTCTGCCGATTGGGCTATGGGGGCCGGGGGTGAGGATATCCCGGCGGAGGTCGGGCGGACAGGCGGGACCAGGTTGCCGGTCCCCGCCTTCGACGCTCGGGACGGTGACCCGGGCCGCTACCGCGACCCGGCCAGCGCCCAGCGGATCGCCTTCGTGACCGTGCGGCCGCCGGACCGCACCAGCACCGACTCACCCCGCACCGGCCATCGCACCGGGATCATGCGCCGCGACCACGGGGGCAGCGACGCGACCGAAGCCGCCCCCAGCGCCGCGTACGGGCCCCGGGCGAGGAATGGCAGAGGGGGCTCGGACAGGAGGAAGCGAGCGACGTCGTCGGACTCGGAGGTCCTCGCGAGCTGCGGGCGGAACTCCTCGAAGGCCCTCGCCAGCTCGGCACGCGAGCGCGGCGGGTCCACGGCCCCGAGCCGGTCCGCGATCGTCGCGGCCTGGGCCAGGTACTCGTCGCAGCCCGCGGCGTCGAGCGGGCGCTCTCCGTAGCGCTGGTGCGCGGCGAGGAAGCTGTCGGCCTCGGCGACGTGGACCCAGCGCAGCAGCCACGGGTCGTCGGCCGCGTACGGGCGCCCGTCGGAGGCCGTGCCGCGCACGCGGACATGCACCGAACGGACGACGTCGATCGCCTGCTGAGCGTGCTCGACCGTCCCGAACGTCGTGACCGCGAGGAACGTGCTCGTGCGGGCCAGACGCCCCCACGGGTCGCCCCGGTACCCGGAGTGCGCCGCGACCGCGGCCATCGCGAGCGGGTGCAACGACTGGAGAAGCAGCGCACGCAGGCCGCCCACGAACATCGACGCGTCGCCGTGCACGCGCGCGATCGCCGAGTCGGGCGGGAACCAGCGCGGGCCCGGGGTGTCGTGGATGCGGGAGCGCTCGGCCGGGCCGTCCGGGCCCGCCACACGTTCGAACAGGACTCGGCCTGCACGGGACCTCAGGTCGTCGACCACGCGAGTGCTCACCCGACCATTGTGCGCCGCGATGGATTCACGTGAAACGGGTGGCCCGGTCCGAGACGGGTGCCCAGGACAGCGGCCGGAGCACCCGTCTCGGCCCGAACCACCCGTCTCGCGGCTACCGGCCGCCCCGGGGGCGCAGCAGAACGCCGTGAGGGCGGTCCCACCAGGGACCGCCCTCACGGCGTGTGCAGAGCTGCGAGCAGGCTCAGGCCTTGGTCGCGGCCTTCTTGGTCGCCTTCTTCGCGGGCCCGTGACCCTCACCGGCAGCGGCGGCCTCGGCCGGAGCCGCCTTGGCGCCGGCCTCTGCCCCGCCGTTCTCGGCCTCGGCGGCCGACGACACGGCCTGCTGCTTCACGGGCTCGCCCGCACCCTTGGGCGGCACGGACGCCTGGCGGAACTCCGCGCGCGGGTCGTGCAGCGAACCGAGCGAGACGAGCTCGCGGCCCATGAGGAACTGGCCCATCCAGCCGATCGCGATGCGGATCTTGCGGTTGCCCGTGGGCATCGCCATCACGTGGTAGCTGCGGTGCATGGCCCAGGCCAGGAAGCCCTTGAGCTTGAAGATGCCGAACAGCTCCGCGACGCCCTTGTACAGGCCGAGCGAGGCGACCGTACCGACGCTCTTGTGCTTGTACTCGACGGGCTCGTCGCTGTGCAGGATCGCGACCAGGTTGTCGGCGAGGCGCGTGGCCTCGCGGATCGCGTGCTGCGCGTTCGGCGGGCAGAACTTGCCGGGGTTCAGCAGGTCCGGGACGGCGGCGCAGTCGCCTGCGGCCCAGGCGTCGGGGATGACGTTGCCGTCCTCGTCCGCGACCTGGAGCGTCGGGAGCACGATCACGCGGCCGAGCTTGTCGACGGGCAGGTCCGAGCTCTCCTTGAGGACCGGGTTCGCCTTGACGCCCGCGGTCCACACGATGGTGTCGGTGTCGAACTCGACGCCCGTCGAGGTCACGACGTGGCCGTCGACGCACGACGACAGGAACGTGTTGAGGTGGAACTCGATGCCGCGCTTCTTGAGCTCCTCGAGCGCGTACAGACCCATGGGCTCGGAGACCTCGGGCAGGATGCGACCCGAGCCCTCGATCATCACGAAGCGCAGGTCCTCGGGCTCGATCGTCGGGTAGTTGCGGGTCGCGTAGCGCGCCATGTCCTCGATCTCGGCGATCGCCTCCATGCCCGCGAACCCGCCACCGATGAACGCGAACGTGAGCATGCGCTTGCGCAACTCCTGGTCCCAGGTGGACGACGCGACGTCCATCCGGTTGATGACGTGGTTGCGGACCGCGATGGCCTCTTCGACGTTCTTGAAGCCGATCGCGTTCTCCGCGAGGCCCGGGATGGGCAGCGTGCGCGAGACGGAGCCGAGGCCGACGATCAGGTGGTCGTAGGAGACCGAGTAGTCGTCGCCCTCCTCCGGGTGGATCGTGATGCTGCGGCCGGCGTGGTTGATCTCCACGACCTTGCCCTGCAGCACGTCGACGCCCTTGAGGGCGCGGCGGTGAGGGGCGACGACGTCGCGCGCGTCGATCGAGCCCGCGGCGGCCTCCGGCAGGAAGGGCGCGTACGTCATGTACGGGCGCGGGTCGACGACCACGATGGCCGCCTCGCGCTTGCCGAGCTTCTTGCGGAGACGGCGCGCCGAGTACAGACCGACAGAGCCGCCACCCAGGACGATGATGCGAGGGACCTTGCGGGGACGCGGCGAGGCAGCGACGTCCGCGTTCTGGGCAGGGGTGACCGAGGTCAGGTCATTCTGAGGCATGAAACCAGAGTATTACTGTCTTCAACTTCTTGGTGAACATCTGTCCGATTGGTGAGCGTGACAACCTTCACAAGCGCCCGGGAGGCCGCCCTTTTGGGGTGTTGCTGCGGTTTCGGAAGGTGCTGGCCGAGGTCGGCCAGGCAAGCGGCGAAGGTTGCCTGACCGCCCTCGGGTGAGGTACGGGGAGTCATCCGCCCGACGGCGCAGCTCCCGTCGAGGCTTCGAGCACCGGCGTTCCGGTGGCCGGAGAGGGCGTCCCCGGTACGCGGGCGGAGGGTGCGGTGGTCCCGTCGACCGACTGGTCCGCGGGCCCCTCGCCGCTCGTCGGACCCTCCGGGGTGGTGGGCGCCCCCGGGTCGGCCGGGGCCGTTCCGGCATCAGGTGCGGTGCCGGGAGCGGGGGCCGACGCGCTGCCACCCGTCGAGGGCACCAGGAGCGGCTGCGCCTGGAGGAACGGTGACGGCATGGACCGAGGCTGCTCACCCTCGAGCGGGACCGGACGCTCGGAGCCGTCCCACTCGACCGCGTCCTCGGGCAGACCGCGCAACGGGTAGACGTTCCAGCGCTCACGACCGTCGGTCGAGAACGACGGCTGGAAGTACCACCCCTGCTCGAAGTCGGGGAGCGTCCACGGCTGGGTGGCGTCCTCGGCAGTGATCGTCCGCACGGCCCGGCCCTGGTCGTCGAAGATCTGGACGTCCTGGAGGGCGCGCCCGCTCGCGTCGTAGACGAACAGGTTGCTCACGGGCGAGCCGTCGACGAAGACCCCGCTGTCGCCGTACCCGGCGCGTACGCCGCTCGCACCGAAGATGCCGGACGAGCTGTCCCGGACGCCATCGTCGTAGCCCAGCTGGTACGACGCCGAGGAGCCCGCCGGCAGCCCGTTGAGCTCGGCGTTGGTCCCGAAGGCCGCACTCACGAAGAACGGCACGGCCACGAGGACCGCGAGGACGTCGACCGCCCTGCGCAAGGGGCGCATGCCGCGCCAGCGCAGCCACCGGCCACGGCCCCACTGCACGCTCACGACGATCGCGAGCACCAGCAGGATCCGCCAGTAGGTCGCCTGCGGCACGAGCTCGAAGCTCTGCGGCCGGTGGAACCCGGAGTAGGCGACGAGCACCACGACCCACGCCCGCAGCACCCACCACGCGGGCCGCAGCACCGCGGCGAACTCGAGGAACGCAGACCACTGCGCGGAGGAGGTCAGGGGAGCCCACAGGGACCTCCACTCCGACATGAACCGCCTGCCGTCCGCGGCCAGGCGATCGCCGAGCCCGCGCCGTGGACGAGGCCCCGGAGCGGCAGGATCCAGGCCCGCGGCGGACCGGAGCTCGGCCGCGTACCCGGCGGCCGGACCGAAGTGGGCGGCGACGTCGAGGAGGGTGGTCGCTCCGCCGTCGGGCAGGTCGCCTCCCTCCGGGAGCGGACGCAGCGCACCCGGCATGTCGGCGAGCGCCTCGGCGAGGTCCGCCTCGAGGCCGTCGGTGAGGTCGTCGACCTGCTCGGGCGACAGGTCGGCGAGGTGCGCGCGGACGTCCGCGGCGTAGCGGCGGACCTGGTCGAGGATCACGGCCTCGGGGCTCAGGGTCGTGGACATCATGCGGCTCCTTCCGAGGTCTTGAGGAGGCCGGTCAGCGTGCCGGAGAACTCCTGCCACTCCTTGCGCTGGGTGTCGAGCATGGCCCGGCCCTGCGCGTTGATGCCGTAGTACTTGCGGTGCGGGCCCTCGTCCGAGGGGACGACGTAGCTCGTGAGCATCCCGCCCGCGTACAGGCGGCGCAGCGTGCCGTAGACCGACGCGTCCCCCACCTCCTCGAGACCTGCGGCCCGCAGGCGCCTCACGACGTCGTACCCGTACCCGTCCTCGTCCGCGACGACGGCGAGGACCGCCGCGTCGAGGACGCCTTTCAACAGCTGTGTGGTGTCCACCCTGACTCCCTGCTCGCCCCGACTCCTGTGCGGCAGACACTACTACGCAACCCGCACTACCGGACAGAGTGAACTACCGCGTGTCGCACACCTACCGACCCGCATCCGCCGAGCCGCTCCCGCCCATCCGCGGCCGCGGGCGCCGAGAAGTGAGTAGACGCCCCTGGATCGCTCGATCCAGGGGCGTCTACTCACTTCTCGGCGGGACAGGGTGCGCGTCCACAGAGTGCGCCCCGGACACCCGTGTCCACAGATCGCCCGCTCCAGCCCCCTCACCCGCCCGCAGCGCGGCACAGTGCCCGCATGCGCACCGACGAACCGTTCACCGTGGCCGAGGGCCGGGCCTCCGGACTCTCCCCGAAGATGCTGCGCCACCCACGCCTCGCGATCCCCACCCGAGGCCTGCGCGTCGCGGCAGAGCATGCCGACGTGCTCTCCGTCCGGGCCGCCGCCGTGATGCGATCCGCGCCGGTGGGCTCGGCGATCAGTCACGGCAGCGCACTCCGCCTTCACGGCGTCGACCTCCCCTGGCAGGTCGCACGCGACGACCGTGTGCACCTGAGCGTCCCCAGCAGAGCCGTCGTCCCGCGTCGCACCGGATACGTGGCCCACACGCACGACGCCGACGCCGGTGCGGCACCTGGACGGGCTGCTGGTCGTCACCCCCGAGCACGCGTGGCGACAGCTCGCCGGAACCCTGCCTCTCGACGAGCTCGTGGTTCTCGGGGACTCGCTGCTGCGCCGCAAGTCCCCGGCCTCGACGCTCGGGCAGCTGCGGGAGACCGTGCGCGGCACGCCGGCTGGTGCACGCGGAGTCGCACGGATGCGGACCGCCCTCGACGACCTCCGCACTGGGACCGACTCGCCCATGGAGACGCGAACCCGACTCGTGCTCGTCCGCGCGGGCCTGCCGTGCCCGCAGGTCAACGTCCCGGTCCTCGACGAGGACGGCCGTTTCGTCGCCCTGCCTGACATGGTCTACGTCGCCGAGAGGGTCGCGATCGAGTACGACGGCGACGTGCACCGCACCGACGCCCGGACCTGGCGCCGGGACGTCGCGAAGAGGCAGTGGCTCGAGGACCTCGGGTGGCGGACCGTGGTCGTCACGGCCGACGACGTCTACCGCCACCCGGCGCGTCTCGTGGCGCGCGTTGCCGCGCTGCTCCGGTCTCGCACAGTCCCCGGCCCCGCCGAGAAGTGAGTTGGCGCCCCTGGATTCGGCGATCCAGGGGCGCCAACTCACTTCTCGGCGGAGGAGATCACGCGATCGACAGCGCGATCCCGTCCAGGATGTCGTGCTCGCTCGTCACGACCGACGTGAGCTCGCCGCCCGCGGCCGCGACGTCGTCACGCACCCGGCGCACGACCTCGGCCCACACGAGCGCGCCCGCACCGATCACGTCGATACGGCCCGGGTGCATGAAGCCCAGCGCCTCGCGCTCGGCGCGCGTGCGGCCCAGCAGGTCCTCGCACGCGGCGAGCGTCTGGTCGACCGTCAGCACCGCACCGTCGATCCGGTCGCGGTCGTACCGCTCGAGCCCGAGCGCGTGCGCGGTCACGGTCGTGACGGAGCCCGCGAGCCCCACGAGCGTCGCGGCCTTGCCGAGCGGGACGGTGAGCGACGCCGTGTCGAGCGCGACCCGCACGTCGGCCCGCGCCGCCGCGATCTCCTCGGCCGTCGGCGGGTCCGAGCGCAGGTGACGCTCGGTCATGCGCACGCAGCCCACGTCCATGGACCACGCCGCCTCCGGTGCGTCGGTGCCGAGCACGAGCTCGGTCGACCCTCCCCCGAGGTCGACGACCACGAACGGGCCGGGGTGGTTCGCCGCGACCACGCCCGTCGCGCCACGGAAGGACAGCTCGGCCTCCTCCGTCCCGGACACGACCTCGGGCTCGACGCCCAGGCGGGCCAGGACGCCCTCGACGAACTCGCCGCGGTTCTCCGCGTCACGGGTGGCCGACGTCGCCACGAACCGGGTGCGCGTCGCACCGAGATCCTCGATCACCCGGGCGTACTCGGCCGCCTGGTCGAGCGTGCGGGCCAAGGCCTCCGGGGCCAGGCGTCCCGTCCGGTCGACGCCCTGACCGAGGCGCACGACCTCCATGCGACGGTCGAGCTCGGTGAGCACGCCCGTCTCGGGGTCGACGTCGGCGACGAGGAGGCGGATCGAGTTGGTGCCGCAGTCGATCGCGGCGACGCGAGAAGAAGTCATGACATCAAGGGTGCCACCCGCCGGACCCGCGGCGGTCTCGGACGCCGCCCGTGGACGGTCGGCGTCGCGAGCGTCACACCGCGACGGCCGCGAGCCCGCCCGCGGGCCGCCCGCTCAACAGGTGCAGCGGTCCGCGCGCCAGGTGCCCGAGATCATGACGAGTGCCTCGTCACCCAGCGGGTTCACGCCGGGCCCGGCCGCGAGCGCGTGGCCCACGAGCACGTGCAGGCACTTGACCCGCACGGGCATGCCGCCCGCCGAGATGCCCGCGATCTCCTCGACGTGCCCGAGCGACTCGCGCGCCGCGAGGTAGTGCTCGTGCGCGCGGACGTAGGCGGCTGCGAGCTCCCCGTCCTGCGTCAGGCGCTCCGACATCTCCTTCATCACGCCGTTCGCCTCGAGCGTCGAGGCGCCCGCGACCGCGCCGGGGCCCGTCAGGTAGTACGTCGTGGGGAACGGGGTGCCGTCGGGCAGGCGCGGCGCGGTGTGCACGACGAGCGGGCGACCGCACACGCAGCGCGCGGCGATCCCCACGACGCCGCGCGCCGGGCGGCCGAGCTGCTCCTGCAGGACCTCCAGGTCCTCGGGTGTGACCTCGGGGCGCGAGCGGTCCGCCTCGGGGACGGCCGGGGCGTCGGCGCTGCGCGCGGGACCGCGGTCGGTCACCGGTGCCGCGTCACGGGCTGCGGCGTCGGCTGCGCCACCGTGGTCCACGGAGTCCGGGGCGGAGGAGGTCGAGTCGTTCACGAGAGGTTTCCGATCTGCGGCGTGCGGTGCTGGTCCGGCGCCGGGAGCCGACGCCCTCCCATTGTCCCCGGTCGAGCGGCCGGATCGGCAATCGGCCCTCACCGGGACGCTCGAAGGACCTGAGGGCGTGGCGGACCTGGCCGAGCCCGTCGTGCGGACCATGGCTGCCGGCACGCTCGCCGAGCGGGTGCGGCACGGCGCCTACGGTGTCGGGGCGTCCGTGGCCGGAGGCCCGTCGCTCCCCTGCTCGACCGGCGAGTCGCCGGGAGCCGGCTGCTCCCCCGCGAGCTGCACGGACCGCCACAGCGAGGTGTACCAGGGCGCGCCGTCGTTCCCCTCGACCCCGACAGGACCGTCCGTGATCTTCCGTCCCGTCTCGGGATCGAGGTCGTCGACCACCGTGTCCGGGTCGATGACCCGCCACGCACGCTCGCCCGGCATCACATAGCTCAACCGGTCGCGCGCCTGGGCGATCACGTACGCCTCGTCGTCCCAGCGGCCGAGCTGGACCTGGAGGTCGTCGCGCTCGGCCTCCGCGGCCGCGACCTCGGCCCGCAGCGCGCGCAGCTCGCCCGTCTGGTTCACGTAGGCGCGCAAGGTCGGCAGGAGCAGGACGACCGCGAGGAGCACGACGACGGCGATCACGAGCGAACGGACCGTCACGACCTCGGGCAGCAGGAGGCCGTTGCGGCTGCGTCGACGGTCCGCGAGCGCCGGGGCCCGTGTCGAGGCGGTCGGTCGCGGGGTCCGCGGGGTCCGCGCCGTGCGTGCCGCGCGCGTCGTCGTGGAGGTCGAGGACTTCGAGGAACCACCCGACCGGCCGCCCGTGCCCGAGCCTCCCGAGGTGGCCGACGGCTTGCGCGGCGCTGCGGGCTTGCGCCCCGCGCCGGTCGCGGGCCCCGAGCCCTTGGCAGTGCTCGCGTCCTTGCCCGCCCCCTTCGCGGGACCGGCCTTCGGGGCACCCGTGCCGGCCCCGGACCTGCTGGACGTGCCCGCGTCGGAGCGCGACGTCGTCGGGCCGGAGGTACCCCGTGCGCGGCCCGTCGACGAGCGACCGTCGCCGCGTGCGCCTCCGCCTCCGCGCCCGCCGCCCGGGCGCGGCGACGCGCCGGGCGTGGACGGACGACGGTTCGTGGGCATGGAGCCGATTGTGCCGTCCCCCGCAGCCGCTCGTGCGCAGGGTCCACGGCGTGCCGGGGCAACGTGGCCGGATCCACACCAAGCGTTCACAACCAGAGCGGTCCTCGACGGCCTCGACGGCACAGCACGGACGCCCCGTGGTTCCGAGGAACCACCGGGCGTCCGGGTGCCGCGCGACAGCCGGACCGGGGTCAGGCCGTGCTCAGCGGGAGAGCGTCAGCTCACGCCTTCCAGCGCGGGAACGCCGAGGCGCCGGCGTAGCGGCCCGCGTCGTCCAGGGCCTCCTCGATGCGCAGGAGCTGGTTGTACTTGTTGATGCGCTCGCCACGGGCGGGAGCACCGGTCTTGATCTGGCCGGCGTTGACGGCGACGGACAGGTCCGCGATCGTCGTGTCCTCGGTCTCGCCCGAACGGTGCGAGACCATCGCGGTGAAGCCGTTGCGCTGGGCGAGCTCGACGGCGTCGAGCGTCTCCGAGAGCGTGCCGATCTGGTTCAGCTTCACGAGCAGCGAGTTCGCCGACTTGAGCTCGATACCCTTGGCGAGACGCTCCGGGTTGGTGACGAACAGGTCGTCGCCGACGATCTGCACCTTGTCGCCGACCTCGGACACGAGCTGCGACCAGGCGCTCCACTCGTCCTCCGACAGCGGGTCCTCGATCGAGACCAGCGGGTAGTCCGCCACGAGCTGCTTGTAGTAGGCGATGATCTCGTCCGAGCTCGTCGCCTTGCCCTCGAACTGGTACGCGCCGTCCTTGAAGAACTCGGTCGCGGCGACGTCGAGCGCGAGGCCCACGTCGACGCCCGGCTTGAAGCCGGCCTGCTCGATCGCGACGAGGATCAGGTCGAGCGCGTCGCGGTTGCTCGGCAGGTTGGGGGCGAAGCCGCCCTCGTCGCCGAGGCCCGTCGCGAGGCCCTTGCTCTTGAGCACGGACTTCAGGGAGTGGTAGACCTCTGCACCGGTGCGCAGCGCCTCACGGAAGGACGTGGCGCCGATCGGGGCGACCATGAACTCCTGGATGTCGACGTTGGAGTCGGCGTGCGACCCACCGTTGAGGATGTTCATCATCGGGACGGGCAGGACGTGCGCGTTCGGGCCACCGACGTAGCGGTACAGGTCCAGGCCCGAGCTCTTCGCGGCGGCCTTCGCGACCGCGAGCGAGACACCGAGGATGGCGTTCGCGCCGAGCTTGCCCTTGTTCGGCGTGCCGTCGAGCTCGATCAGCGCCTGGTCGATGAGGCGCTGGTCCTCGGCCTCGAAGCCGAGCAGCTCGGGGGCGATCTCGTCGATGACGGCGTTGACCGCGCCCTCGACACCCTTGCCCAGGTAGCGGGACTTGTCGCCGTCACGACGCTCGACGGCCTCGAAAGCGCCGGTCGAGGCGCCCGAGGGGACGCCTGCGCGGGCAAAGGTACCGTCGTCGAGCACGACCTCGACCTCGACGGTGGGGTTTCCGCGCGAGTCGAGAATCTCGCGTGCTCCAACGGCTTCGATGCTTGCCACGGTTGCTCCTTCAGCTGCTTCCAGGTCCGGAGCGCAGGGCAGGCGACGATGGCGGTCGGGCGCGTCCGGGGTTGTCGCAACCCAGCCTAGTGGTCGGGAACACATAGTGCTTCGGGCGTCGCCTCGTGGACACGATCGCCCGCATGTCGGCCGTACGTGGGCGCCGGGCTCGCCGAGGGTGACGTGTGCACCCGCCGGGGGTGACAGGTCGGGACGCCGACGGTGACCCGACGCGGTGCCGAGGGTGAGGCCGAGGGTGAGGCCGAGGGTGACGCTCGGGTCACCCCCGGCGGGCGTGCCCGTCACCCTCGGCGGAGACGATCGCCCGCTCGACCTCGCGCAGCGCGACCCGCAGCGCCGTCTCGGCGTCCACCCCGTCGGCCTGGGCGCGGCGCACGACCTCGAGCAGCTCGTGCCCGTACGCCCGTTCCGCGTCGCCCGGCGTGCCCGACGGCGCCGCTCCCCTCCGGTCCTCCGCCTCGCCCGGGGCGACGGGAGGGACCGACGCGACGACCGCCGTCGGGCCGGTACCCGCGACGACCTCCCCCAGCCCGGCGCGCTGCGCGCGGGACAGGACCTTCTGGGCGCGGGCGAGCGCACCCTGCGCGAGCGGGATGCCCTCGAGGACGGAATCGCGCTGCTTCTCCTGCTGCTTGATCTCGTCCCACTGCGCATACAGGGCCGCGTGGCCGTCACCCGTGGTGACCGCGGTGTCCGCGAACACGTGCGGGTGACGCCTGACGAGCTTGGCGACGAGGTCGGCCGCGACGTCGTCGACCGTGAACGGGGCGACCGGGTCCTCGCTCGCGATGCGCGCGTGGAACAGGACCTGGAGCAGCAGGTCCCCCAGCTCCTCGCGCATGCCCGCACGGTCGCCCGTCTCGATGGCCTCGGCGAGCTCGTGCGCCTCCTCGAGCAGGTAGCGGACCAGGGTCTCGTGCGTCTGCTCGCGGTCCCACGGGCACCCGCCGGCCGAGTAGAGCCTGTCCATGACGGCGACGGACTCGCGCAGGGGGTCGACGGGACCGGGGTGGTTCGGCTCGCTCGTGGTCATGCGCCCATCGTAGGGAGGCGGACCGGAGGGCCCCTGGACGGGAGCCCTCCGGTCTGTTGCCTGGCGGTCTGCTGCCCGGCAGTGCGGGGGCCAGCGGCGCCGGAGGGCCGGCTACCTCCAGGTGTCGGTGAGGGTCACGGCCCCGTTCGGTCCGACGGTCGCCGTGCGGTTGGCGCCGCTCTCCCAGACCACGGTGCCCGCGCCGTCCTTCTTGACGTACTTGTACTCGAAGGTGGTGCCGGCGGGCAGGTCGAGCACGACCTTCCACACGGGGTACGTCGCGGAGGACAGGGGCTTGGCCGCGGCGGGAGCCCACGAGCCGAGGGCGGGGATGCTGCCCACGACGTAGACGTTCTGCCCCAGGACCGTGGTGGCGTCGACCGAGAAGCTCGCGTCGCCGTCGGTCTCGCCGGGGCCGCCCCCGGTCCCCGCGCACGGGTCACCCACGGTGACGACGCCGCCCGAGACCTGGACGTGCTGCCCGGTCAGGGCGTAGTCCTTGCCCCCGTTGCTGTCCCAGGTGCCCGAGCCGTTGGTGAACGCGGCGGTGACGGCCGCCCCGTTCGCGGGGACCTGGCGCGAGACCCAGCCCGTGCAGGCCGCCGTCATGTCGACGCCGGGGGCCGTGGTCCAGGCGCCCGCACCGACCTTGTAGTGGACCTTGTACGCGCTCCACCCCTTCGAGGTCGAGTAGTAGACCGTGGTGGCGGTGGTGGTCGGGCAGTCGACCGTGCACGGCGTGCCGCCGGTCTTGCCGACGTGCAGCGCGAGGGCCCCGTACGCGGGCACGGTCGCGGTGAAGGTCCCCGAGGCGCTCACGGTCCGCGTCACCGAGCAGTCCTTCGTGGCCACGACGTCGCAGTAGGTGCCCGCGGGCAGCGACGACTGGTAGGTACGCGTCACGGCGGAGGCCGTGTTGTTGATCGCCACGTAGCCCTTGGCCCCGCGGCCGAACGCGATGTTGTTGTTGCCGTCGTCCCACCAGTTCGTCACGGACGTGCCCTCGACCGTGTTGTGGAAGCCGACCATGCCGGCGATCTCGGTCCAGCGCTGCGTGCAGGTCCAGGCGCTGTTCGAGCAGCTCGCGTCGGGGACCGAGGCGCTGGTGGCGCCGGGAGCGCCGGCGTCCTTGTCGGTCCACGTGTAGCCGGTGTAGACCGCGGGCGAGCCGTAGGGCCAGGAGAGCATGAACGCGTTGGCGAGCTTGTACTTGGCGCCCCACTTGTAGCTCATGGTCTCGCCGTTGCGCTCGGTGTCGTGGTTGTCGACGAAGACCCCGGCACGGTCGGAGGTGAGCAGCCCGTTGCCGATCTCGTCGAGGCTCGCGATGCTGCCGTCGAAGCGGCTCTTGAGGGTGCGGGCGTAGTTGAACTCGTGCGAGTCGCCGCTGCCCAGGTACTCGGAGGGCTGGACGGGCTCTCCCCCGGCCCCGATGACCTCGTGGACCCAGTAGACGCTCGGGTTGGTCAGCTTGGCCTTGATGGCCTCGAGGTCGGCGGCGGGGATGTGCTTGGCCGCGTCGATGCGGAAGCCCGCGACGCCCAGGCCGAGCAGGTCGTTCATGTAGCCCGCGATCTTGCCGCGCACGTAGTCGGAGGACGTCCGCAGGTCCTGGAGCGAGACGAGGCGGCAGTTCTGGACGTTGTACCGGTCGCCGTAGTTGGTGATGTCGGCGCGGCAGTCGTTGAAGTCGTTGTACCCGTAGGGCACGCCGGGGAAGCTGTCGACCGAGTAGCCGGTCCCGCCCGTGCCCGTGCCCGACCCGGTGTCGGCTCCCGCCATGTGGTTGACGACCGCGTCGACCACGATGCCCACGCCGGCGGTCCTGCAGGTGTTCACCATGTTCTGGAACTCGGCACGGTTGCCGAGCTTGGACTCGATCTTGTAGCTCACGGGCTGGTAGGAGGTCCACCAGGCGGTGCCCTGGATGTGCTCCTGGGGCGGGGAGACCTGGACGTAGCCGAACCCGGCGGGCCCGATCGTGCTCGTGCACTCGGCGGCGACGGCGTCCCAGGTCCACTGGAACATGTTGAGGACGACGTTCCCGCGGCCGTTCTCGGACGCGACCACGGGGGAGGGCGTGGGCGCCTTGGCCGCGGCGGGCACGGCCCCGGCGACGAGCCCCGACGTGACCACGGCGAGCGCCGTGAGCCCGGCGAGAAGTCTGCGCCGCGGCTTCGTGCGGACCGGTCTGGTTGTTCGGCTGAGCATCATTGCTGCGTTCTCCGTTTCGGTGCTGCGCACAGCCCCGCATCGGCGCGTGGCTGCCCGTCCTTCGCCCCGGCGTCGGCGCCGGCACGTCTACCGCTTCCCCTGCCATCGCTCCGGTCCGATCGACCGGCCGAGCCCACCCCCCTGCCACTTTGCAGAGATTTGCGGGTTCTTGCTGAAAGATTACACAGACGGATGGGACGTGTCAGCCCTTTCGGACACGCAAGAAGGTTGCAGGTCGCTCACGGCAGCGTCGGCACCGCCGCGAGCAGCTCGCGCGTGTACGCAGCGGCCGGACGGGTCAGCACCTGGCGCGTGGGGCCGGCCTCGACGACCTCTCCCCCGCGCAGCACCACGGTCTCCTCGCACAGCTGCCCGACGATCGCCATGTCGTGGCTGACCAGGACGAGCGTGAGCCCCAGCTCGCTCTGGAGCCGGCGGAGCAGGTCCATGACCTGCTCGCGGACCGACACGTCGAGCGCACTCACGGGCTCGTCGCCCACCAGGACCGACGGCGAGGGCGCGAGGGCTCGGGCGATCGCGATGCGCTGACGCTGGCCGCCCGAGAACTGGGCCGGGTACTTGGTCCGGGCGTCGGGGTCGAGGCCCACCCACCCCAGCACCTCGTCGACGCGCGCCGACACGTCGCCGCCGATCTTGAGCGAGCGCAGCGGCTCGGCGACGATCCGGGCGACCGTCATGCGCGGGTCGAGCGACGTGCGCGGGTCCTGGAGGACGACCTGGACCTCGCGCCGGTACCGCCGCATGAGCGCGCGGTCCCGGCGGTCCAGGGGCGCGCCACGGTAGGAGACCGTGCCGCGGGTCGGGCTGTCGAGCCCGAGCAGCAGGCGCAGGAGCGTCGACTTCCCCGCGCCCGACTCCCCCACGATCCCCACGCTGCGGCCCGCCCGGACCGCGAGGTCGACGCCCGCGAGCGCCGCCGTCGGAGGCGTGCGGCGCGATCCGCCGAACTCGCGCCACACCCCGTCGAGCGCGACGAACGGTGGGGCGTCACTCCCGGGGTTCCGGTCACCCCCGGCAAGCTGGGCGTCACCCTCGGCGGGCTGGTCGCTCATCGGTCCTCCTGGGTGATCGGGTGCAGGGCGGTCGGGTGCAGGGTCGGCAGGTGGGTCACGGCGCGCGCGGCGGCGAGCAGCGAGCGCGTGTAGGGGTCCTCGGGCGAGTCGAGGGCGCGGGCCACGGTCGTGGCCTCGACGACCTGCCCGTGCCGCATGACGACGAGGTCGCGCGCGACGCGGGCGACGACCGGCAGGTCGTGCGACACGAAGACCAGGGCCGTCCCGGTGCGTTCGATGAGGTCGTCGAGCAGGTCGAGGATCTCGGCCTGGACGGTCACGTCGAGCGCGGTCGTGGGCTCGTCGGCGATGAGCACGTCGGGCTCGCACGCGAGCGCCATGGCGAGGCACGCGCGCTGGCGCTGGCCACCGGAGAGCTGCCAGGGGTAGGACCCGAGGATGCGTTCGGTGTCGTCGAGGCGCACGAGGCGGCACAGGTCGGCGGCGAGCTCGGCGGCCCGTGCGCGCGAGACCTTGCGGTGCAGGCGCAGCGGCCCGGCGATCTGCCGGCCTATCGTCATGAGGGGGTCGAGCGCCGTGAGGGGCTCCTGGAAGACCATGGCGATGCGCGCCCCGCGCACGCGGCGCAGCGCGCGCTCGCCGAGCGTGAGTAGGTCGGTCCCGTCGAGCAGGACCTGCCCGGTCGCGGTCATGCCGTCGGGCAGCAGCCCGAGGATCGCGGCCGCGGTGAGCGACTTGCCCGAGCCGGACTCGCCGATCACGCCGAGCCGCTCGCCGGGGGCGACGTGCCAGCTCACGTGGTCGAGCAGCACCCGGCCCGACGACGTCCGTACCGTCAGGTCGCGCACCTCGAGCCCGGTGGTGCTCGTCGCGGGAGTCGCGGTCATCGGGTCCCTCGCGGTCATCGGTCGCCTCGCAGGCTCGGGTCGGTCCGTTCGCGGATGCCGTCACCCAGGAGGTTCAGGCCGAGCACGGTCCACGCGATGAGCAGCCCGGGCAGGATCGCGCCGAGCGGCTGGACCGCGACGGACTTCTGGGCGGCGCTGAGCAGCCGCCCCCAGGACAGGGCGGTCGGCGAGCCGAGCCCCAGGTAGGACAGCGACGCCTCGGCGAGGATCGCGCCGCCCGCGAGCAGCATGAGCTGGACCAGCAGGGTGGGGGCCACGTTGGGCAGGACGTGGCGCAGGATCGTCCCCCACCATCCGGTGCCCGACGCCGTCGCGGCCGTCACGTAGTCCTCGCGCAGCACGCGCGCGGCGTTGACCCGCGTGACGCGCGCGATCACCGCGGCCCCCGAGATGCCGATCGCGACGACGGCCGAGGTCAGCGACGCACCGCGGACCGTCACGATGAGCATGGCCAGCAGCAGCGTCGGGAAGGCGATCATCAGGTCGATGACGTTGAGGAGCGCGACGTCGGCCCACCGGGTGGTCGCCGCAGCGACCACGCCGATCGCGATGCCCAGCACGCCCGCGATGACGACCGACGCGATCGCCACGGTCATCGCGACCGTGGCCCCGCCCATGAGCTGGCTCAGCAGGTCGCGTCCGAGGCGGTCGGTGCCCGCCCAGAACTGGGCGCTCGGTCCCTCGAGCCGCCCGCCCGTGCCGGCCGCGCCCACCCCCACGTCGTACGGCGTCCAGAAGACCGCGACGACACCGACCACGGCGACCAACCCGACCATGACCAGACCCGCGACGAACGACGGGCTGACGCTCCGCCGTCGGGCACGCTTGGCACCACCGTCCCCGGGCGACGGCACGAGCACGCCCTCCTCCCGCGCCGGGGCCAGGCGCCCGGATCCTTCGACGACGGGGATCTCCCCGCCCAGGTCGATGCTCATCGTGCGCCTCCGAGGGCAGAACCGGCACGCAGCCGGGGGTCGATGCCGCGCTGGGCGAGGTCGACCAGGAAGTTCGTGACGAGGACCAGGGCCGTCAGGCCCAGGACGAGGGCCTGCACGACAGGCAGGTCGCGCCCAGCGACCGACGACACCAGGAGCGTGCCGAGGCCGGGCAGCGCGAAGACGTTCTCCACGACCACGGCCCCCAGGAGCGAGGTCGCGAGCTCGATGCCGAGGATCGCGACGACCGGGACCGCGCCGTTGCGCAGACCGTGGCGCGCCAGGGCGTGCCACCGGCCGTAGCCGAGCGATCGGGCGGTGCGGACGTAGTCCTGGTCCAGGACGTCGAGCGTCGCCGACCGCACGTAGCGCACCATGACGGACGACATGGCGATCGCCACGGTCGCCACCGGCAGGACCAGCGACCGCACGGCCGCCGCGGGGTCCTCCCAGCCCTGGCGCGGGAACCCGCCGGGCGGCAGGACCCCCGCCTCGAGCGCGAAGACCCACACCAGGATCACGCCGACCCAGAAGACCGGCACCGCGACGCCGAGCTGGGACACGGCCGAGACCGCGACCCCCACGACGCCGCGGCGCTTGACCGCCGCGACCACCCCGAGCGGCACCGACACGACCACCGAGACCGCGAAGGCCGCGAGGCTCAGCGGCAGCGTGATCGGGAGCTTGCTCGCGATCAGCTCCCCCACGGGCAGGCGCGAGACGAACGACGTCCCGGCGCTGCCCGAGAACAGTCCCGCGACCCACTGCCCGTACTGCGTCCACAGGGGCTGGTCGGTGCCGAGGTCGGCACGCAGCTGGTCGAGCTGGTCGCTCGTGGTGCCCACGCCGAGCGACGTGCCCGCGCTGTCCCCCGGCAGGAACCGGAGGACGGCGAAGACCACGACGCTCGCGAGGACCAACGACAGCAGCAGCGTGCCGACGCGCGTCAGGAGGTAGCGGGACATGGGTGCTCGGTCAGCCTTCCCGCACGATGTCGGCGACGTAGAAGCTCTCCGTCACCTGGTTCACCGGGAAGCCCGTGATCTCGGCGCGCGCGACCCGGATCTGCGGGTCGAGGTACAGCCAGGCGCTCGCCGCCTCCTGCCCGATGGTCTCGTTGACCTTCGTCAGCAGGGCCGTCTGCTCGTCGGCCGTGGCCGCCTGGTCGGCGTCCGCGACCCACTGCTGGACGTCCTTGTTGTCGTAGCCCCAGTAGAAGTCGGGGTTCGCGTACCAGACGACGTCGCGCGGGTTCACGTGCCCCATGAGCGTGGTCTGGAAGTCGTGGTCCGTGTAGACCTTCTGGTACCAGGTCGCGTCGTCGACCGGGTTGAGCGTGAGCGTGACGCCCACGGCCTTCAGGTCCGCCTGGAGGAGCTGGGCGATGGTCTCGGACGGGTCGCCCGCGACGTAGTCGACCGCGATGCTCAGGTCGCTCACGCCGGCCTGCGCGAGCAGGTCCTTCGCGGCCTGCGGGTCGTACGCGTGCACGTCGGCCTGGTCGACGAACCACGGATCGGTCGGCGGGACCATCGAGCCGATGACCTGGCCGCGCCCGTCCCACACGGCGTCGAGGATCTTCTCGCGGTCGATCGCCTTGTAGAGCGCCTGGCGCACACGGACGTCGTCGAACGGCGCGACACGGTCGTTGAACGCCCAGATCTGCTTGGTCGTCGAGGTGCCCTCGGTGATGGTGAACTCGTCGTTCCCCTCGAACTGCAGGAGCTGGTCCGGGGAGTCCTCCGCGATGACCAGGTCGAGGTCGCCGGTCAGGAGCGCGTTGTTGAGCGCGGTCGTGTCCTGGAAGAAGCGGAACGTGACGCCCGAGTTCTTGGCGGGCTCGCCCCAGTAGGCGTCGTTGCGCTCGATCGTGAGGTGGTCGCCCTGCGTCCACTCGACGAAGCGGTACGGGCCCGTGCCGTTGTCGCTCGTCAGCTCGGTGTCGCCGTCCCGCACGATCGTGACCGACGCGAGGTAGAACGGCAGCGACTGGCTGCGGCGCGACAGTTCGAGCTGGACCGTGGCGTCGTCGGGGGCCGTGATCGCGGAGATGACCGACAGGTCGTTCTTGCGCGCGCTCTTGGACTCGGGCGCGATGGTCTGCGAGATGCTCCACACGACGTCCTGCGCGCTCAGCGCGGACCCGTCGTGGAACGTGACGCCCGGCTGCAGGTGGAACGTGTAGACGAGGCCGTCCTCGGACACGTCCCAGTCCTTCGCGAGCGTCGGGACCACCTCGCCGTCGACGTCGACCGAGGTCAGGCCCTCGAAGACGTTGCGCGTCATGGTCTGCGAGACGCCCGAGCTGCCGCCGACGTTGCGGACCAGTCCGGTGGGCTCGTTGGTCGAGCCGATGACGATCTCGGCGTCAGCGCCTGCCGCGGCGCTGCTGCTCGCGCTGCCGGACCCGCCCGAGCCGCACGCGGCGAGCAGGAGGGTCGTCGCCAGGACCGCGGCGGCTGCCTTGAGGGTTCTCATGGGGGTTCTTCCGTTCCAGGAGGTGCAGCGGGGCTGCACGGGGACCACCCCGCTCCCGCGACCTGGGTCACGGGACGAGGTGGTGAGGGGTTCGTGGAGCGCGGTCGTCCGACGCGTGGCGGGGGCCGGGGCGGCGGAGACCGGGAGGGGCTCGGGCGTCACGAGCACGGCCGACGGTGCGGGGCGCTGCGATCACGGGGCACGACGACGCGTGCGACGGGAGAGCCGGAGGATCAGACCTGTGCGTCAGGGGCGGTCACGTCGGGGAGCACCCGCGACGGACGCCGCCTGTCAGCGGCTGTTCAGAGACAGCGACAACAGCGGGCGGCGCTCGTCGAGCCGTGCCGTCCGGTGCTGGGGGTGCGCGTGGAAGCGCTCAGGTCGAGAAACATGATGCGACAACTATCTCACCGACCAGGCGGTATGGATGCGCACGACCGGTGTGGCGGTCGTCACGTCCCCGGTCCCGCTGCTAGGGTCGCCGAGCCGAGCGTGAGCTCGCCTGGGTCGTCGATGGAGCACTCATGCTGCGTGTCACCGTGCCTGTCCGGGTCCTCGTCCGCCGCCTCGCGCTGGCGATCGCGATCCTGGCCGTCCTGCACCTCCTGGCCAACTTCCTCGAGAAGGGCGCCGACCTGCACGGCGGCGTGATCGAGCCGCTCGTCCACTACTTCAGCATGGACGAGGAGGTCAACGTCCCCACCTGGTTCACCGTGGTCCTGCTGGCCTCGACGGGACTCGTCACGGGGGACCTGCTGCACGTCGAGCCCGTCCCGGCGCGACGGTGGGCCTGGGGGCTCATCGCGTTCGTGCTCCTGTACCTGTCGATCGACGAGATGACGAGCTTCCACGAGCACCTGGGCACCTCGCTCGAGGAGCACTTCCGGAGCATCGCGGACCTGCCGTTCAACGGCTGGATCGCGTTCTACGGCCCGCTGGCGCTCGTCGTGGCCGCGATCGTCGTCCCGCTCCTGTGGGGACTGCCGAGCAGGTTCCTGCGCCCCATGGCGCTCGCCGGGGTCCTCTACGTGGCCGGTGCCGTCGGCTTCGAGGCGATCGCGGGGCTGCTGGAGGACCAAGGCTTCGACCGGGCGACGTTCGTCGGGCAGCTCGCGGTGCTCGGCGAGGAGAGCCTCGAGATGGTCGCGGTGCTCGTGTTCCTCGTGGCCGTGGTGCGCTACCGCGACGCCCTCGACGGGGGCCTCGCCGCCGTCGAGGGGCGCTCGTCCTCGGCGGGGGCGCCCGACGGCGGGACCACACTTCATCCTTGACCCTCTCCCGCCTAGGCGCCCACGATGCAAGAGCGGCCTCTCGACGGGGCCGCGCACCAGCGGCAGGGGACCTCGATGACGACTCCGGCGGAGACGAGCAGCGCCCCGCGCCAGCTCCCCTCCCTCACGGCGATCCGCGCGGTCGCCGCCGCGGCGGTCCTGGTGTTCCACCTGGACTACTGGCAGGTGCTCGACATCCCCGGGGCGTACTACGGCAGCACCGGGGTCGCGCTGTTCTTCGTGCTCTCGGGCTTCATCCTCACGTGGACCGCCAACCCCGCGCTCCCCCGCAGCGGCTTCTACCTGCGCCGCGTCGCGCGGATCTACCCCGACCACCTCGTGACGCTGGTCGCGGCCCTCGTCATCGCCCTGGTCCTGGGCAGCCCGCCCGTGACCGGGCGCATCATCGGCGCCAACGTCCTGCTGCTCCAGGCCTGGTCCCTGGACCCCACGGTCGTGTACGGGCTCAACGGCGTCGCGTGGTCGCTGTCGTGCGAGCTCGCGTTCTACCTCGCCTTCCCGTTCCTCCTGCCGCTGCTGCGGCGCTGGTCGCCACGGACCCGGCTCGTGGTGACCCTCGTGGCGCTCGCGATCCCGCTCGTCGCGACGGTCGCGGCCCCCACGACGTACCAGGTGCTCTACCACTTCCCCCTCGCCCGGTTCCCCGAGTTCGTGCTGGGCGTCGTCGCGGGGCTCGCGTTCGTCGAGGGCCACCGGTCACGGGTCCCGTGGGCCGGGGTGCTCGGGATCCTCGCCGCGGTGCTCGTCGCGGCCGAGCTCACGCACGCGACCGAGGCCGTGGCCCGGGTCGCACTCGTCCTGCCGTTCGCGCTGTTCCTCATGCTCTGCGCCGAGCGCGACCTGCGGGGCCGGCGGTCGGTGCTGACGCACCGCGTCCTGATCGTCGCGGGCTCGGCGTCGTACGCGTTCTACCTGGTGCACGAGCTCGTGATCCGTCGGGTGCTCGACACCCCCCTGACGGGGGTGCTCGCCGCGGTCGTCATCACGGTCGCCGCCGCGGTGCTGGCCTACGCGCTCTACCGGTTCGTCGAGGAGCCCGCCCGCCACCTGATCGTGAACCGCTGGGGACGGCGGCGCACCCCGGCCCCGGCGGCCGCACCGGAGACGGCTACCGCTTCGCCGTCCCCACCGACGCCGCCGCGCTGACGTCGCCGGTGATGACCGCGTCGATGAGCTGGCGCGCCCAGGCGAGCACCTCCATGCCCCGCAGCGGACGGCCTCCGATGCGCGCCGTCGTCGGGAAGGGGACGAGGAACGCGCGGATCGCGGGCTTGAGCATGGTGCCCGGGTAGAGGCGCTTGAGGCGCAGCTCGGCGGACTCCGGGAGGTCGACGGGCGCGAAGCGCACGAACTTGCCCTGCGCCGTGACGTCCGCGAGCCCGACGCGGCGCGCGTGGTTGCGGAAGTCGGCCACGGCGAACAGGGCCTCGACGACCTCCGGGAGCGCGCCGTAGCGGTCGACGAGCTCGGCCCGCACCTCGGCGAGCGCGGGCTCGTCCTGGGCCGCCGCGATCTTGCGGTACGCCTCGAGGCGCAGGCGCTCGTGCGCGATGTAGTCGTGCGGGATGTGCGCGTCCACGGGCAGCTCGATCGAGACCTCGGGGGCTTCTTCCTCGACCTCGCCCTTGAACGACGCCACGGCCTCCCCGACCATGCGCACGTACAGGTCGAACCCGACGCCCGCGATGTGCCCCGACTGCTCGCCGCCCAGCAGGTTGCCCGCGCCGCGGATCTCGAGGTCCTTCATGGCGATCTGCATGCCCGCGCCGAGGTCCGTGTTGGCGGCCATGGTCGCGAGGCGGTCGTGCGCGGTGTCGGTCAGCGGGCGCTCGGGCGGGTACAGGAAGTACGCGTACGCGCGCTCGCGCCCACGGCCCACACGACCGCGGAGCTGGTGGAGCTGGGACAGGCCCAGCATGTCGGCGCGCTCCAGGATGAGGGTGTTGGCGTTGGAGATGTCGAGGCCGGTCTCGATGATCGTGGTGCAGACCAGGACGTCGAGCTCCTTCTCCCAGAACGCCGTGATCGTCTGGTCGAGCTGGGCCTCGCCCATCTTGCCGTGCGCGACGCCGATGCGGGCCTCGGGGACGAGCTCGCGCAGGCGCTGGGCCGTGCGGTCGATCGTCTCGACCTTGTTGTGCACGTAGAACACCTGGCCCTCGCGCAGCAGCTCGCGGCGGATCGACGCAGAGATCTGCTTCTCCTCGTACGCGCCCACGTACGTGAGCACGGGGTGGCGCTCCTCGGGCGGGGTCGCGAGCGTCGACATCTCACGGATGCCCGTGACGGCCATCTCGAGCGTGCGCGGGATGGGGGTCGCGCTCATCGCGAGCACGTCGACGTTGGTCCGGAGCTGCTTGAGCGTCTCCTTGTGCTCGACGCCGAACCGCTGCTCCTCGTCGATGATGACCAGGCCCAGGTCCTTGAACTTGATGGACCCCGAGATGATGCGGTGCGTGCCGATCACGACGTCGACCGACCCGTCCTTGAGCCCCTCGACCGTCTCCTTGGACTCGGCCTCGGTCTGGAAGCGCGAGAGCGCCTTGACCGTCACGGGGAACGCCGAGTAGCGCTCGGCGAACGTCTGGAAGTGCTGCTGGACCAGGAGCGTCGTGGGCACGAGGACCGCGACCTGCTTGCCGTCCTGCACGGCCTTGAACGCCGCGCGGACCGCGATCTCGGTCTTGCCGTACCCGACGTCGCCACACACGAGCCGGTCCATGGGGACCGGCTTCTCCATGTCGGCCTTGACCTCGTCGATCGTGACGAGCTGGTCGGGCGTCTCGACGTACGCGAACGCGTCCTCGAGCTCGCGCTGCCACGGGGTGTCGGGGCCGAACGCGTGCCCCTGCGTCGCCATGCGGGCGCTGTAGAGGCGGATGAGCTCGCCCGCGATCTCCTTGACGTGCTTGCGCGCCTGGCTCTTGGTCTTGGCCCAGTCCGAGCCGCCCATCTTGTTCAGGCTGGGCGACTCGCCGCCCGTGTACTTGGTGACCTGGTCGAGCTGGTCGGAGGGCACGAACAGGCGGTCGCCCGGCTGGCCGCGCTTGCTGCTCGCGTACTCGATGACGAGGTACTCGCGCGTCGCGGCGTTGCCGCCCGTGCCGAGCGTGCGCTGCACGAGCTCGACGAACTTCCCCACGCCGTGCTGCTCGTGCACCACGTAGTCGCCCGCGCGCAGTGCGAGGGGGTCGACGACGTTGCGCCGCCGCGAGGGCATCTTGCGCATGTCGCGCGTGCTCGACCCCTGGCGCCCCGTGAGGTCCGACTCGCTGAACACCGCGAGCTTCAGGTCGGGCGCGACGAAGCCCGGCCCCACGGGCGCGGGCGTCACGAGCACGACGCCGCCCTCGGGCTCGGTGTCGATCGACGCGACCAGGCGCGCTGCGGTGTCGACCGCGGACAGCTGCTCGGTCATGCGGCGTGCGGGGCCGTGACCCTCGGTCGTCAGGACCAGGCGCCAGCCCGCGTGCTGGAGAGAGCGCAGGTCGTCGAGCGCCCGCTCGACGTCGCCGCGGTAGGACTCGACGTTGCGCGCGGGCACGGTGAAGGTGGTCACGCCGTCCGTGCCCATGCCCGACGTCGGGCCCTCGCCTCCCGGGAGCGCCTCGCCCGGGTGCGCCTCGCCGTCGGGGGTGGCGCCCTCGTCGAGGCCGAAGGGGCTGAGCGTCCACCACCCGAGGCCGCGACGCTCGGCGACGTCGTGGACGTCGGCGAACGTCTCGAACGACGCGGCCGAGAGGTTGATCGGGGTCGAGCCGCCCGCGGCGGCACCCGTCCAGGCGGCGGCGAGGAACTCCTCGGTCGTCGCGACGAGGTCGTGCGCGCGTCGGCGCACGCGCTCGGGGTCGTTGATGATCAGCAGGGCGTCGTCGGGGACGAGGTCCAGGACAGGCAGCATGCGGTCCACGAGGACCGGGGCGAGGGACTCCATGCCCTCGACGGCGATGCCGGCCGCGAGCTTGTCGAGCATGTCGGTCGCGCCGGGGAGCGTCTCGATGAGCTCGGCTGCCCGGGCGCGCACCGCGTCCGTCAGGAGGATCTCGCGGCACGGCGGCGCCCACACGCCGTGGTCCGCGATCTCCAGGCTGCGCTGGTCCGCGACCGCGAACCAGCGGATCTCGGTGACCTCGTCGCCCCAGAACTCGACGCGCAGGGGGTGGTCCTCGGTGGGCGGGAAGACGTCGAGGATGCCGCCGCGCACCGCGAACTCGCCGCGCCGCTCGACCATGTCCACGCGCTGGTAGGCGGCCGCGCTCAGGCGCTCGGCGACGTCCGTGAGGTCGGCCGTCTCGCCCGTGCTGAGCTCGACGGGCTCCAGGTCGCCGAGGCCCTCGACGACCGGCTGCAGCAGGGCGCGCACCGGCATGACCAGCACGCGCACCGGGCCGGACTGGCTGATCTCGCTGGTCGGGTGCGCGAGGCGCCGGAACACCGCGAGCCGCTTGGCGACGGTGTCGCTGCGCGGTGACAGGCGCTCGTGCGGCAGCGTCTCCCACGCGGGCAGGACCGCGACCAGGTCGCCCAGCTCGTCGGGCAGGTAGGCGCGCACGCTCGCGGCGAGCTCGTCGGCCTCGCGTCCCGTCGCGGTCACGACGACGAGGGGGCGGGAGCCCTGGGCGGGGGCGCCCTTCTCTGCCCCGGTGGTCTCCCCGGTCGCGGTCGCCCCCGCCATCGCGGCGAGCAACGGCGGGCGCACGCCCACCGGTCCGACGACGTCGACCGCGCCCCGCAGGCGCACGTGCTCGACGACCGCACGCGCGGTCGGGTCGGCCAGGAGGGCGGGCAGGATTCCGGTGAGGTTCATGAGTTCCTTCGAGCAGAGTCACCGACGGCGTGGGCGTCCACGGGCGCAGGCCCGGGCAGGGGTGGACGTCGTTCGACGCGACCCGCAGCGAGGCGCGGGCGCGCCGGAACAGCACGAGCGGCCCGGACCGAGGTGAAGACGGTCCGGGCTGAGGGTGCGAGCACCAGGTTACGCCGAGGGGGTGACAGGGGGCGCGGTGGTTCGTGAGATGGCGGGTGGGATCAGAACTGCGCGCGGCCGCGACGTGCGAGGCCCCCGCGTGCGTTGTCGAGGCGCACAGTGCTAGAGCCTAGAAATCTGCTCCCGGGCAATGTCGAGCAGCCCCGGCGCGGCCATCTCGCACCACCGATCCACGTAGTCCAGGTCAGGCAATGGAAAGAAGGCATCACGGTTCGTCAGTCGCCACTCTAGATACCTGGAATCATCTAGATACGGATCCTCTGAACGGTTCGCCAGCGGCAGCACAACCCGAGCCGCACTCTCCCGCAGCAGCTCGCGGTCAGGCGCGGAGAGAACATCGAGCAGCATCGTCGTCTTGTAGACGGTCGTCGCGATGTTGTACATCTCCCATCCCACCGGCCCGTAGCCCCCCTCCGCACCGACGCAGGCCATCTTTCTCATTTCGCCACCATCGATCAACGAGAACATCCGACCAACGGTCTCAAATCGCAGCCACACGGCGGCACCCTTGCCCTGGTCGTTCGACCTCACCCACCCCGAAGGCGCGCCGCTCAACCTCTTCATCCCCAGCGCCTTGAACTGACCGTCGAGTCGACGCATCACCGCAGTTCTCGCCGCCGCGCGACTGAGTAGTTGTGACGCCATCAATACCTCGCCAACACCCTCTGCATGCCATCTCCGCTCTGAGGAACCGCTACCAGCAGTGGTTCATCCTGCGTGATCCCGTTGCAGTTCGGCGCGAGTTGGCTGCAACACGACGATGAGCCGCCACGCTTCGTTGCCTAACCCCGCCGCTCCCGCACCCACCTACGGACCCGCCCCGCCGCCACGATCGCCGACAGCAGCACCCGCGACGGCCAGCTCCCCACGGCGCACGTGACCGAGACGAGGTCCACGCGGTCCGGGTAGAGCAGCGTCTCGTCGGGGTACCGGCGCGGGTCGATGCAGCTGTCGACCAGAACCGTCCCGGGCACCTCGGCCAGCAGGCGCATCCCGAGCAGCCGTCCCCACGCCCCGGGTGAGTGCGCCGACCAGGCCGGGTCGTAGGCGTCGGAGATCGAGAAGACCACACCGTCGCGCCGGACGCGCACCGCGAGGTACACGGGCGCCCCGGCCGGACCGACCCGCAGCACGTGCGCCTCACCGCGCTCGCGGTACGCCTCGACCAGGCCCGTGAACCACGCCGCGGCGCCGGGCACCACGCGCCGGGCCTCCCCTCCCTTGGCCCGGTCGCCCTTCCAGCCTGCGGCCTCCAGGTCGAGGAACTGCTCGACGACGTCCGGCTCGTCCGTCGCGTCGACGATCCGCAGCTCGTGCCCGAGCTCCTCGACGAGGTGTCGCCGCCCGCGCCGGAGGTTCTTGCGCCGCGAGGTGGACAGGTGCGGACCGAGCACGTCGCCCGCCTCCTGGCCCGCCCCTGACCCCGGCCCCGGCCCCCGCACCGGCCCCTGCCCCTGCCCCGGCCCCGGCCCCGGCCCCGGCCCCGGCACGAGCGCACCGCGCGAGATCCGGTCCCACTCGCGCACCGGCATCCCGGCACGGGCGAAGGCCTCCAGCAGCAACGTCGTCGTCTCCCCCGACGCCCTCAGCAACGGCAGGTCGACCGCCTGGCCGAGCGCTCGCCGTCGGGCATGGAGGGCCTCGACCAGCGACGCGACCGCGAGCCGCGGGCGGGCCGCGTCCACGAGGGGCGCGCGCAGCGCCGCGAACCGCTCGACGAACGGCCCGTCGAGGCTCGCGTGCCGCGCGGGCCACAACCGGTTCCGGCCCACCGTCTCGAACGGGAGGAACGCGAGCCAGCCCGACCCGTCGGCCACGACGAGCGCCATGACCGCACGCCCGCCCCCCAGCCCGCGCGCGGCCGCGCCCAGGACGGCGGGCTCGAAGTACGGGTTGGGCTCGAGCGAAGAGTCCGCGAGGCGCTGCCAGGCCGCGAGGTCGTCGGCGCCCAGGTCGGCGACGCGCACGATCCGGCTCGCGACGTCGGCCCCCGTCGCCCGGGCCTTGCCCGGGGCACCCGCAAAGGTCGTCACCGGAAGCGCCGCACCACGCGCGCGGCGGCGCGCATGACCCGCATGGTCAGGCGCGCGACGACGCCCCCCGTGACGACGGTCGACGAGACCATCGTGAGCCGGTCGGGGAACAGGTCCGTCGCGTCCTTGTACAGCGAGGGGTTCATCGAGCTGTCGAACACCTCGACGTCCGAGTTCTCGTCGAGCCACGACAACGCCATCATGCGCCCGATCGCGCCCGGTCCGTACCGGGCCCACTCCTCGCTGTACACGTCGAAGTAGCCGAACGCCGTGGACCCCGTGCACACGATCACCGCCATGTGCAGCAGGACCCCTCCGGCGACGAGAGCGAACACGTGCGCCCGCCCGGTCTCGGCGAAGCCCGCGAGCATCTGCGTGAACCACTCCTGCCCACCCCGGCGGCTCCGGAACCCCATGCCGCCGCGCGACGCGTCGCCCTTCCACCCCTGCTGCTCGAAGTCGAGGAACGCCTTCGCGATCTCGGGGTCGTCCCCCCGGTCCTCCAGGACCAGCGTCTCGCCCACCGCGCGCTCGAGGCGCCGGCGGCCGCGCGCGAGCGACTTGCCGCGAGGCATACGCTCGGCCCAGCTCCCGGACTCCCCCTCGTCGAACCGGACCGCTCCGCGGGGGTCGCCACCCCACGTGTGCACGGGGACGCCTCGCTCCCGGCACACCTCTTCGAGCCGCCGGCCGACCCGCCCGTCCTGCACCAGCAGGTGCAGGTCGATCGCCTGCCCGAGCTCGCGGCGTCGCTCGTGGAACGCGTCCACCAGCGCCTCGACGGCCTCGTCGACGCGCGCTCCGTCGACCAGCGGCGTGCCCAGCGGGCAGTACAGCGCCAGGAAGTCCGACCCGGTCGAGGCGTGCCGCCACGGCCAGTGCTTGTCGCCCGGGACCATCTCGAACGGGAGCGCGGCCCACCAGCCGCCTGGCTGGGCCCCACTGAGGTCCCCGACACCCGGGCCCGCGGCCCCGCCCGGGACCTCGTCGACGACCAGGAGCCGCAGCCCGGACCCACCGCTGAGCTCGCGCACCGCGGGCACCAGCATCTCGGGCTCGAAGTACGGGTTGGGCTCGGCGGCGCGGGCTGCGAGCGCCCGCCACGCCTCGATCTCCTGATCCGTCAGGTCGATGATGCTCAGCACACGACTACGTGCCATGAAGGACCCTCTGTCGTCCGGCGATCGCTTTCCCTGGACCTCGCGAGATCGGTGCCCGGGGCATCTGCAGTACGACGGTAGACACCGAACGACGCCGGGGCCACAGTGGGAGCACTGATTTCACCCGACCGGATTCCCCACCGCGCGCCGTCGTCGTCCGACAGTGATCGCAGCTGCCCGCAGGCGCCTCCCAGGGGTCGCCCGACGCACTCCCAGGAAGGCTGCCCGTGACCACGGACGAGCTGCACGACGTCGGCACCCGCCGCGGGCGGTCGGCACGCGTCCCGCTCCTGCTCGCCGGGGCGATCCTGCTGGGCGCGGTGTTCGCCGCGACGTACGTCGTGACCGTCCGCACGCTCACGGGGCAGCAGCTCGACAACGGCGCGTTCGTCTCGTGGCAGCAGCTCAACCCGTTCCTCGGGTCGTTCGCGCAGGTCCTGCGACCGGCCCTGCCCGTGGCGCTCGGGGTCGTGTGCGCGGTCCTCGGGGTGCTCGCGCTGCGGGCCCGCCGGTGGCGGGGCGTCGCGCGCGCCGTGGCCGTCGTGGTCGTCACGGTCCCGCTCGCCCGCTGGCTCCGCGACGGGGCGCTCGACCGGCCGGACCTCGCCGACCTCGCCTACCCCCAGAACACCCTGCCCTCGGGGCACGTCGCGGTGACGGCCGCGCTGTGCGTCGCGGTCCTGTTCCTGTGGCCGCGCCGCTCGGGAGCGCTCGTGGCGTGGGCCGTGGTCGTGAGCCTCGTGGCGTGCGTCGCGTCGCTGCTCGAGCACGCGCACCGCCCGAGCGACGTCGTCGCCTCCCTCGCGCTCGTGGGGGCGCTCACGTGCCTGGTGCTCGCGCTCACGCAGCGCCGGACGCTGCCGGTGGCCTCGTCGGGCTGACGAGGTCGGTTCGCGGCCGTGCCGTGCTCTCGCCGGGCCGCCCCTGAGTGATCCTCAGGGCGCGACGCGCCATCGACGACTCGCCCGAGACCTGTGGGAGAGCGTCACCGACGCGAGGGCAAGGATCACCACCGCCGCGTTGGCAGCGAGGGTGCCCGTCCAGGTCGTCGGCGGGATGCCGAGAGTGAAGCTGGCGGCGTTGAACACCGTGTGGCTGAGGATGCACAGGAACACCCCGTTCGTACCCGACACCCTGAAGATCGCGCCGTAGAGGAAGCGGAACGCCATGATCTGGACCGCGAACATCCAGAAGTCGATCAGACCAGACTCGTGGTTCGTGCCAGGAATGAAGAAGAGCGGCACGTGCCAGAGGAGCCAGACGACCCCGACCACCAGCGAGGACGTGACGAATCCCCACCGCCGATCGAGCCCGGGCTGCAGCGCGGTCATCCAGCCGGCCTCCTCCATGCCGCCGATGACGAGATTGCCCGGCAACGACAGGAAGAACATGAACCACGGAACTGCGTGCACGGAGGGACCGGAGACCAGCAGGTGGAGCGAGAAGTACACCGCGAGCGCGAAGAAGGCGAACAGATACCCCGCGGGGCGGCCCCGGGCTGCGAACACGACCCTCAGCCACTCCCAGAGACCCGAGACCTTGCGGTTCGCTCGCAGGACGACGTAGGAGGCGATCGCGGGCGAGAGGATGTAGATCGCGAACGGCACGTTCGCCAGGAGCTCGGGAACCGTGGTGACGACGTTGTTCACCTCGTAGCCGAAGCGGGCCGCCACGATCAGCCCACCGGAGAGCCCATAGGCGATCAGAAAAGTGAGCGCCATGAACTGCCGAGCGATCCGTGCGTCCGTCACCCCGCAACGATATGGCCGGAGCCGAAGCGGGTCGTCGCCCGCGAGGTAGAACCTCCTGCGTCGAGGTAGTGCCCGCTGAGTTCTACCTCGCGCAGGGGGTTCTACCTCGGCGCGCGCGCTCGCCGGGCGGACCGGGATCTCAGGACGCGCGCGTAGACGTCGTCGTACCGGTCCACGACGGCCTCCCACGTGTAGCGCTCGACCTCGCGGCGGCCCGCGGCCCCGAGCGCGGCCGCGAGGTCCGGCGCGTCGAGCAGCGACCCGATCGCGCCCGCGAGCGCCGCGGCGTCCCGGGGGTCGACGAGCAGGCCGTCGACGCCGTCGGTGAGGAGCGTGCGGGGCCCTCCGAGCACGGTGCCCACCACGGGGCGCCCGGCCCGCCAGGCTTCGAGCACGACGATCGACGCGGCCTCCTTGCGGCTCGGCACGACCACGACCGTGGCCGCCGCGAGCGCCTCGGCGACGGCGTCCGGCCCCAGCATCCCGGGGAAGGACACGCGGTCCTCGACCCCGAGCGTCCGCGCCCGACGCCGCAGCTCCGCGAGCTCCGACCCGTCGCCCACGATCGTGAGCCGGGCCCGGTCCTTGAGGTCCGACGCCGCGAAGGCTTCGAGCAGCAGGTCGAAGCCCTTGACGTGCTCGACGCGGCCGACGGCGAGCAGCACGGGTTCGGTCGCGTCGGCGGCGGCCACAGGGTCGGCAGCCGCCCCGGCGGCCACAGGGTCGGCGGCGCCCGCACCCAGCTCGACCCCGTTCGGCACGACGACGGCGCCCTCGTACCCGAAGCGCTCGGCCAGGTCCTCGGTGACGATCGTCGAGCAGCCCGTCACGGCGTCCGCACGCGCGAGGGCTGCGCCGAACCAGGTGCGCATCCACCAGGACGTGCCGAGCGCGTCGTGGTCGTCCGCGAACGTCTCGCCGTGCGAGCTGACGACGAGCGGCGTGCGGGTGACGCGCCCCAGGGCCGTGGCGTAGACGCCGTTGGGGCCGAAGCACTGCACGTGCAGGACGTCGGGGCGCAGCGAGCGGTACGCGCGGGACCATCGCCAAGCGGCGGCGGGCCAGCGGACCGCGAAGGACAGGACGCCGCGCGCGCCGCGCGAGGGCTGGGGCGTCGGCAGGTAGCGGACCGTGACGCCGTCGAGCACGCGGGTCCCGAGGTGCTCGCCCTGGTCGACGGCCCACACCTCGACCGTCTCGCCGCGTGCGGCGAGCACGCGCGCGACGTGCTGGACGTGGGTCTCGACGCCGCCCGTGCGGGGCGCGTAGGAGCTGGTGACGAGCGCGGTGCGGGGACTCATTTCGCCCCCTGGAGACCGTGGTCGGGGCGCGGCGCGCCGCTAGAGTGGGGCACTTCCCGTGCCGCGAGAGAACGGACTCCCCGCATGCCGCAGCTGGTGATCGCGACCGTCGCGGTTGAGGTGCCCATGGGCGCGCAAGTTTATCAGGAGGAGGTCGCCACCCGGGCGGCCCGAGCCCTCTCGGCACCCCCCGCGGGCACGGTTTCACCCACCGCGTCGCAGGCTCCCGCACGGGCCGAGGACTGGACCGTGAAGCGCACCGTCGCCCGCTCGCTGCGCTCGCCCCTGCCGGGCACGCTCCGCCTCCCGCTCTCCCGCCTCGGCACGGCCTCGCCCGCGCTCCGCAGGGCCGCGGGCCGGGTCGTGTATCCGCGCGGCGCCGTCGTGCACCGCGTCGGGCTCGAGCTGCCCCCGCACCCCACGCGCGACGTCGTCACCATCCAGGACGTGGTGTCCTGGCGGTTCGACGACGAGTCCCGCCCGGTGCGCGCAGCCGCCGAGGAGGCCCGGCGCGCGGCGGCCGTCGTCACGGTCTCCGAGTTCAGCGCGGACGAGATTGCCGAGCTGCTCGGCGTCGAGCGCCCGCACGTCGCCTACAACGGGGTCGACGAGCGCTACTTCCGCACGCCGCCCCTCGACGCCGCGGCGCTCGACGCGCTGGGCATCACCGGCCCGTACGTGCTGCACGCGGGCGGCGCCTCGCGGCGCAAGAACCTCGAGAGCCTCGCCGCGGCGTGGCCGCTGATCCACAGCGCGCGCCCGGACCTGACGCTCGTCATGAGCGGTCCGCGCAACGCCCGGCGCGACGCGCTGTTCGGCGCGCTCGCCGGCACGCGCCTCGTGGGCCGCCTGCCCGACGACGTCATGCCGGGTCTGGTCGCGGGCGCCGCCGTCGTCGTGGTCCCCTCGCACTACGAGGGCTTCGGCCTGCCCGCGCTCGAGGGCATGGCCGCGGGGGTGCCCGTGGTCGCGGCACGCACGAGCTCGCTGCCCGAGGTCGTGGGCGACGGCGGGCTGCTCGTGGACCCGACGCCCGACGAGATCGCCCAGGCGACCCTGTTCGCGCTCTCCGACGACCCGGAGGTCGCGGCCATGGTCGAGCGCGGCCGGGCCCGCTCGGCCAACTTCACGTGGGAGCGCAGCGCGGCGCAGCACGCGGCCGTGTGGCGGGCCGTGGCCGCGCGCTGACGCGGGTCAGGTCCCGGGGCCCCAGGCCTGGAGCGCGCTCACGGTCGCGACGTACGCGCTCTCGGTGCTGAGCGGCAGGAAGGACGGGTGCAGCCCGCCCACGACGCCCGAGTAGTTCGCCGCGAGCACGGGAACTCCTCGCTCGGTCGTCATGGGCACCGAGACACGCACCGCGGTGACCTCGACCGGGTCGATATCGAACACGGCGACCCGGTCGGAGAACTGGTCCTTCTGCTGGACCACGTCCTGCCAGGTGCCGTCGGGGAGCTGGACCGAGACGGTGTAGTCCCGCAGGCCCATGCTGCAGCACCGGATCCCGGCCGTCGCGACGCCGATCCGGTCGATCGTCTGCGGCCCGTCGGTCGTCACGGTCACCGACGGGTCCTCGTCGACGACGTCGTCCGCGAGGCGACCTGACCGCCACGGGTCGCGCACGTCGAACGTCCCGGACGTCACGACCTGGGCGTCGGCCTCCTCGTGGGTCGAGGTGGCCGTGACGGGCCGCCCGGCCAGGAGGTCCGGGCCGAAGGGCCGAGTGGCCTCGACCGCGAGCGCCTGGCCCGGCGCACCCACGAGGAAGACGGGCGCTCCCGTGACCGGGAGGTCGGCACCGTCCGGGCCGACCTCGAGGCTCGTCTCGGCCCCGTACTGGTCGACCACCCGCAGCGTGCCCGGGCCGCCGTCGGCCGTGACGCGCAGCGTGGTCGTCAGGTCGTCGCCCCAGACCGCGAGCAGCTGCTCGCCCGCCGGCCCCTCGGCCGAGGCCGCGAACGTGCCGGGCGCGCCCGTCTCGACGAAAGTGGGCGCCCCGTAGGGGGCGAGCAGGGCCGACGTCGCGGCGAACGCCGCCCCGGACGGCTTGACGTAGCTGCCGTACTGGACGAGCGACCACGAGTTGCCCGACTCCCCGAATCCCCCCTCGGAGAAGAAGTACGTCCACTCGTCGATCCCCTCGGACCCGTACCAGAGGAGCTTGCGCGCGACGTCCGAGCCGCCCGCCCAGAAGTTCGCGACGCCGTCGGACCACCAGCCGGACTCGGTGTCCCAGACGGGCAGGTCCCCGCACGGGGCGAGGGCCTCGCGCAGCGCGTCCAGGTCGTCGCCCGGCTGCGAGAACCCCTGCTCCTCCCACGAGCGGTTGAGGCCCGTGTAGGGGTGGATCCCGACGACGTCCATCGAGGCGCACCCGCCGGCCTCGACGAGCGCGGCCCACCACTCGGGCACGATGCCCAGGGTGTTCCCGCCGACGATCCGGACGCCCGGGAACGCGGCGCGCGCCCCGGCCGCGAACGGCGCACCGATCTGCTCCTCGTACTGTGCGCCGTCGTCGAAGCCCGTGTTGTTGGGCTCGTTCCACGGCTGCCAGGCCACGATCCCCGGCGCCTCCTGAGCGATCGCCGCGACGATCTCGCGCGACCAGCCCTCCCAGGTGCCAGCGTCGACCGCGGCCCGCTCGGCCTCGCCGCCCGACCCGAGCTGCAGCGTCAGCGTGACCCCGCTGGCGTCCGAGAGCGCCGCAGCAGTCTGGAGCTCGGCGAACGGGTCGGCCTCGGCCCCTTCCTCGGGCTCGGGCACGCCGGCGCTCGGGAGCGAGTCCCAGACGAGCCCGTCGGCGCTCGGGGTGCCGGTCGGGTCGGGCACGATCGCCCCGAAGTCGAGCTGCCAGCGGAAGCTGCCCACGCCGAGCTGGTCGGCGAGCTGCACCCCGCGCAGGACGGAGGCCCCGCCCCAGTCGGCGCCGTCGGCCAGCCCGGCGAGGTCGAGCGGGGCACCCGGGGCCCCGACCGTGTAGCGCAGGCACGTCCCCGAGACCGGGTCGCCGCTCTCCCGGTCGACCAGCGCCGCGTCGACCTCGTAGACCCCGGGCCGTGCGGCGGGCAGCGTCACGGGCACGTCCCCGCCGTCGGCAGGGAGGTCGACGACCTGCTCGTCACCCACGACCGGGTCGAACACCCGCGGGTCGCCCCGCACCTGGAAGCGCAGCTCGTACCGGTCGGCCCAGCGCCCCCACGAGTCGTCGAGGCTCAGGCGGACCGCGGGCTCCTCGCCCGGCGGGAAGTAGTTGTAGACCTCGTCCGTGACGAGCCCGGCCCCCGCGCCCATGACGGAGAGGAACCCGTCGTTGATCGCGTTGTACTTCACGGGCGCGCCGAGCTGGTAGGCCATGCGGTCGGCCGTGACGGCGGTGAGCGCGACGGCCCCCTCGCTCGTCGTCAGCGCGTAGTACGTGCCGTCGTCGAGCACGAGGGGCGACCCGTCGAGGAGCGTGAAGTCCGCGTCGAGGTCGGCGCGCGCGTCGGGCCAGACGCCGCGGCGGACGCCGTCCGCGCCCACGTGCTCGAACCCGAGACCGTCCTCGATCACCACGAGCCCGTCGCCGTCGGGGGCCGGCGCGACGCCGACCACGGAGTCGAACCAGTGCTGCGACGGCTTGGCGAACGCCCACTTGCCGTTCGCGGTCGCGCCGAGGTGCAGCTCCTCGGCCCCGTCCTGGTCGAGGACCGTCAGGTCGTCGGTGGCCCCCGCGTCCGACGTCCCCGACGACTCGAGCACCAGCCCGCCGTCCGGGAGCTGCCCCAGCACCTGGCCCGGGAAGTCGTCCCGCGTGCCGACGATCTTCCCGTCGGTCCCCACGAGGTGCAGGGTGCGCTCGGTCTCGTGCACCCCGATCACGGGCCGCCCGTCGAGGTCGTCCCACATCGCCATGCCGTACAGGTCGAGGACCCCGCCCTCGGTCTGGTCGCCCTCGGGCAGGTGCGTCGTCCAGGACCGGGTGCCGTCGGGCTCGAAGCGGACCAGGTCGCGGCGCTGCATGAGCGTGTCGAGGAAGTAGATCCCGCCGTCGGCGTCGACCTCGAACTGCTCGGGGCTGAACGCCTCGTTGCCCTCGTCGAGCTGCAGCTCGAAGTCCGTCGTGCCCTTCGCCTCGCCCGTCGCCACGTCGTAGCGGGTCACGCGGTAGGCGCTCGACCGGTCCCACTCCAGGACGTACGCGAGCCCGTCCCGGACCCGCATCGAGAGGACGGTGCCGTCCGTCAGGGTCGCGACGTCGTCGACGACGTCCCGGCGACCGCCCAGGTCCGCCGGGTCGACGCCGTCGTGCGTGATCTTGTCGACCACCGGGAACCCGCACACCGGGGCCGCCCCGGGCTCGCTCACGCTGACGACCGAGGGCATGGGCGCCCCGGACGCCCCGGGGTCGGCGGCCGCTCCGTCACCGACCGCGCGGACGACGAGCACCGCCGCCGTGGCGACCACGACCGTCCCCGCGACGCCGACCACCCAGGCCCGGCGTCGTCGGTACCAGGGCGTGGGGCGCTCGCTCGGCGCTGGCGGGTCGGTCACGTCGGTGCTCCCGTCGGGCCCGGAAGGGTGGGCCAAGGGTCGATCGTACGTCCGCGACCCCCGTCGGGCGGGGCGACCGCCCGCGGATTTCACCCTCACGGCGGGGCCGTGCGGGCAGGGGGCCATCCCCTACGCTGACCGCATGGACACGGACCCGCCCGCCGCCGCCCGTGCCCGGGGCTCGGTCCTCTGGCTCAGCAACGAGACCCCCGACCGCGACGGTCAGGGCGGCCAACGACGCCAGTACTTCCAGATCCGTGCCCTGGTCCGCGCGGGCTGGTCGGTGCACGTCATGACGCTCGCCGGAGACCAGGACGACACGACCCTGCGGGAGATCGCGACCGTCGAGCGCTTCGCGCCGTTCCTCCACAAGCGCCTCCCCCACCCGACCCGCTACTTCCTCGCGCGCCGTCGCGCGCGCTCGGGTCGGTACGACCACGTGATCGTGGCCCACCTCGAGTCCTGGGCGCTGCTGCGCGGAGCAGGGCGCAGGCTCGGCGTCCCCGTCCTGGTCGACGTCCACAACGTCATGAGCCCCTGGCTGTCCCGGTACGGCAGGACGCGTGAGGCCGCCACGTTCCGCCAGATCGAGGACCGCGTCCTGCGCGACGCGTCGGCCGTCTCCGTGTGCTCCCCCGCCGAGCTCGACCGCCTGCCGGACGGCGGGACCGCGCGGCGGATCGTCGCCCCGCACGGGATCGACGCGACCGAGTGGCCGCCGCCCCCTGCCGCCGCGCCGCCGCCCGTGGTCGGCATGTTCGGCAACTGGTCCTGGACCCCGAACACCGCCGGGATCGCATGGTTCGCCAAGGACGTGTGGCCTCGGGTGCGCGAGGCCGTGCCCGACGCCGAGTGGCACGTCGCGGGGAACGGCACCCCCGCGCGGTTCGCCGAGATCGAGGGCTTCCGCGCGCTCGGACGCGTCCCCGCGCTGTCCGACCTCACGGCGGTCTCGCGCGTGGTCGGGGTCCCCGTGCGCGCGGGGGTCGGCGCCCCCGTCAAGTTCGGCGAGGCCCTCGCGACCGGGCGCCCCGTGATCGCCACGACCGACGGTGCGAGCGCGCACCCGGGCTCCCCCGCGCGCGTCACGAACGACACCGACGAGTGGGTCGCCTGGCTCGTCGAGCGGCTGGGGCCAGACCGGGCGCTCGCCGACGACGAGGGACGACGGACCTACCGCTGGGCGATGGACGAGCTGCCGTGGGAACGCACGACCGCACCGATCGTCGCGTGGCTGTCGGAGAATTCCACCCGCTCCAGGCCCTGATACGGCGCGCGCCCGCTGATAGTGTGCCCGTGTCGCAGACGGCCCGGTTCTCACCGGTCGAGACGCCTCCGACCACCACTCGATCCGCATCGCGCGGACACCATGCCGAAGGGGACACCGTGGCGGATCCCGCTGTTGCCGTGAAGGGCCTGGGCAAGTCCTACCGCATCGCGAAGAGCGGCTTCCGGCCGACGACCGCTGCCGAGGCAGTGATCAACCGGGTCAAGCACCCGCTGCACAAGCCCGAGTTCGAGGACTTCGAGGCGCTCAAGGACGTCGACTTCGAGGTCCCGTGGGGCGAGGCGCTGGGCATCATCGGGCGCAACGGTGCGGGCAAGAGCACGCTCCTCAAGCTCCTGACCCGGATCACCGCACCGTCGGCGGGTCGCATCGAGCTGGGCGGCCGCGTGGGCAGCCTGCTCGAGGTCGGCACCGGCTTCCACCCCGAGCTCACGGGTCGGGAGAACGTCTACCTCAACGGCACGCTCCTGGGCATGCGGCGCAAGGAGATCCAGCGTCGCTTCGACGAGATCGTGGACTTCTCGGGCGTCGAGAAGTTCCTCGAGACCCCGGTCAAGCGCTACTCGTCGGGCATGTACGTGCGCCTCGCGTTCGCCGTGGCGGCGCACCTCGAGACCGAGATCCTCGCGATCGACGAGGTCCTCGCGGTCGGCGACGCCGAGTTCCAGGCCAAGTCGCTCGCCAAGATGCGCGACGTCGCGCGCGACGGTCGCACGGTGCTGTACGTGAGCCACCAGGCGCAGACCGTCTCCGCGTTGTGCACCCGGGCGATCTACCTCGACCAGGGCAAGCTCACCTACGCGGGCAACGTCGAGGACGCGCTCGCGGAGTACCGCAACAGCTTCACGAGCTTCCACGTCGCCCAGCAGGACGCGTCCCGGCGCGCCGGCACCGGCGAGCTCCGCTTCACCGAGGCGACGATCGCCGAGGAGACCATGGAGCCCACCGAGGACAAGGTCATCGAGTTCGCGGTGAACGCCAACCCGGACCTGGTCGGCAGCTACTTCGTCTCGTGCCACGTCAACGACATGAACGGGAACATCGTCGTCCAGTGCGACTCCCGCCTCGTCGGACTGTGGCTCGACCCGACCGTCCCCCAGCGCGGCGCGCTGACCATCAAGGACCTGTGGCTCAAGCCGGGCAAGTACACGTACGACCTGTACGTCTGCAAGACCGGCATCCTCGACGCCTGGGAGGGCGCGGGAGCCTTCGAGATCCTGCCCAACCCGCCGTACCCCGAGGTCACGTCCGACGAGGCGCTGACCCACGGCATGGTCCTGGCCGACTTCCAGTACGAGAGGTGGTGACGATGAGCAAGACCGTGATCACCCCGCCCGGGCGGTGGGACCTGCCGTCGGTCAAGGAGCTGTGGGAGGCCCGCGAGGTCCTGATCAGCTTCGGTCGGCGCGACGTCCTGCTGCGCTACCGGCAGACCGTGATCGGTGTCGCCTGGGTCATCCTGCAGCCGCTCGCCGCAGCCGGGATCTTCGCGATCGTGTTCGGTCAGGTCGCGGACCTGCCGAGCAACGGCGTCCCGTACTTCATCTTCGCCTTCGCGGGCCAGCTCGCGTGGAACGTGTTCAGCGGCGTCGCGAGCCGCTCGTCGTCGTCGCTCGTGGCGAACCAGTCGCTCGTGTCGAAGGTCTTCTTCCCGCGCATGCTCGTGCCGCTCTCGACGATCCTCGCGGTCCTCGTCGACTACGCCGTCGCGTTCGGGCTGTTCGTGATCCTGCTGTTCGCCTACGGGATCAACCCCGGGTGGCCCATCCTGCTCCTGCCGTTCTGGACGCTGCTGGCCGTGCTGCTGGGCGCTGCGATCGGGGTCGCGAGCTCGGCCGTCATGGTCAAGTACCGCGACGTCGGGTACGCCCTGCCCTGGGTCGTCCAGATCCTCATGTACGCGACCCCCGTCGCCTACTCGTTGGAGGCCGTCCCGGCGAACCTGCTGTGGATCTTCAACATCAACCCGCTCACGTGGCTGCTCGAGGGCTTCCGCTGGTCGCTGCTCGGGCAGGCGGCCCCCGAGGCGTGGCAGGTCGTCGCCCTGGTCGTGGTGTCGGGGCTCGCCTTCACGGGTGGCGCGCTGATCTTCCAGAAGCTCGAGCGTGGCTTCGCCGACGTGATCTGACCCGGTCAGGAGGGGTCCCGATGAAGCGGTCCGACCAGGCTCTGCCCGGACGCGAGCACGTCCACGTCCTGACCCCTGGCGACCACTACTCCCCGCGGACCGGGAGCGCGGTGCCGACCGTCGTGGACGGCCTGGTGCGCGGCGCGTCCGCAGGGTCCGCGCCGTCGTCGGTCGTCGTGGCGCGCGGCACCTACCCCGACCGCTACGACGGCGCGCACGTCATCGAGTACCCGCAGGCCTCGGCACGAGGTTGGGAGCGATACACCGACGCGGCCGCCTCACGCGTGGGGCTTCCCCGTCACGGCGCCCGCCGCGCATTCGGGGCAACCGTCCGCGACCAGGGCGCCTGGGCGCCGTCGTACGTGTTCGCGCACAACGCCCCCCAGCTCGTCCCGCTCGTCGACGCCGAGCGGCACCTGCCCGTGCTCTACGCGCACAACCAGCTCCTGCGCACCTACGGCCACCGCGAGCTGGCCCGCACGCTCGGGCCGGTGCACCGCATCGTGTGCGTGAGCGCGTTCCTGGCAGACGAGACGACGGCGCTGCTCCCGCCCGGTCTCCGGGACCGCGTGGTCGTGGTCCACAACGGGGTCGACGCCCCGACGACGAGCGGCGGGGCACCCACGACGGGCCGTCCCGCGCGCGGCGACGTGCTGCACGTGGTCTTCGTCGGTCGCACCATCCCGGACAAGGGCGTGGACGTCGTCGTGGACGCCGTCCGGCGCCTCGCGCGCTCCGACGTGCGGCTCACCGTGGTCGGTGCCGCGGGCTTCGACGCCGCGGACCCCCTGACGCCCTACGAGCGCGACCTGCGCCGACGCGCCGCGGGGACGACCGTGCCGACGACCTTCACGGGCTTCCTCCCGCGCGGCGAGGTGCGCGAGGTCCTGCGCACGGCCGACGTGGTCGTGGTCCCCTCACGCTGGGCCGAGCCGTTCGCCCTGACCGCGCTCGAGGGCATGGCCGCGGGAGCCGCCGTCGTGGCCTCCGACATCGGCGGGATCCCCGAAGCCGTCGGGACCGCCGGGATCCTCGTGCCCCCCGGCGACGTCGCCGCCCTCGCCGAGACCCTCGCCGCGCTCGCCGACGACGAGTCCCTGCTCGACCGCACCCAGGAGGCGGGGCACGCGCACGCGGCCGAGATGGACTGGTCCAACGCCCGCGCACGGCTGGACCAGGTCCTCGCCGGCACCCTGGCCCACAGCCCCGGGAGACCGGCGTGAACCCGGCGGGCGTCGTGAGCGCCCGGACGCTCCGGCTGGGCGACGTGACGCCCGTCGAGGCCGAGCGCTGGGCCGACCTCGTGGACCGCGCGCTCGAGCCCAACCCCTTCCTGTCCCCCGCCTACCTGCTCTCGGCCTCCCGGTGGCTCGCACGGACCGCGGGGATCGTGCTCCTCGTCGTCGAGCGCGACGACCGCATGATCGCGCTCCTGCCCCTGAGCCGCGACGAGCGGTTCCACGGCACCCCGCTGCGGTACGCGACGACCGCGGGCGCCTTCCTCAAGGACGACGCGCCGCTGTGCGCGCCCCTCGTCGACACCGAGCACGCGGCGACCGCGCTCGACCACCTGCTCGGCTTCCTCGCGGACCGGCGCAACGGCTTCCCTCCCCTCGTCGAGCTCACCCTGCTGCCCGGCGAGGGAGCGTTGAGCGACGCCCTCCACGACGCGTGCCGCCGCGCCGGTGTCCCGATGCTCGAACGGTCCCGGTTCGAGCGTGCGTTCCTCGACCGCGCGAGCGACGCGCCCGCCCCTCGGGACGCCCTGAGCCGCTCCAAGCGCAAGCAGGTCGAGCGCCTGACCCGACGCCTCGAGGAGTCGACCGGGCGGCCGCTCGTCATGGAGGACCGCGGGGCGGACCCCCGGGCCTTCGAGGACTTCGTCGCTCTCGAGGCCTCCGGCTGGAAGGGCGACGTCGACCAGGACGGCGGGGCGCTCGACGTGACGCCGGGAGCCGTCGAGTGGTTCACCGACGTGACCGACGGCCTGCGCGACCGCAAGAACCTCCACCTGCTCACGCTCGTCGCGGGCGACGACGTGGTCTACATGTCGATGCTCCTGGGCGCCGGCGGGACGCTGTACTCGCTCATGGACACGTACGACGAACGCTTCGCGAAGTTCAGTCCGGGCGTGATCGGACGCGTCATGGAGCAGGAGTTCGTCCTGGGGAGCACGACCGCGGACCGGTTCGACCCGTGCCTGCACCCCAAGAACGTCGGCCCGAGCGGCCTCTACCGGGACCGCCGGACGCTGGTCGGCGTCGTGCTCGCGACGCGGGGCCTCCTCCCGCGCCTCCTCGTGCGCTCGGTGCCGACCCTGCGCCGGCTGCGTGCTCGCGTCGTGGGCACACCGCGCGAGACGGTCGAGGACGCGTCATGATCGGGACGACACCTGGTGGGGGGCGAGCGATGGCATGGAACGACCGCGGCATCCTCGCCGCGACGCTCGGGCACACGGGGCGGGCATGGACCGACGCGTCCTCGGACCCCGCCCCGGCTGCCCCCGTGTACCTGCGTCGCACGGCCTACCGTGGCCCCGAGCTCGGCCTCCTGCACCCCGGTGAGGGCCCGCCGTCGGGCCTCTCGACGGTTCGCTGACACCTCCTCTCCTCCCTGACCGGGTCGATCGAGGATCTTCTCTCGCCCCCGCCGCTCCCCCGTGCAGCCCGCAAGGGCTCGCTCCGCCGTGCGGCCCCTCGTGCCGCCTCCCCTCGAACGGGACCCCATGCCTTCGAACGACTCGCCCCGCCTGTCCGTCCGCCTCGCCGCGGTCTCCACCCTCGGGCCCGAGGATGTCTCCCGCTGGAGAGACCTCGCCGACCATGCCGCCGAGCCCAACGTGTTCTACGGGCCGGACTTCCTGGTCCCGACCGCCGCGCACTTCGACCCGGACCGCACCCTGCGCCTGGTGGTCGTCGAGTCGGACGGCACCTGGCTCGCACTCATGCCCTACGAGATGGTCCCGGCGAACCGTCGCTGGCCGCACCGGCACGCGTCGAACGACGGGCCGATCCTCAACCAGTTCACCTCGCTCGGCGTCCCGCTCCTGCGCGAGGGCGACCCCCGGCGCGCAGCGACCGGCCTCGTGCGGGCGTTCCGGCGGTTCTCGCACGAGCTGGGCGGGAGCATCGAGATGGCGTTCGTCTCGGGCGACGGGCCGGGCGGAGCCGCGCTCCAGCGGGCCTTCGCGGACGAGGGCTCGACGCTCCACGTCTGGGGCGGCGACGAGCGCGCCGCGGTCCGCTTCGCCGAGGTCGAGGCCCCGGGGAGCTTCGGCTACCTCCCGAGGTCGCGCGCCAAGGCCGTCCGCCGTCGGGCCCGTCGCCTCACGGAGGCCGCAGGCGTCCCTGCCGAGCTCGACACGCTGGCGCTCGAGGTCGTCGAGGACCCCGCCGAGTTCCTCCGGTTCGAGCTCGAGACCTGGAAGGCGGACCCCGACCGCAACGGGGTCGGCTTCTCCCGGCTGCGCGAGGGACCCGAGTGGTTCGTGGACGTCTTCCGGGCCCACGCCGCCGCGGGGCGCGCGACCCTCCTGGCCCTGCGACCCGCGGGCGAGACCCTCTACATGGCCGCATTCCTGCGGTCCGGAGGCACGCTGTTCGCCTGGTACGACGAGTACGCCGAGAAGTGGGCGCAGCACGCGCCCGGCGTCCTGGGTCGCCTGCTGACCGTCAAGCGGTTCGCCGCCCAGGGCGACCTCGACCTGCTCGACTCGTGCATGCACCCGTCGCTGTACCCCGACCAGAACGAGCTCTACCCCTCACGGCTGCGCACGGTGTCCTTCACGGCCGCACTGGGTCGCTGGCCGGGGCAGCTGCTGCTCCGGGAGATCGTGGCCCTGGGGCACGGCCGACGGGTGCTCGCGGGCCGGGTCCGCGCGGCCCGGGACGAGCGTCGCTCCCGCGGAGAGCGATCTGCGTCCCGGGACGTCAGGCAGGCGGCGGAGTCTGCGTCCTGAGCGTGGCGACCTCGGTCGCGCTCAGCGCGCGGTCGTAGAGCCGCACGCCGTCGACGGCTCCCTTGAGCGGGAGCGTGCCGCCGGGCTGCCCTCCCAGGAGGAGCGGGAGCGTGTTGACCCCGGCCGCCGCGGGACCCGCGACGTTCCCCTGCTCGACGCCGTCGACGTACAGGCGCATCCGCTGCCCGTCGTACGTGCCCACGAGGTGCACCCACGTGGTGCCGTCGGACGGGTAGGTCGACGTGGCGTTGACGCGGAACGTGTCGCCCGACGTCGCCTGGTTGAGCCGCAGGAACGCCTTGCCCGCGCTCGACAGGCCGAGCTCGAACCCGTCGGTCGCGCTCGGTGCGGCCTTCTTGACGACGTACTGGGTCGCGACCTGCTCGGGCCGCACCCAGGCGGCGACCGTCAGCGCGGTCGAGACGTCGAGGGCGTTCGCGTCGGGGATCGTGACCTTGCCCGTCGCGCCGTCGAACCGCACGGCAGACCGGCCCCCGGCCGTGACCCATGTCGTCCCGTCCGAGAGGGCGCCCGCGTTGCCCCAGCCCGACGAGTCGACCGTGGCGAGGCCGGTGCCCTCGTCGAGGTCCCACGCGCCGCGGAGACCGTCGGCGGGTGCCACCTGGACGGTCGCCGTCGCGACGTTCGACCAGAGCCCGTTCGCACCCACGCGGAACGTGAAGCTCGTCGTCCCGACGAAGCCCGCGGGGGGCGTGTAGGTGAACGCGCCCGTGGCCGGGTTCGTCAGAGCCACCGTGCCCGACGACGGAGCGGCCACCACCTCGAACGTCAACGTCCCCCCGCTCGGTGAGCTGCCGGTGAGCGTGCCCGTGACGAGCGTCCCGCTCACGGTCGACGCGGACACGTCCTGCGCGACGGGCGGTGCGGCCGGCGGCTGGACGGCCTGGCGGAGTGCCTGGACCTCCGCCCCGGACAGCGCCCGGTCGTACAGCCGGGCCTGGTCGACCGCGCCCTGGAAGGGGTACAGGCCGTCGGGCTGCGCGCCGATCGTCAGCGGCAGCGTGTTGACGCCCACCGACGCGGGACCGGCGATCGACCCCTGCTCGACACCGTCGACGTAGATCCGCAGACGTTGCCCGTCATAGGTCCCCGCCAGATGCACCCACGTGGTCCCGTTCGTCGGGAGCACCGACGTCGCGTTGACCCGGAACGTGTCCCCCGACGTCTTCTGGTTGACCCGCAGGAACGGCTTCCCGGCGCTCGAGATCCCCAGCTCGTAGCCGTCCGCAGAACCCGACACCGCCTTCTTCACGACGTACTGCGTCGCGTGGCGCTCGGGGCGCACCCACGCCGACACGGTCAGCGCCGCTGACACGTCCAGCCCGTCCGCGTCCGGCACCGCGACCTTGCCCGCGGTGCCGTCGAGGCGCACGGCCTTGCCGTCGATCCCGGTCACCCAGGCGGCGCCGCCCGACAGGGTCCCGGTCTGGCCCCAGCCCGACGAGTCGGCGGCCGTGGTCCCGGTCCCCTCGTCGAGGCCCCACAGGCCGCGGATCCCCGCGACCGAGGTCACGCGCACGCTCTGGGTCGCGACGTTCGACCACGTCGTGCCCGCCTTGACGCGGAACGTGAAGCTCGTGGCCCCGACGAAGCCCGCGGGGGGCGTGTAGGTGAACGCGCCCGTGGCCGGGTTCGTCAGAGCCACCGTGCCCGACGACGGAGCGGCGACCACCTCGAACGTCAGCGCACCGCCGCTCGGCGAGCTGCCCGCGAGCGTGCCCGTGACCGCGGTACCGGTCGTCGTGGTGGAGGCCCCGTCGGTCGCGACCGGGGTCGTGGGCACGGGGCCGCCGCCCTGGACGAGCTCGGCGACCTGGGCCGCGGTGAGCGCCCGGTCGGACAGGCGCACCGAGTCGACCGCGCCCTGGAAGGGGTACAGGCCGTCGGGCTGCGCGCCGATCGTCAGCGGCAGCGTGTTGACGCCCACCGACGCGGGACCGGCGATCGACCCCTGCTCGACACCGTCGACGTAGATCCGCAGACGTTGCCCGTCATAGGTCCCCGCCAGATGCACCCACGTCGTCCCATTCGTCGGGAGCACCGACGTCGCGTTGACCCGGAACGCATCCCCCGACGTCTTCTGGTTGACCCGCAGGAACGGCTTCCCGGCGCTCGAGATCCCCAGCTCGTACCCGTCCGCAGAACCCGACACCGCCTTCTTCACCACGTACTGCGTCGCCGACCGCTCCGGACGCACCCACGCCGACACCGTCAACGCCGACGACACGTCCAGCCCGTCAGCGTCCGGCACCGAGACCCGGCCCGTCGACCCGTCGAGACGCACGGCCTTGCCCGCCTTGCCCGTGACCCAGCTCGTCCCCCCGGTCAGCGTGCCCTGGAACCCCCAGCCCGAGGAGTCCGCCGTGAGCACGCTCGCGCCCTCGTCGAGCTCCCACGTGCCCCGGGCACCGGCCACCGCCGTGACCCGCACGCTCTGGGTCGCGACGTTCGACCACGTCGTGCCCGCCTTGACGCGGAACGTGAAGCTCGTGGCCCCCACGAAGCCCGCGGCAGGCGTGTACGTGAACGCGCCCGTGGCCGGGTTCGTCACGGTCACCGTGCCCGACGACGGAGCGGCGACCACCTCGAACGTCAGCGCACCACCCACCGGCGACGACCCCTTGAGGGTCCCGGTCGCGGCGACCCCGACGGACGTCGCCGTGAGTCCCGCCGTGGCGACCGGCCCGCGCGGGTCAACCCACGGCAACCGCGCCGTGCCCGCGGTCGAGCTCGAGGCGGCCATGACGAGCGTCGCGCCCGGTACGTTCTGCTTGGCGCCCGTGACGTTGTTGTACGTCCCGTCGAGAACGGTCGTGGCGCTCTGGGAGAAGCTGATCGACGCGAGCGGCGTCACCTTCTCGATGATGTCGTCGAGGACCTCGCTGTGCGTGTAGACGACGCGCAGGAGCCCCGTGACCTCGTCGATCTCGACGATCGGGCGAGTGCCCAGCCGGTCGACCTCGTAGAACGGGTCCCACGTGCCGTTCGGGCGGCGGACGAGGAGCCCGATGACCGTGGCGCCCTGGGAGTCGTACGACGTCTTGACCGCGGCGTACAGGGTCCCGTCGGACGCGACCGCCACGTTCATGTGGTCGTCGGCCATGCCGTCGCCGAGGTCCAGGGCCGAGGACTGCGCGGGCTTCTCGTCGGCCGTCCACGTCGCCGGAGCAGCGCCGTCGACGTGCGTGCGGAAGCCGAAACGCTCGGTGCTCTGGTTGGACCAGAGCACCCCGATCTTCCCGCCCGGCAGAGCCGTGACCATGCCGATGTCGTCGTCCAGGACACCCGAGGCCACCGTGACGGGGGCCGAGAACGACGTGTACGGGGAGTCGGCGTAGCGCGCCTGGATGCTCGTGCTCGTGTCCGAGACCAGCCACAGCCGGCCCGTCGAGTCGACGTCGATCGTGCCCGTCTCGCTGCCCGGCAACGAGACCGGGGTCGCGGTCTGCCGCTGGGACCACGGCTGGTAGGAGCTCGAGGAGGCGACGTACTCGACCGAGACGAGCGACGTCGTCGGGCCGTGGAGCAGGACGTGCGCGACCTCGCCCACGACCTTGACGTCCGCGCGCACGTCGGTGCGGTCCGAGATCCGCACGACGTTCGTCCAGGTCCCCGCAGCCTGGTCGTAGCGCCAGACCCACGTCCCCGCGGGGGTCGTGCTCGTCGACGCGAGCGCGGCCCACCAGGTGTCGTGCGCGAACCACAGCTTGGACTGCGGCTTCTCCCCCGTGTTACCGCTCAGCGGGACCGCCGTCGTGGTCAGGGCGGTCTCGGCGGCCAGGGCGCTCGGCCCGCTCGGCGTGCTGGGCACAGCGTCGAGCGACGGCGCGGGCTCCTGCCAGGCCAGCGTCACGAGGCCCGGCTCGCCGGCCTTGGTACCGACCTCGACGACGTACTCCTCACCCTCGACCGCGTCGAACGTGACCCGGGAGGTCGAGACGTCGCCGTCGTCGTCGTTGGTCGCGACCACGGTCTTCGGTGCGGACGCGCGGCGCACCGCGACCGTCGTGTCGAGCTCGCTGCCGCTCGTCGAGAAGCTGATGGGGCCAGACGTCGGAGCCGTCCACCGCCACCACAGCGTCTTCGCGACGGTCGACGGCGTCTCGGGGCCGGCGCCGTCGGCCGAGAAGTTGGGCGCGACGTCCTGCCCGACCGCCCCGCCGATGGCACGGCTCTCCGACCGGCTGTCGCCCTCGACGGCGGTCACGGGGACGGGCGTGGGCGATGACGCCGAGGCGGGCCCTACATCCACCGTCACGACCGACCCGGCCGTGGCGAGGACGAGCCCGGCGACCACGAGGGGCGCCACGACGCGCGCGATCCTGCGGCGGGCGGTCGGCGGTCGACGGGGCGGGCCGTCGGGGCGTGCCGTCATGATCGATCCTGTCCGGAGTCCCTGGTGGTGGATCCGTACGCGGCGAGCGACGGCTCGCGACGTACCCCCGGAGCGGCCACCAGGTCCCATCGAACCATCGGCGCGGAATCCTGCGGAAGGTCGGCGGTCAAAGTTCACCCGGGCGAGAGGCACCTCCCAGCGCGTCGCAGCCCCGCACGACGAACGAGGTGTGCGTTACTGTCGCGCCATGAACCGTCCCGGCAGCGACCTCGACCCTGCGCGGACCGAGCCTCCTGCCCGGACGCCCGTCTCCTCCTACGACCCCGCGGACCTGACGTACCGGTGGTCGCCCGGGGTCGGTGCGTTCGCCCACCAGTACGACCGCGACCTCCAGCTCCTGGTCGTGTGGTCCGGGGGGCGCACCCACGAGGCGGAGATCCTCGAGCGCGTCGCGGCCGACTTCACGATCCTCGCGCAGGTCGAGGTCCGGTGGAGCGCCGAGAAGATGGTCAACGACTTCGAGCGGCTCTACGGTCAGACGCTGTGGGGCACCTCGCCCAAGCACGAGGAGGTGGGCGACGGCCCGTTCCTCCTGCTGATCCTGGAGGACCACGCCCCGGCCTACTCCTACCGGCAGAACGTCACGGGCTACGTCGAGCTCACCAACGTCAACGTCGCACGCGTCAAGGCCGCGGCCCGCGCGCTCACCGGCGGGTACCGCATCCACTCGAGCAACAACATCCGCGAGTTCTTCCGCGACGCGACCCTGGTCCTGGGCCCCGAGCGCCTGCACGAGATCATCGCGCAGGACGGCCCCTCGAGCGGCACCACGGTGCTCGCGGAGGACGTCGTGGGCAGCCACGGGTGGGACAGCCTCGACCAGGTGTTCCGCACCCTGCGCTGGACGTCCCGGTACGTCGTGCTGCGCAACTTCGACGACCTCCCCGGCGCCCTCGAGGACGACCACGAGATCGACGTGCTGTGCGACGACCAGACGGACCTCGCGGCCGTCCTCAACGCGACCGAGGTCTATCCCGGTCCCGAGGGGGCGCAGTTCCGCACCCTGGTCGGGGGCGAGGAGGTCTTCTTCGACACCCGGTACGTGGGCGACGGCTACCTCGACACCGAGTGGCAGCGCGAGATCCTCGCGCGCCGCGAGTGGCGGGACGGCCAGGTCGCGGTGCCCCGGCACGACGACCACCTCTTCTCCCTGCTCTACCACGCCAAGGTGCAGAAGCCCGCCGTCAAGCCCGCCTACGTCGAACGCCTCACGCAGCTCGCCCTCGACGTCGGGCTGCCCGAGCAGGTCGCGCGCACCGTGACGCACGACGCGGTCGCGGCCTCCCAGCTCGACGGATACCTCGCGGGGCACGGGTTCACGGTGCCGCTGCCCGTCGACCCCGCGGTGCACCGCAACGCCGAGTTCCTCGCGCTCTTCCGGCTCACGCCGCTCGCCGACCCGCCGCTCAAGGTCGCGACGGCCGAGCTCTGGCAGTCCGCGAAGCGCAGCCCCGTGGCCCGCGCCCTGGGCAGGTCCCGCGCGGTCCGGGGCGCGTACCACCGGCTGCGTTCCGCGTTCCACGCCCTCAAGGACCGCGGGGCCTGACGGGCGTCTCCCCGCGGATTTCGCCCGCTCTCGCGGCGTCCTGCCATGGACCGCCCGCAGCGCTCACCGCTACCGTTGCCGGATCGATCGTGGGGGTCCGCGACCGCACACCACCAGTCGAGGAGTCGTCATGAGCATGCCTGCCGTCCAGGCGGAGGGGCCGCCCCGCTCGCTGGTCCGCAGGGTCGTGGACCGGGCGCGGATGGTCTACATCTTCGGCAGCCCTGTCGGTGCGACCTTCGTCAAGGCCACCGACCGCTCGGTGACCGTCTACACCACGACCGGCGGGCGACCCACGGTCTCGAAGTACTTCGCCCGCACCCGCGTCGGCAAGGACGCGTTCCTCGCGGAGAAGGCCACGGGAGACCTCTTCGGCGACCGGCCGTGGCGCATGCCCGTGGTCCGGTGGCACCGTCGCGGGTTCACGGTCCCGCGCCTGCCGGACGAGTCCCGGCTCGACGTCGCCGGGCAGCAGCTCTCGCGCGAGGACCGGGTCGACCTGGGGGCGTGGACCCTAGACGTCCTGCTCGAGATCTACCTCACGGGCAACCTGCACGGCGACCTGCAGCCGCACAACATCTGGATGCTCGACGGCAGGCCCGTCGTGACCGACTTCGAGACCTTCGGGCCGCGGACGCGGGGCATCCCGTTCCTCGACTCGGGGGACATCACGGGCAACGACCCGCGCCCGCGCGACCGGAGCCTCGACCCGGCCTTCGACCCCGAGGACGACTGGTCGTTCCACCACATGCTCGGCGTGAGCCTCCAGGACGCGCTCGACGCCCTCCGGCCCCGGCTCGTCGCCGCGAGCGCCGAGGACCCTGCGGCCCTCGCGAAGCTCGAGGCGCTCGACGGGGTCCGCACCTAGGCGGGACGCGCACGCGCCCGCCCCGTGGCACCCGTAGCATCTGCACCACCCCGCCCGGCCCGTCCGGCGCGGTCCCCGTCCCGGACGACCAGAGAGGGTCAGCCGATGTCCGAGTCCCTGCCCGGCGGATCCCGTACCGCGGCCCGTCGCGCTCCCCGCGGGATCGTGGTCCGTCGCCGCGACATCGAGAGCAGGCCCGCGCCCGTGGGGGGCGGGTTCGCGGAGGTCGCGTACACGCGCCTCCCGCTCCCTCGCGCCCTGACGCGCGCGCTGGGCACGTTCTGCGTCAACACGTCGGACCGGGTCGTGTCGATCACGTACGACGACGGCCCGCACCCCGAGCACACGCCTCGCCTGCTCGACCTGCTCGCCGCGCGCGGCGAGACCGCGACGTTCTTCGCGCTCGCCCGGCAGGTGCGGGCGCACCCGGAGATCGCCCGCCGCATCCTCGCCGACGGCCACGAGCTCGCGCTCCACGGGCAGGACCACCGGTCGCTGCTGACGATGGGGGACGCCGAGGCGGTCCGGTACGTGCGGGACGCGAGGGACGAGGTCGAGTCGATCGTCTCGGCGCCGCTCGTCTCGTTCCGGCCCCCGTACGGCGCGCACACGGTCCGCCAGGCGCACGGCATCGCGGGCCTGGGCATGGACGTGCTCATCTGGTCGGGCGACGCGTTCGACTGGGTCGACGACGAGGAGGAGCGGATCGCCGAGCGCGCCCTGTCGACGATCTTCCCCGGGAGCATGCTGCTGCTCCACGACGACCGGGGCGACCCGGAGACGCTCGGGGACGACGAGGTGTTCCCGGCCTTCGACCGTGCCCGGGTCCTGGACCTGCTGCTCGACCGTCTCGCGGCCGACGGCTACCGGACCGTGACCGCCCACGACCTGGTGACCACCTACCAGCCTGTCATGAGCATGGCCCGCGAGAGGATGCGTCAGACATGAGCACACCCACCGGCGCGCAGGCCCGCCCGGAGCTCTCGGTGATCATCCCGGCGTACGACGCGCAGGAGACGCTCGGGGTGCAGCTCGGCGCGCTGCTCGCGCAGCGTCCCGCGTGGCCCTGGGAGGTGATCGTGAGCGACAACGGGTCGAGCGACGGGACCCGTCGGCTCGTCGGGGAGTGGACCGAGCGCATGCCCGAGCTCCGGCTCGTCGACGCCTCGGCCCGCCGCGGTCCCAGCGCGGCCCGCAACATCGCCGTCGCGCAGGCGAGGGCGCAGGCCCTGGCGTTCTGCGACGCCGACGACATGGTCGCGGACGGCTGGGTCGAGGCGATGCACCGCGCGCTGGCCGAGCACGAGTTCGTCGCGGGCCCGTTCGAGGGCTCCCGGCTCAACGCCGGCCTGACGTCGTCGGTCACGTGGACGGCCCAGACGGACCGGTTGACGGTCAAGCCCGGGCTGGAGCAGTTCGTCACGGCGGGCTCGGGCAACATGGGCGTGCGCACAGCGGTCTTCGACGAGGTCGGGGGCTTCTACGAGGGGGCCCGGACCGCGGAGGACGACGACTTCTGCATCCGGGTCCAGCTCGCGGGCCACGACCTGGTGTTCGACCCGGACATCGTGCTGCACGTCCGGCGCCGCGACGGTCTGCGGAACATCGCCCGGCAGTCCTTCGCGTACGGCGCGGGCGAGCGCTGGCTGAGCCACCGCTACGCGCTGCTGTACGCGCAGGCTCCGCGCACGACGGGCACCTCCGAGCCCCCTGTCACGGCCGTCGTCGCGGGCTCCGCCCCGGCGGAGAGCGCGCAGCGGGCGGGCGTCACAGGCAGCCTCGCGGCGGTCGCCCGGCGCGGCCGGGTGTTCGCCGTCCGTGGTGGTTCGTTCGTCCGGAAGGCGCTGCGCAAGGCGTCCACCATCCGGCGCCCGGGGGACCTCTCCGACCTGGTGTGGCGGCTGGCCTGGAGCGCCGGGTGGAGGTTCGGGCGGGTCCCTGCGGCACCGCCGATCGTCCCGCCGCCGACCTGGCGGCAGGACGCGTCCTAGTCCTTCGTCTCGCCGGCGCCGGCACCCGTCGCCCTGCCCGTCACTCTGCCCGTCACCTGCCGACGGCCCGCCGCACCCGCTCCCGGACCCAGTCCAGGGGCGCGAGCGGCGCGAACCGCGCGGCCCAGGTGACGTGGCCGAGCGCGGCGCGGAACCGGCGGGCCGAGATCTCGGCCCGCGCGGCCCGCGCGGCGCTCCACGCCGCGAAGCGGTCGTTCGCGCGGAGCCGGTCGCGGTAGGCGGCGTCAAGTCCGGCAGGGCCGCCGCGCTCGGCCGCGCGTGCCTGCGAGCGCCGCTCGCGCAGGATCACCCGGATGCCCGCGGCGAGGTCGCGGTAGGCCCGCGTGGTGTTGCCCGGGTGGTACCGGTAGTCGACGAGGACCTCGTCGACGAAGACGAACGGCCCGAGCGTCGCGGCCGCGAGGACCAGGTCGAGGTCCTCGCCCTGCCGGTACGCGGGGTCGAACCCGCCCAGGGCGTCGAAGGCACCGCGGCGGATCACGAGGTTGGGCAGCATGATCCCGGTCCGGCCGCGGACGACGTCCCGTGCGTCGCGGGCCGGGCGCTGGTCGGCGCCCACGAGCTGCTCGCCCGCCGGGTCGACCGTGCGCATCGCGCAGTAGGAGATCACGGCGTCGGGTCGGGCGGTCAGCGCATCGACCGCGAGGCGCAGCCTGTCGGGGTGCCAGCGGTCGTCGTCGTCGAGGAATGCGAGCAGCTCGCCCCGGGTGTGCCGGACGCCCGTGTTGCGCGCCGTGGAGACGCCCGACGGGTCCAGGCGCAGGACCGTCCCGACCCCCGCTTCCTCGACGAGGCCGCGGATCACGGCCGGGTCGGGCGATCCGTCGTCGACCACGACGAGCTCGACGTGGGGGTAGGTCTGCGCGGCGACCGAGGCCAGCGCCTGGGCCAGGAACGGCCCGCCCCGGTTGGTGGCGACGACGACGCTCACGAGCGGTGCGGCGACGGCAGCGCCTGCGGCGTCGGGACCTTCGTCGGGCACGGCGCTCCTCGGTTCGGTCGGGGTGAATTCGGTGAGATCGCAGGGGCCGAGACCCCTCGCTGGTGGACAATCTCCCACATGAGGATCCTCCGCGTCTCGCACAGCGCCGTGGTCGACGCGTGGCGCGAGCGGGAGCGGGAGCTCCGGGCGGCCGGGCTCGACGTCGGGCTCCTGTCGGCGCGGGCGTGGGACGAGGGCGGCACGACGGTCCCGCTGACGCCCCGACCGGGCGAGCCCGTCGAGGGCGTCCGGACGTTCGGGTCGCACCCCGCGCTGTTCGTCTACGCCCCTGGCCCGCTCTGGCGCGCCCTGGGGCAGGAGTGGGACGTCCTCGACCTGCACGAGGAGCCGTTCGCGCTCGCGACGGCCGAGATCCTGGCGCTGCGACGGCTCCGAGCCCTCGTCCCGGCCTGGCGTCGTCGCCCGGCGCCGCCCTACGTCCTGTACTCGGCGCAGAACATCCCCAAGCGCTACCCCTGGCCGTTCCGCGCGTTCGAGGCCGCGGCCCTGCGTGGCGCGGCCGCGGTGTCGGTCTGCAACGAGGCCGCGGCGCGCATCGTCCGCGCCAAGGGCGCGCGCGGGGCGGTCGAGGTGGTCCCGCTGGGCGTGGACCTGTCGGTCTTCTCCCCGGGCGGGGCCGTCACCCCCGGCCCGTCGACCCTCCGGCCCGACGGCGTCGCGCCCGTCCCCGATCCGGGTCGCCCCGGGACGGGGCGGGCCGGGGGGCCGGTGCACGTGGGCTACGCGGGGCGTCTCGCCCCGCACAAGGGCGTGGACGTCCTGCTCGCCGCGGCCCGCGACGACGACCGCCTGCACGTGACGCTCGCGGGCGACGGCCCGTCGGCCCGTACGCTCCGCGACCGGGCACGGCCGCTGGGCGACCGGGTCCGGTTCGTCGGACCGCTCGCGGGCGACGACCTGGTCGCGTTCTACCGTTCGCTCGACGTCCTGGCCGTCCCGTCCCTCGACACCCCCGGCTGGATCGAGCAGTTCGGTCGGGTCGCGGTCGAGGCCATGGCGTGCGGCACGCCCGTGGTGGCGAGCGACTCGGGGGCCCTGCCCGACGTCGTGGGCGGCGCGGGCCTGCTCGTGCCCCCCGGTGACGCCGGGGCGCTGCGCGAGGCGCTCGTCCGGGTCGTCGACGAGCCCGGCCTGGCCGAGACGCTGCGCGGGCAGGGACTGACGCGCGCCGCGTCGTGCGCCTGGCCCGAGGTCGCCCGCCGCTACCTCGCCCTCTACGAGACCGCGGCGGCGCACCCCTCGCCCGCGTCCCCCGCCGGGACCCCGACCCGTGCGGGCGGCGAGCACACCCCGGGAACGGGTGCTCCGCCGTCGGGCAGCGGGCTGCTTCCGCCCGAGGTGGTCCTCGTCGCGTACGGCTCCCCCGACCTGGTGCGCGACGCGCTGGGACCGCTCGTCGGCAAGCTCCCCCTGACCGTCGTCGACAACTCGTCACTGCCGGAGATCCGCGAGGTCGCCGAGCTCGCGGGCGCCCGCTACCTCGACCCCGGGCGCAACGGCGGCTTCGCCGCGGGCGTCAACCACGCGCTGCGCCACCGCCAGACCCCCGGGTCGGACGTCCTCCTGCTCAACCCGGACGCCGTCGTGAGCCCCGAGGACGTCCTGACCCTCCAGACCCGGCTCCACGAGGCGCCGGACCTCGCGAGCGTCGGCCCGGCGCAGGTCGACGGCGACGGCGGGGCGGCGCGCGTCGTCTGGCCGTACCCGTCCCCGGCCGGTACCTGGATCGAGGCCGTCGGTCTCGGCTCGCTGCGCCGGACCCCGGCCGACCGGTCGTTCGTCATCGGGTCCGTGCTGATGCTGCGGGCCGACGCGCTCGAACAGGTCGGGCCGTTCGACGAGAGCTTCTTCCTGTACGCCGAGGAGACCGACTGGGCCTACCGGGCGACCCTCCTCGGCAGGCGACACCTGGCCGTACCCGAGGTCCAGGCGCTGCACCTCGGTGGTGCCACGAGCGGTGACCCGACCCGCCGCGAGACGCACTTCCACGCCTCCCAGGAGAGGTACCTGCGCAAGCACTTCGGCGCGACGGGCTGGCACGCAGCACGAGCCGGGGTCCTCGCCGGCTCGGCCGCACGAGCCGTCGCGCTCCGGGGCGCCGGTCGCGACCTGGCGCGGCTGCGGCTCCGGCTCTACGCCCGCGGCCCCCTCTCGGCCGAGGCGGCGATGCTCGCCCGCCCCGCGGCCCCGGACCCCACGACGTGATCCGCCGGTCCCTCGCCTGGGCCGCGGGATCTGTCGCGGTCGCCGTGGTCCTGGTCGGGATCGGCCTCCTGGTGCCCGAGTATACCGCGATCTCGGTCGCGGTCGCCGCGCTGGTCCTCGTCGTCGGGATGACGATCTACGAGCCGGCCGCCATGCCGATCCTCGCGATGCCCGCGATGGTGGTCGTCCAGCGGGTCGGCGGCGACGCCGTCAACCTGTCGCTGAGCGACTTCGCGCTCTTCGGGGCGTTCTGGTTCGCGCTCTTCTTCACGCAGCGGCCCCTCTCGCGCCCCATGCGCTCGCTCCTGTGGCTCTCGGCGTTCTACCAGGTCGCCACGCTCTTCACGGTCATCGCCAACCCGTACACCGCGAACACCGTCGAGTGGTTCCACGCCTGGCTCTCGGTCGGCGGCGCCCTGCTCGTCGGGTGGGCCGTGGGCCGGGCGGGACGCGCGCGGCTCGGGCTCACGCTGTTCATGATCCCGTGCCTGATCATCGCGGCCCTGACGTGCTTCACGGCACTGCAGCAGCTCGCCGCGGGCAACACCGGTCCCGTGTACCTGCAGATCCCGTTCCCGATGCACAAGAACTTCGTCGGGTGCGTCCTGGGGAGCGCGGCGCTGCTGGCCTACGCCCGGCCGTGGTGGGTGGGGTGGCCCAAGGCGTTCACCTACCCCGCGTTCTGGCTGTTCGGCCTCGCGGTCCTCGCGTCGCAGTCGCGCCAGGCCCTGATCGGCCTCGCGATCGGCGTCGTCCTCATCACCCTGCGCGCGGACCCGGACCGCAAGCGCTCCAAGCTCATCCTGCTCGCCGCGATCCCCGCCGTCTACTTCGTGTGGGCCGCCGTCCAGGAGCAGCTCGCGACCAACGACCAGTTCAACTCCGCCTACCAGCGGCTCACCTGGTACGAGCAGGCCATCGACGTCTGGGAGCGCAGCCCGTGGGTCGGGGTCGGGCTGCGCTGGTGGGTCGCGAACCGCACCGAGTACACCTTCCAGCCGCCCAACGCCGAGCTCGAGGTGCTCACGTCGGCCGGGATCGTCGGGCTCGTCGCGTTCCTCGTGCTCTTCTTCGGGTCGCTCGTCGTGCTGTGGCGCCTCAACCCGCGCTTCGGGACGCTCGCGTTCTCGGTGCTCCTCATGCGCTTCATCCAGGGACAGTTCGACCTCTTCTGGGTCTCGGTCCAGGTGTCCGTGCCGTTCCTCATCGTCGGTGTCTGCGTGGGCGCGGACGCCTACGCCGAGTCCCGGCGCGCCGCGCGCGAGGAGACCGGCGACACGCTGCCCGTCGACGACCTCCGGTCGGTCGAGGAGATGCTCGACGCCACGGGCCCCACGAAGCACCTGGTGCTCACCCCGGCCGTGATCCCCGCCCCCCAGCCCGAGCCGACGGGCCGCCACCGGAAGGACCCGACCACGTGAGAGTGCTTCACGTCGTGCACTCCGACGCCTTCGCGGGCGTCGAACGGCACGTCGCCCGACTGGCACGCGCGCAGGCCGCCCACGGGGACCAGGTCGTCGTGGTCGGCGGCGACGTGCCCCGCATGCGGGCCACCGTCGACGACCCGACCGTGCGGGTCCTGCCCGCAGGGTCCCTCGCGCAGGTCGTGCGCACGATCCGCACGACGGCGCGGGGGGCCGACGTCCTGCACGCTCACATGACGTCGGCCGAGATCGCGGCCTCGCTCGCGGGCGTGACGCTCCGGCGCATGCCGCCCGTCGTCGCCACGCGCCACTTCGCACGGACCCGGGGCAGCGGCCCGGCCGCCGGCCTGAGCGCTTCGGTCGCCCGCCGACCGGTGCGCGCGCAGATCTCCATCAGCCGGTACGTCGCCGACCACGTCGACGGCGACAGCGTCGTCGTCCACCCCGGGATCGACGACCGCCCCACCGCCCCGCCCGCGGCCGGGCGCGACCGCAGCGTCCTGCTCGTCCAGCGGCTCGAGCCGGAGAAGCGCACCGACCTGGGCGTGCTCGCCTTCGCGGCGTCACGCCTGCACCACGACGGCTGGCAGCTCCTCGTCGCGGGCGACGGGTCGCAGCGTGCCGCCCTCGAGACCCTCGTCGCCCGTGAGGGTCTCGCGGGGCACGTCCGGTTCCTCGGCGCCCGCTCCGACGTCGACGACCTCATGCAGCGCGCGGCGGTCCTCCTGGCACCCTGCCCGGTCGAGGGGCTCGGGCTCAGCGTCCTGGAAGCCATGTCCAACGCGCTGCCCGTCGTGGCGGCCGGGGCCGGTGGGCACCTGGAGACGCTCGCCGGGCTCGACCCGCTCGCCCTGTACCCGTCGACCGACGTCGACCGGGCGGGCGAGAACCTCGCGGCCCTGGCCCGGTCCGCGTCCCGGCGCGACGCGTTCGGCGAGGCCGCGCGCACGGTCCAGCGGACCCGTTTCACCCCCGAGGCCCAGGTCCAGGGGACGGCAGCGGTGTACCGCGGCGTCGTCCGCCCGGGGACCCGCCCGCACGACGAGCATCGGAGCCCCACGCCGTGAGCGACCTTCCCCCTGCCGTGCACGAGCTCGTGGTCGTCTCGCTCGAGTCCTGGGACCTCGTGTGGCGACGCAACCAGTACCTCGTGACCGAGCTCCTGCGGGCCGACCCGTCGCTCGTGGTCCTGTTCGTCGAACCTGCCGCGGACCCGCTGCACGAGGTCCGTCGTGGCTTCCGCCCCCGGGCCGGGCACGGGCTCCGGCGCGCGGACCCGGTCGAGGGGGTCGGACCCGACCAGCTGTGGCTCTACCAGCCCACCAAGATCCTGCCGCGCCGCGTCGACCCCCGGGTCGACGCCCGCCTCGCGTCGCTCGTGCGCCGGGCCGCACGCCGCGTCGGGCTCACGCGTCCCGTGCTGTGGGTCAACGACCCCGCGGCCGCGACCCTGGTCCGGGACACCGACTGGCCGTCGCTCTACGACGTGACCGACGACTGGGTCGCGGCCGACCGCCCGCCCGAGATCCGCCGTCGGCTCCTCGCGGACGAGGCGCTCCTGCTGCAGGCCTGCGAGGAGGTGACCGTGTGCTCGCCCCACCTCGCCCAGAGCAAGGGCGCCGAGAGGGCCGTCACGCTCCTCACCAACGGCGTCGACGTCGAGCGCTACCGGCAGCCCAGGGAACGCCCCGCGGACCTGCCCGACGGACCCGTGGCCCTCTACCTGGGCACCGTCCACCGCGACCGCTTCGACCTCGACCTGGTCGCCCGGACCGCCACGACCACGGCCGGGGCCGGCACGGTCGTGGTCGTCGGCCCCGTGCTCGACCTGACGAGCCAGGAGTACGACGACCTCACGGCGGCCGGCGTGCGGCTGCTCGGCGCACGCCCCTGGACCGAGGTCCCCGCCTACCTCCAGCACGCGACCGCGCTCCTCGTGCCCCACCTCGTCGACGACTTCACGGACAGCCTCGACCCGCTCAAGCTCTACGAATACCGGGCCGTGGGGCGACCGGTCGTCGCGACCCCGGTCGCCGGCTTCCGCGACGCCGACGACCCACGGGTCACGGTCGCCCCTCCCGCGGACTACCCGGAGGCCGTGCGCGCCGCGCTCACCGCGCCGGCAGCGACCGACACCCACCAGGACGACGACATCCCCACGTGGGAGGCGCAGGGCCGCGCGATGCGCGACGTCATCGAGCGGACCTGGCGGCTCGCCCCCACACCTCGCTGACGACCTCCGCGGTCCGCGTCGCCGCGAACCGGCGCCGCGCGATGCCGGCGGCGCGACGGGCCCTGTCCGCTGCGGACCCCGGGTCGACGAGCACTGCCGAGATCCCCCGGGCCAACGACTCGACGTCGCCCGGCTCGACGAGCTCGCCCAGCGGCGCGGGGTCCTCCGGCGACCCCGCGAGGATCTCCACGACGCCCCCCGCCCTGGTCGCGACGACCGGGACCTCACGGATCATCGCCTCGACCACGACCTGGCCGAACGGCTCCGGGACGGGAGACGCGTGCACGCACACGTCGAACCCGTCGAGCTCGGCCGACGGGTCCGCCGCGAAGCCCGTCCAGACGAAGCGCTCGGCGACACCGAGCCGCACCGCCTCGGCACGCACCTCCTCGGCGTAGTCCTCGGCGCCGAAGCTCGGCTCGCCCACGACCCGGAAGGTCACCTCGGGGTGCTCGTCGAGGACCTGGCGCGCGGCGCGCACGAGCTCGAGCTGCCCCTTCGTCGGGCTGATCCTGCCGACCATGCCCACGACCGGCGAGCGACCGTCCGCACGCGTCGGGCGCCCGTCCGTGCGCACCTGACCGGCCGCGAACCCCGGGTAGGCCACGGTCGAGCGGCCGGGCAGGGTCGAGGCCGTGGCCTGCGAGTTCACGACCACCTCCCGGGGAAACCGCGTCGAGGCCCAGCGGAAGACGCGCGCGACCCGCGCCGGGAGGTAGTCGTCGGCGATCCGGTCGTGGACGTGCCAGACGAGCGCGGCCCGCGCGGCCCGCGCCGGCACGACACCCAGCACGTCCGCCTTGAGCGAGGTCGTGTGGACGACGTCCGGCCGCAGCGCGCGAACCCGGCGCGAGAGCCGCCACGTGAACGGCACGAGCCGCGCCGCCGTGACGAGCTGGCCGAGGCCCGCGCACCCCACCGCGCTCCGCGACGTGGACGCCGTCCCCGGGTCGAGCGGCAGGACCTCGACGACAGCCCCCGCTGCCCGCAGCCGAGCGACCAGCGGGCCGTCGGAGAACAGCAGCACGCGCACGTCGACGTCCGGGCCCAGCACCTCGACGAGCCGGACGAGGGCCAGCTCGGCACCGCCGAGCTCGCCCGTGTGGTCGAGGACGAGGACCCGCACCGGTCGGCCGGGCGGCGATCCCCCCGCGCGCCGCGTCGTCACCAACGGAACGGCAGCTTGCGCCCTGTGCCGCTGCCGCCCTGCTCCGACTCGTCGTTCGTGCGGGCCGGGGCCGTGCGGGGACGTGCCTCGCCCTGCCCCCCGGGCACGGTCGTGATCTTGCCCCACTCCGGCGACAGCAGGGGGCCTTGGCGGCCTCCGGCGTCCCGCCGGGCCGCAGCGGTCGCCGCGGGCTCGGCGGCGGGACCGGCGACGACGGCCGCCGCCCGCTCACGGGCTGCGCGCCGCGGCTCGTCGACCTGCTCGACGCCCGGGGCTCCCCTGTCTGGTCGCTCGGCCGCGAGCGCGGGCGCCTGTGCGACCGCGTCGCCTCCCGTCGACCGGGTGGGGTGCCCGTCCTCCTGACGTTCCGGGTCGCCGTAGGTCGAGGCGTAGAGCATGCGCCGGTCGCTCTTGACTCCCGCGAGCGCGATGCCGACGAGGGGCACGTTGTTGATGCGCAGGCGCTCGGAGGCCTCGGCGAGCACTGCCCGGTCGGTCTTCCCCGCGGAGGCGATGAGCACCACGCCGGTCGCGTAGCGTCCGAGGATCGTCGCGTCCGCGGCCGCGAGCACGGGCGGGGCGTCGATCACGACCACCTCGGCGTCGTCGCTCAGGTCGGCGATGAGCTTTCCCGCGCGGGTCGTCGCGAGGAAGTCCGCCGGGTCCATCTCCTCCTCGGGGACGGGGAACACGCCCAGGTTGGGGATGCTGGTGGGGCGCAGAGTGTGCGGGTCGCCCGACCAGCCCTCGGGCGGCGGCAGGACCCGGTCGAGCTGAGGGCGGCGCAGGTCGCCCGAGACCGCGATCGTGCGGCGACCGCTCAGCGCGAACGAGGCCGCAAGGTTGGCCGCGATGAACGTGCGGGGCGCGTGCGGGTCCGCGGCCGTGACGACCACGACGACCCGGTCCGCCTCCGCGAGGGAGACCTGGACGGCCGTCCTGAGCTCACGGATCGACTCGGTGAAGGGGGTGGCGACCTTGCGCGAGACGGGCAGCGTGTGCGAGTGGCTGTAGTCACGGTCCGACGTGCGCACGCCGTAGAGCTCGGCCAGCACGGGCGTCTGCGCGAGGCGGGCAGCGTCGGCCGCACCACGCACCCGGACGTCGAGGCCGCGACGGGCGAAGGCCAGCCCGATGCCCGCGACGAGCCCGGCCAGGGCCGCGAGGGCCAGCACCGTGCTCCGTCCCAGGCCCAGCGCCTCGGCGCTCGTGGCGGGCGTCTCGACCTCAGCGGGGACGGTGATCGCCCGGAGGGTGTTCGCCTGGACCGTGAGCGAGGTGTAGTCGGTGACGATGGTCTCCTTCTCGGCGAGCGCGAGCGGGTCGTCCGAGGCCACCGAGAGGCGGGCCGTGACGCCCGCGAGCTGCTCGGCGAGCGACTGCCTCCTCGCGTCGAGCGCCGCCACCTGTGCGTCGCGCAGGACCGTGAGCTGGGCGACGTACGCGTCGGCGAACGCGTTCGCGACGTCCTGCGACTCCTGGGGGTCGAGGGTCTTCGCGCTGATGGCGATGAGGCTCTGGCTCTCGGTGGGGTAGTCGGCCGAGACCTGCGCGGCGAGCGCCGCGGGGTCGCCCGTGTAGCCGAGCGTGGTCGCGGCGGCCTCCACGACGGGGTCGGACGTGACGTCCCCCAGGTCGGTGTCGACCGTGACCTCGACGACCTGCTCCCCGCCCTGCGCCGACTGCACGCCGACGAGCCGTACGCTCGCGGTCGCCTTGTAGACGGTCTCCTGCTGGTTGAGGTAGACGAACGCCGCGGCCACGACCACGAGCACCGCCGCCAGCACGTAGTACTTGCCGGCCCATACCGTACGGACGAACTCCCGGACTGTCATGAGTTCCTCTCCCCTGAGGTGCTGGCACCGGCGTGCACGAGGCCTCGTTGCTCGTCGACCACCTCGCGCAGGCGCGCGACGAAGCGCGGGAGCGCGAAGGTCTCGACGTGCGAGGTCAGGACGTCATCCTCCCACGGGACGGCCGACGCGTCCTGGACTGCCCGCGCGACGAGATCGGGCTCGGGGGCGTCGAAGAAGGCACCCGTCACCCCCTCGACCACGGTGTCGAGATACCCGCCGTCCCGCAGGACGACGGAGGGCCGTCCGAAGGCACCGGCCTCGAGCGGCGACAGGCCGTAGTCCTCGTACGAGGCGGCGACGAGCATCGAGCAGCTCCGGTAGAGCCAGCGCAGCTCGGGGTCGTCGACCCGGCCCAGCAGCGTCGTCCCGCGGGTGCCCGACGACGTGCCCCACCTCCCGGAGACGGGGCGCCCGCGCGCGGCGAGGCCTTCGAGGCGCGCCCGGTCCGGTCCGTCGCCGACGATCACCAGGTGGCGTCCCGCGAGGCGGGCCGCCTCGACCAGCACGTCGACGTTCTTGTACGGCAGGAGCCGTGCGACGCACAGCAGGAAGCCGGGTTCGATCCCGGGGACCTCGCGCTCGGGGCCGGCGGGCAGCATCGCGGGGGGCGGCGGCAAGATCTCGGCCTCGATGCCGTAGGCCTCGCGGACCGCACGCTGGGTCACGGTCGAGTTGGCGAGGTAGACGTCGGCGCGCCCGGCGGCCCGCCGGTCCCAGCCGCGCAGCGCGGGGCTCAGCGCGGCGAGGGCGGCGGAGGCGACACCGCCCCGGAGGCGGTCGGTCCTGCTCGCGCCGTCCCTGCCGCCGAGGTAGCGGTCGCGCTGGTAGAGCCACCGGGCGGGCGCGTGGCAGTAGACGACCGTGCGACCCGCGCCGCGGTACCCGTGGGCCCAGCCCGTGGAGCTCGCGAGCAGGACGTCGGCGTCGACGCGCTGGGCCGAGACCGCGGGTGCGAGGAGGGGCAGCGCGAGCCGGTGGTGGCGGCGCAGCGCACCGACCCGGTCGAGCGCGGACGTCCGCAGGTCGAGCCGGGAGAACTCGGGGAACGTGCCCGCCTGATCGTAGAGGGTCGTGTACATCGGCGACCCGGGGAAGGCCTCGGCCAGCCACAGGGCCACCCGTTCGGCGCCCCCGCGTTGCGTCGCGTAGTCGTGCGCGAGCGCCACACCCTCGGTCATCGTGCCTCCGTCGTGGGGCAGGAGACGGCTGCCCGCCCAGGTTGGATATCGATCCAGCCTAGGGCGAGCGAACAGGCCAGAACGGACGAAGAGGACACGTCACCCGGGTGAAGTCCGCTCTCGCGGACCACGTCCGCCGGGCTGCGGCCGACCGGGCGTCGACCAGGTCACGGCGCCCCGGACGTCAGGCCTTGGTGTGGAACTTCCCCTGGGCCGCGAGGAGCCCCTCGGTGAGGACCATCTCGACGGCGTCCGCGGCGTCGTCGAGCAGGAACGGCAGCTCCTTGGCCTCCGCGCCCGAGAAGTTCTTGAGCACGTAGTCCGCGGTGTCCATGCGGCCCGGGGGGCGTCCGACGCCCGCGCGGACGCGCACGTAGTCACGGGTCCCGAGCGCCTTGGTGATGTCGCGCAGGCCGTTGTGACCGCCCTCGCCGCCACCGGACTTGAGCTTGATGTCCCCGAACGGGATGTCCACCTCGTCGTGGACGACGATCACGTGGTCGGGGTCGATCCCGAAGTACTGGGCGAGGCCCGCGACCGGTCCGCCCGACGTGTTCATGTACGTCGAGGGCTTGGCCAGGAGCACCCGCGGCCCGGGGGCCCCGCCCGGCAGCACGCCGAGACGCGCCTCGGCCACCGCGGCGCGCGCCTTGTGGGCGCTGAACGTCGCACCGGCACGACCGGCCAGGACGTCGAGCACCATGTGGCCGACGTTGTGACGGTTGCCCGCGTAGGTCGGTCCGGGATTCCCGAGCCCGACGACGAGCCACGGCTGGTCGGTCATGTCACCTGGTCCTTCATCGACGTCTGGGGGAACGTTCGAGGCGTCCGGCGCCGTACGGCACCGGACGCCTCGAACGTACGTGTCCTGCGATCCGCCGGCTCAGGTCCGCCGAGGCGGGTCCGAGCCGGGGGACGGTGAGGCTCAGGCCTCGGCGGGAGCCTCGTCGGCTGCCTCGGCGGCCTCGGCCTCTGCCTCGGCAGCGACCTCGCTGCGCGGCTCGGTGATCGCGACGACCGCGAGCTCGGCGTCGCCGTGGAACACGGAGCCCTTGGGCAGCGTGATCTCGCCGGCGCGGACGATGTGCCCGGCCTCGAGGCCCTCGATCGAGACCTCGACGGCCTCCGGCAGGTGCGTGGCCTCGGCCTCGAGGAGCAGCGTCTGCGACTCGACGACGTGGATCGTGCCGGGAGCGGACTCGCCGACGACGTGCACGTTGACCTCGACCTCGACCTTCTCGCCCTTCTTCACGATGAGGAGGTCGATGTGCTCGACGACGTCCTTGACCGGGTCGCGCTGGACGTCCTTGGCGATCGCGAGGACCGGCTTGCCGTCGAGCTCGATCGAGAAGAGGGCGTTGGCCTGCTTGAGGGCCAGCGTCGTCACGTGACCGGGGAGCGCGATGTGGACGGGGTCCGTGCCGTGCCCGTACAGGACGGCAGGAATCTGGGAAGCGCGGCGGATGCGGCGGGCGGCACCCTTGCCGAACTCGGTGCGGGCCTCTGCGACAAGCTTGATCTCGGACACGTGAACTCCTGAAGAACGGTTGCGGGCCGACCACCAGTGGGAAGCGATCGGCTGTCCGGCCGGCTGGTTGGCACCGGAGGACGGGGCGGCTGCGTCGGCGCGGGACACATGACGGGCGCACGAGGACGACCGCCCAGTCGATTACGGGGACCCATCAGGATCCTGCTGACCTTCCGGTGTCTCACCGGCCGTCAGACGTCCCTCGCCGAGGCAACCGAACTACTGTACCCGGGCGCGCCACGTCAAGGGAAACCCGCGAGTGTCGCGGCGCGCGGCTGGACGTGCACGGTCAGGACTGGGCGCCCGCGATGACCACGGTCGTCGTGAGCGCCGCGGTCGTGGCCGCCGTGATCTCCTCGACGTAGCGACGGGTGGCTCCCGCGGCCCAGCTCCCCTCGGCGAGCTCCTTCGCGCGGCGGTCGATCTCCCGACGGTCCGACGCGGTCAGCTCCGCGCCCGCGGCCATGACCCGGCCGGCCTGCTTCGTGGCCGCGAGGATCGCGACGAGCGCCCCCGTGCGCTCGTCGGGAGCGCCGCCGTCGCGCAGGACGTGGGCGAGGGTGCGCCGCACCTCGCCCTCGTGGCGCGAGTCCGCGGCGGGCCAGCGGGTCGTGGGGAAGATGCCCAGGATGCGGCCCTCCTCGCGGCGCAGCAGACCGCGCGCCACGAGGCCGTCGAGGGCGGCGTCCGCAGGCCTGGACCGCGACAGCACCTCGACCAGGCTCTTGGGCTTGGAGCCCTCCTTCGACTTGACCGTCGCGAGCGCGTCGTCGAGCAACGGGCTCCCGGTCGGCGACTGGTCGCGGACCACGACCCGCCCCGACCGCCATCCCGAGGCGTCCCCCGCGAGGTCGACGCGTCCCTTCAGCGCGAGCTCGACGAGCAGCGCACCGGCCGCCACCTGCTGGAGGTACGAGGCGTCACCGACGGGCCGGCCCGTGACGTCGTCCAGCACGAGCAGGAGGTAGTCCTCGATGATGAGCATGCATCCAACCTAGTGGGGCCACGTCGCCGACCGCCCTGAGAAATGTCACGATCCTGCGGCGATCAGTCCGCCCACGCCCACCGCACGGTCACGCTCGCGTCGACCTGCTCGCTCCCCGGGTCGACCGCCATCGCGTCGAAGGACCCGAACTTGGCGGACATCGCGCGGGGCATCGGCGCGAACCCGCCGCCCTGCTCGCTGACCTCGACGACGGGCCCGAGCGCGCGCCCCGCGAGCGCCGCGTACTGCTCGGCCCTCGCGCGGGCGTCCGCGAACGCCTCCTCGCGAGCCGCGACCGCGAGCGGCCCGGGCTCGCTCACCGCGAACCGCATCGAGTCGAGCCGGGCGACCGGGCCCGCCGCCCCGAGCGCGGCCCGCACGAGCTCCCCCGACGCCAGGACGTCCCGCACGGTGACCCGCAGCGTCAGGCGAGCCGTGACCGCGAGCGTCGTGGCGCCGTCGGGCTGCTGCGAGGACTGCGTCCAGGTGGACGTCTGTGCGGTGCGCAGGTCCTGCGCCGCCACGCCGCCCGCCAGCAGCGCCTCGCGCGCCGCGCGCACCCCCGCGTTCGCGGCGTCGAGGGCCACCTGGACGTCGGCGCCGGACGCCTCGGCGCCGAGCTCGACCACCACGACGTCGGGCACGGCGGACGCGGCCCCCCGCCCCGTGGTGGTGACCCCGGCGAGCGGGTCGAGGGCGGGCTGGGTCGGCTGGGTCGGCTGGGTCGGCTGGGTCACAGCTGACATGCTGCCAGCCCGACGCCGCCGCCGCCCAGGCACAGCGCGCCCCCGAGCGACGGGCCTCCGCCGCGAGCGACCCCGCGCAGGGCCCGGGAACGGCGCCCGCCCCCCCCCCCC
>NZ_JACSQE010000009.1:129816-169704 GCF_014836745.1 Oerskovia gallyi
GTCGGTGGGGCGGGCCGTCGCGCGGCGTGGGCCGAGGGCTCAGCTGTTGCCGTCGAACAGCGACGTGACCGAGCCGTCGTCGAAGACCTCGCGGATCGCGCGCGCCAGGAGCGGCGCGATCGACAGGACCGTGAGCTGCGGGAAGTGCTTCTCCGCCGAGATCGGCAGCGTGTCGGTCACGACGACCTCGCTCGCGCCGCACTCGGACAGGCGCTGGGCCGCCGGGTCGGACAGGACACCGTGCGTCGCCGCGACGATGACCGACTTGGCGCCCGCCGCGAGGCAGACCTTGACGGCCTCCGCGATGGTGCCGCCCGTGTCGATCAGGTCGTCGACCAGGACGCAGTCGCGCCCCTCGACGTCACCCACGACGCGGTTCGCGACGGCCTGGTTGGGGCGCGTGATGTCGCGGGTCTTGTGGACGAACGCGAGCGGCCCGCCGCCGAGCTTCGCGGCCCACTGCTCGGCCACGCGGATGCGGCCGGCGTCGGGCGAGACGACCGTGACGTTCGACGTGTCGACCCGCGAGCGGACGTAGTCCGTGAGGATAGGCATGGCCCACAGGTGGTCCACGGGCCCGTCGAAGAAGCCCTGGGTCTGCGCGGCGTGCAGGTCGACGCTCATGAGGCGGTCGGCACCGGCCGTGCGGAACAGGTCCGCGATGAGGCGCGCCGAGATCGGCTCGCGACCGCGGTGCTTCTTGTCCTGGCGGCCGTAGCCGTAGAAGGGCTGGACGACCGTGATGGTCTTGGCCGAGGCACGCTTGGCCGCGTCGACCATGAGCAGCTGCTCCATGATCCACTGGTTGATCGGCGCCGTGTGGCTCTGCAGGAGGAAGATGTCCGCACCGCGGACGCTCTCCCCGAAACGGACGTAGATCTCGCCGTTGGCGAAGTCGTACGCGGTCGTGGGAAGCAGGTCGATGCCCAGCTCCCGCGCGACGTCCTTGGCGAGCTCGGGGTGCGCGCGTCCGGACGCGAGGACGAGGGACTTGTCCCCGTTGCCGGCGATCGTGCTGCTCATCGTGGGGAAGGCCCTTCGTTCGTGCTGCTGGTCGTGGTGTTGGGTCCGTCGGGGACCGTGGGGACACCGGGGCTCGCGGGCGCCGGGGTCGGTCGGGGGGCCGGGGTCGCCGCGGTGGCCTCGGCGAGCTGCGCCTGGGCCTGGGCTCCCAGCGGAGGGGGCGTCTCGCCGTCGTTCTCGTGCGCCCGCGCCGCGGCGTCCGCGGCGGCGGTGCCGGGGCGACGGCGGGCGACCCAGCCGTCGACGTTGCGCTGCGGGGCGCCGCTCACGCCGAGCGCACCGGCCGGCACGTCGCGGCGGATCACGGAACCAGCGGCCGTGTACGCGCCGTCGCCCACCGTGACGGGGGCGACGAACATGTTGTCCGCGCCGGTCCGCGCGTGCGAGCCGATGACCGTGCGGTGCTTGGAGACGCCGTCGTAGTTGACCGTGACGCTCGCGGCACCGATGTTGGTGTGCTCGCCGATGGTCGCGTCCCCCACGTAGGACAGGTGCGGCACCTTGGAGCCGGTGCCGATCGTCGCGTTCTTGGTCTCGACGAACGTGCCGATCTTGCCCTTGGCCCCGAGGTCCGTGCCGGGGCGCAGGTAGGCGAACGGTCCGACGCTCGCGCCGTCACCGACGACCGACAGGCTGCCGTGCGTGCGGGTCACGGTCGCCCCCACACCGACCTCCATGTCGGTGAGCGTCGTGTCGGGGCCGATCGTCGAGCCCGCCCCGATCGACGTCGCGCCGTGGAGCTGGGTGCCCGGCAGCAGCGTGACGTCGTGACCCAGGTCGACGTCCACGTCGACCCACGTCGTCGCCGGGTCGATCACGGTCACGCCCTCGAGCATCCAGCGCGTGAGGAGGCGGCGGTTGAGCTCGGCGCGCAACGTCGCGAGCTGGGCGCGGTCGTTGGCTCCCTCGACGAGCAGCGGGTCGGCGACCTTGAGCGCCCCCACGCGGCCGCCGCCCTCACGGGCGATCTGCAGGACGTCGGTCAGGTAGACCTCGCCCTGCGAGTTCTCCTGGGTGACCTGACGCAGCGCACCGCGCAGGATTCCCGCGTCGAAGACGTAGACCGAGGAGTTGATCTCCCGGATCGCGCGCTGCTCGTCCGTCGCGTCCTTGTGCTCGACGATGGCCAGGACTCCCCCGGCGTCGTCACGGACGATCCGTCCGTACCCCGTCGCGTCGTCGACCTCCGTCGTCAGGACGGTCACGGCGTTGCCGTCCGAGTGGTGCACGTCGAGCAGCCGGGTGAGCGTCGCTGCGTCCAGGAGCGGGATGTCGCCCGCGAGGACCACGACCGACCCGTCGAGGCCTTCGACGGGACCACGTCCCTCGTGCCCGATCGGCACACCGTGCGCGGCCGCCTCGGCCTGCGCCCTGACGTCGAGGGCCTCGACCGCGCACTGCACGGCTCGCCCGGTGCCCGGCACCTCGTCCTGGTCGACCACGAGCGCCGTCGGGACGACCTCGAGCGCTGCGGACGCCACGAGCTCGCGCTCGTGGCGGACCACGACCGCGATGCGCCGAGGGGACAGGTCGCGGGCCGCGACCATCGCGTGGCCGAGCATGCTGCGACCGGCGAGCGTGTGGAGGACCTTCGGGGTCGCGGACCTCATCCGCGTCCCCGCACCAGCGGCGAGGACGATGACTGCGGCGGGCACTGGCGGTGCGTCGGGCACAGCGTCGGTCACTGGGGCTCCCATCGGGTTGGTTGCACGTGCTCCGCCCCCAGGACTCGAACCTGGACTAAAGGCACCAAAAACCCTTGTGCTGCCGATTACACCAAGGCGGAACGGACTGGACACGGCGCACGGTCGGAGGGTGAACCTCCCTCTCGTGCGCACCATCGCTCGTCCGGAGAACAGTCTGCCAGGTCTCGCACGGTGCTCCACGCCCGAACCGGCTCTGGACGTGGAGAAAACGTGTGAGGAGAGAGTCACAGGGCGCCGCACGACATCTCATCCCGGCCCTCGGGGCGACAGGGCACGGCATGATGGTGCCGTGCCCGCAGACTCCAGACGTCCTCCCAGATCCCGTATGACCGCGAGCCAGCGCCGTGAACAGCTCCTCGCGGTGAGCCGCGTCCTGTTCGCCGAGAAGGGCTTCGAGGGGACGAGCGTCGAGGAGATCGCGGCCCGCGCCGAGGTCTCCAAGCCCGTGGTGTACGAGCACTTCGGGGGCAAGGAGGGCATCTACGCCGTCATCGTCGACCGCGAGATCCAGGGCCTGACCAGCGCGCTCACCGGGGCGCTCTCCTCGGGCGGCCACCCCAAGGTGCTGCTCGAGCGCACGGCGCTCGCGCTGCTGACGTACATCGAGACCTCCGAGGACGGGTTCCGGATCCTCGTGCGCGACTCCCCGGTGGCCCAGGCGACGGGGACGTTCTCGAGCCTCATCGGAGACGTCGCGACGCAGGTCGAGCACCTGCTCGCGGACCAGTTCAAGCGACGGGGCCTGGACCCGCGGGTCTCGCCCATCTACGCGCAGATGCTCGTCGGCATGGTCGCGCTCACGGGGCAGTACTGGCTCGACGTGCGCAGCCCCAAGAAGACCGACGTCGCGGCGCACCTGGTCAACCTCGCGTGGAACGGCCTGTCCGGCATGGAGAAGAAGCCGTCGCTCACGGCCAAGGACCGCACGGACGGCTGACCCGGACCGGCACCCTGGGGCTCGTGCGGAGCCGCACCGCCTCCCGAACCCGTGACATTCCGCCCGTGACGGCGCGCCCCGCCCATGGTTTCGTTGTCACATGGCGACTCTCGAGATCGACAGGCTGAACAAGACGTACGGGACGGTGCGCGCGCTGCGCGACATGTCCTTCACGGTCGGTGCGGGCGAGATCTTCGGCTTCGTCGGCTCGAACGGGGCCGGCAAGACGACCACGATGCGCATCGCGCTCGGGGTGCTCGCCCCCGACTCGGGCGAGGTGCGGTGGGACGGACGGCCGCTCGACCTGGCCATGCGTCGTCGGATCGGCTACATGCCCGAGGAGCGCGGGCTCTACCCGCGGATGAAGGTCGGTGACCAGCTCGTCTACCTGGCCCGCCTGCACGGGCTGAGCCCCGCCGCGGCGCGCACGGCGATGGAGCACTGGACGCAGGTCCTCGGGATCGACTCCCGCCGGGGCGACGAGGTCCAGAAGCTCTCGCTCGGCAACCAGCAGCGCGTGCAGCTCGCCGCCGCGCTCGTGCACGACCCGGACATCCTGGTGCTCGACGAGCCGTTCTCCGGGCTGGACCCCGTCGCGGTCGACGTCATGAGCGGCGTGCTGCGCGACCGCGCCGCCGCGGGCGTACCCGTCGTCTTCTCGTCGCACCAGCTCGACCTGGTCGAGCGGCTGTGCGACCGCGTGGGGATCGTCAAGGCGGGCGAGATGGTCGAGGTCGGCGGGATCGAGGAGCTGCGCGCGACGCAGCGCCCGCAGTGGGTCGTCGACGCCCCGGCGGCGCCGCCCGGCTGGGCGTCCGAGATCCCGGGCGTCCACGTCGTGCGGTACGACGGCGCCAGGACCTTCCTCGAGGTCGACTCGCCCCAGGACGGGGCCGAGCAGGCTGTCCTGCGCGCGGCCCTGGCCACGGGGCCGGTGCGCGAGTTCACGCCGCAGCGCCCCTCCCTGACCGAGCTCTTCCGGCACGTCGTCAGCAGCGACGACGCCACCGCCACCCGACAGGAGGTCTCGGCATGAGCACCCTGCGACAGCCGACGACGCCCCACTCCCCCGTGAGCACGTGGGGCGCGGTGTCCCTCGTGGCAGGCCGTGAGATCTCGACCCGCATCCGGTCCAAGGCGTTCGTCTGGACCACCGTGGCGCTGCTCGTGGGCGTGGTGCTCGGCGGGTTCCTGCTGAGCCTCGTGGGCGACCAGGGCCCCGCCGTCCAGAAGGTCGGCGTCACGTCGGAGGTCGAGGCCCTGGGGTCCCAGCTCACGGCAGCGGGCGAGGCCGTCGGGACCGAGATCCAGGTCAGCGAGGTCTCGGAGCCCGAGGGACGGACGCAGCTCGCCGACGGCGACCTCGACGCCCTGGTCACCGGTACCCCCGAGTCGTTCACGGTCGTCGTGAAGGAGGAGCTGGGCACCACCTTGACGCCCGTCTTCACGGGCCTCGCGCAGCAGGCGGCCCTGGCGGGGGCGATCAGCGACCTGGGCGGCGACCCGTCCGCCGTCGCGCAGGAGATCGCCTCTGCCGCACCCACGGTCGAGACGCTCGAACCCACCGAGGTGCGCGACCCCGCCCAGATCGTCACGGGCATGGTGGGCGGCATCCTCATCTTCATCGCGCTCATGACGTGCGGGCAGCTCGTGGCTCAGGGCGTCGTGGAGGAGAAGACGAGCCGTGTGGTCGAGCTGCTGCTCGCGACGATCCGGCCCTGGCAGCTCATGGCGGGCAAGGTCCTGGGCATCGGCGCGATCGGTCTGATCCAGCTCGTGGTCGTGGTCGGGGGCGGTGTCGGGACGGCGTTCGCCCTGGGGCTGGTCGACGCGAGCAGCGTGAACCTCGGGGCGACCGCGGCCTGGGTGCTCGTGTGGTTCGTGATCGGGTTCGTCATGTACTCGCTCGCGCTGGCCGCGCTCGCCGCCCTGGTCTCGCGCCAGGAGGACGTGGGCTCGGTCATCACACCGGTCCTGATGCTCATGATGATCCCGTACATCATCGGGATCTCGATCGGCCCGTGGGACCCCGAGAACCCGCTGGTCGTGTGGCTGTCGTACATCCCGTTCTGCTCGCCGCTGCTCATGCCGATCCGCATCGCGCTGGGCACGGTCGAGACGTGGGAGATCCTCCTCGCCGTCGGGCTCTCGCTCGCGCTCGTGCCGGTCCTGGTGTGGCTCGCGGGCAAGATCTACTCGAACGCGGTGCTCCGCACGGGCGGTCGGGTCAGGCTCAAGGACGCCCTGCGCGCGAGCTGACCGGAGGTCGCGCCGACGGGCTCGCAGGTCTTCCCGGGCACGCCTCGGCCGTCAAGACTCTTGATGTCGAGGAACATCGAGTAGCCTCACGTCATGCAGCACCCGCACCCGGACGAGGTCGACCGCATCGTCGACGCCTGGCAGCGCGAGCGTCCGGACCTGGACGTCGAGCCGCTCACCGTGTTCTCGCGCGTCAGCCGGCTGGCCCGGCACCTGGACCTCGCGCGCCGCAGCGCGTTCGCGCGCGGGCACCTGGAGACGTGGGAGTTCGACGTCCTGTCGGCGCTGCGCCGCGCGGGCGAGCCGTACCGCCTGTCCCCCGGAGCGCTCATCACGCAGACGCTCGTCACGAGCGGCACCATGACGAACCGGATCGACCGCCTCGAGGCCCGCGGCCTGGTGCAGCGGCACCGCTCGCCCGACGACCGGCGAGGAGTGCTCGTCGAGCTCACCCCCGAGGGCCTGGAACGCGTCGACGCCGCCATGAGCGACCTCCTGGCCGTCGAGCGCGAGGTCCTCGCAGCGCTCGACCCCGCTGACCGGCTCCACCTCGCGAACCTGCTCCGCACGGTCATCGGGCAGTTCGAGGCCTGATCGCGCGACCGCACGGGCAGGGCTCGTGCGAGCCCTGCCCGTGCGGTCCGTCAGTCGAGCAGCTCGGCCGCTTCCATCCACTCGGCCTCGAGCGTGTCCTTCTCGGCAGCGAGCTCGCGGAGCTGCTTGTCGAGGTCGGTGACCGCGGCGTGGTCCGTCGCCTGGGCGGCCATCTTGTCGTGCAGGCGCGCCTCGAGCTCGGCGATCTTCGACAGGCGCCGCTCGATGCGCCCGATCTCCTTCTTCGCGGCCCGCACGTCCGCCCCGGACGGGGCCGCCTGAGCGGTCGCGTCACCCGCGGCACCGGTGCTCCCCGTGCCCGACGACGCCGCACCGGCCCCGGAGCCCGTCGCGCCGGCACGCGTCCCGGCGACGGCCGCCGCCATCGCGGCCTTGCGCAGCGCGAGGTACTCCTCGACCCCGCCCGGCAGGTCGCGGATGGTCCCGTCCCCGAGCAGCGCGACCTCTCGGTCGCAGACCCGCTCGAGCAGATAGCGGTCGTGCGAGACCACGACGAGCGTGCCGGGCCATCCGTCGAGCAGGTCCTCGATGGCCGCGAGCGTGTCGGTGTCGAGGTCGTTGGTGGGCTCGTCGAGCAGCAGCACGTTGGGCTCGCCGACCAGCAGGCGCAGGAGCTGGAGCCGGCGACGCTCGCCACCCGACAGGTCGCGGACGAGCGTCTGCGAGCGCTCGCGGGTGAACCCGAGGCGCTCGACGAGCTGGGCCGCCGTGAGCTCCTTGCCGTCGACCGCGACCGTGCGCTTCTCCTGCTCGATGACCTCCACGACGCGCAGGCCGCCGATCTGGTCGAGCTCCTCGACGTCCTGCGTCAGCTCGGCGACGTGGATCGTCTTGCCCCGCTTGACCGTGCCCTGCGTGGGGGCGAGCCGGCCGGCCAGCAGGCGCAGGAGCGTCGTCTTGCCCGCACCGTTGACCCCGACCACGCCGTAGCGGTCGCCCGGACCGAGGCGCCAGGTGACGTCGTCGAACAGGACCTTTTCCGCGGAATCAGGATCCCCGTCGCGCGCCGGCATACGCACCGTGACGCCCTCGAGGTCCAGCACGTCCTTGCCCAGACGGCGCGTGGCCATGCGGGTGAGCTCGAGCGTGTCACGGGGGTCCGGCTCGTCGGCGATGAGCGCGGCCGCGGCGTCGAGGCGGAACTTGGGCTTGGACGTCCGCGCCGGGGCTCCGCGGCGCAGCCACGCGAGCTCCTTGCGGAGCAGGTTGTTGCGCTTCTCGGCCGTGACGGCCGCGGTGCGCGCCCGCTCCGCACGGGCCAGGACGTACGCGGCGTACCCGCCCTCGTACCCCTCGACCGCGCCCGAGCCGTCGCCCGTGACCTCCCACATGCGCGTGCAGACCGCGTCGAGGAACCAGCGGTCGTGCGTCACGACCACGAGCGCCCCCCTGGCCCCCGGACGGTCGTAGCGCGCCTGGAGGTGCTCGGCGAGCCACGCGACGCCCTCGACGTCGAGGTGGTTGGTGGGCTCGTCGAGGAACAGCACGTCGTGCTCCGCGACCAGCAGGGCCGCGAGCGCCACCCGGCGGCGCTGGCCACCCGACAGGGTCGACGCCGGTGCGTCCAGGTCCAGGTCGGCGAGGAGCCCCGCGTGGACCGCACGGATGCCCGCGTCGCCGGCCCACGTGTGCTCGGCCGACTCGCCGTGGACCAGGTCGCGGATCGACGTGCCCTCGGGCGACTCGTCGCGCTGGTCGAGCATCCCGATCCGCAGCCCGCCCACCCGGGTGACGCGTCCGGCGTCGGGCGTCGCGGTCCCCGCGAGAAGGCGCAGCAGCGTGGACTTGCCCGCACCGTTGGGGCCGACGACGCCCACGCGGTCGCCGTCGTCGAGGCCCAGGCTGACGCCGTCGAGGAGGGTGCGGGTGCCGACGACGAGGCGGATGTCGTCGGCGCCGAGGAGGTGTGCCATGAAGTCCTTCGAGTTGCTCGGGGGCGTCGGCCCGCCGCGCTCACGCGGCTCCGCCGACGCACGGTGCTCCAGCGAGGATACGCGCCGGGCCGAGGTCAGCGGGCGGACGGACCGTCGTCCTCGACGGTCGCCAGGGGCTCGCGCGCCGTCTTGGCCCAGCCCGTGCGGCCCGCGACCTGACGGAACAGCGCACGCAGGACCACCGGGAACAGGATCCACGAGTACAGCACGTAGGGCACGACCGCCACGACCGCCACCAGGAGGCCGACCACGCCGTTCCCCCGCCTCGCGAGCCCGACGAACCCCGGCCCGAACGAGAGCCCGAGGAAGAACACGACGACCGGCCAGAAGAGCGAGTAGAACGGCACGTGCTCGACCCCCAGCAGGAGCAGCGACAGGAGGAGCCCGAAGCCCATCGCTGTCTGCAGGACCGGCGTCAGGAGGTAGTAGAGCTGATCCAGCCGCGCCCAGACCGACACCGGGGCGGTCAGCGCCGAACCGAGCAGGTCGAGCGCCTGCCACCCGCCCTGTGCCCAGCGGGTCCGCTGTCGGACCAGGCGATGGAGCCCCGACACCCCCTGCTGCTCGATCTGCGTCTCGACCGTCTGCTCGCCGCGCCATCCCGCGTGGACCAGACGCACCCCCAGGTCCTGGTCCTCCGTCAGGCGGTCCCGCCACGGACCGCGCACCACACCGGGCGGCATCCCGTCGTCGGTCACGACGTCGTCGAGGGCCGAGAGACGGTTGAACTGGCCGTTCCCGCCCATGTTCGCGGTCCCCCAGCGCCCCCTCGCGAGCTGGTACACGAGCCCGAAGACTCCGAACTCGACGTCCTGGGCCCAGGTGAGCACCGACCGCCGGTTGTAGATGCGCACCAGCACCTGGACCCCGCCCACCCGTTCGTCGGCGAAGTGCCCGGCCAGGACCGCCGGGGCCGTGGCGGCAAGACGACCGTCCGCATCCACGATCCCGACGACGACCCTCGAGGAGTCCCAGCCGTCGAACGGGCGGCCCGGAGCGAGCAGGTCGCGGTGGAGGTACGACCACGCGTCGTCGAGCACCGCGGACTTGCCCCGGCGCGCGTTCGGCGGCACCCGGCGCAGCACGCGCAGGTCCTCGATCGCGAGGTCGGAAAGGATCTCCGCGGTCCGGTCCGTCGAGCCGTCGTCCACGACCACGATCACCCGGTGCGTCGCGGTGACCGCCGCGAGCCGGGTCACGCTGTCCCGGATCGTGACCTCCTCGTCGAGCGCCGGCACGACGAAGACCCACAGGAAGTCGGACTCTCCGGCGTCCTGCCGCCGACCGGCCACCCTCGCACGCCTGGCCAGCGCACGCTCCTGGGCCCAGGCAGTCACCGCGAGGACCAGGACCCACACGAACGAGGACACCGTGACGACGAGGAGCACCCAGAACACGACCTGGACGACCGCCGGCAGTCCCGCGTACGGGTCCCACCAACGGAGGTCGTCGGTCACCTGACCACGTCCTCGGGGAGCGGGGTGTCGACGTCCGGGATGGGCGAGCCCGGCGACGGGTCGACGAGCCCACGGCCCGGACGCGACGCTTCCTGGGCCGTCGGCTCCCGCTCGTACCCCGCCCAGTCGAGGACGACGCCACGGGAGAAGCCCGCACCGTACGGGACGGGCGCCGGGTCGTCGAAGAGCAGGTGGTCCATCGCCTCGACGATCCGTCGGGCCGCGTGACCGTCCCCGTAGGGGTTCGTCCGGTGCGTCACCTCCAGGAAGTAGGCCCGGTCGTCGAGGAGGCGACGCGCGGCGGCCACGATGCGGTCCGGGTCCGTCCCGACGAGCTCGAGCGTCCCTGCGTCGACCCCCTCGGTCCGCTCGGTGCTCTCGCGCGTCACGAGGACGGCGGTCCCCAGCGCCGGTGCCTCCTCCTGGATACCTCCCGAGTCCGTGATCGCGATGTCTGCCCTGCCCAGCAGGCGGGCGAACGCGGAGTAGCCCATCGGCGCCACGAGGTCGACGTTCGGGACGTCCTCGAGAAGGGGCCGCAAGGTCCCGGCGACCGCAGGGTTCGGATGGAGCGGGAGGACGAACCGCACGTCCGGATACTCCCCGGCCAGCCGCGCGATCGCCAGGCCGACGCGCTCGAGGCCCTCGCCCCAGCTCTCGCGCCGGTGGGCCGTGACGACGACCACGCGAGTGGTCGAGTCGTCCTCGAGGTCCGCGAGCTGGGGCACGCCGTAGGGCGGGCAGAGGCCCGCCGCGAGCTGGAGGGCGTCGATCGCGGTGTTGCCCGTGACGAAGACCCGCTGGATGTCGATCCCCTCCGCGACCAGGTTGCCCTTGGCCACGTCGGTCGGCGCGAGGTGGAACGACGCGATCCTGGCGATGAGCTGTCGGTTGAGCTCCTCGGGGAACGGCGAGAGGGTGGACGACGTCCGCATACCGGCTTCGACGTGCCCGACGGGGATCCGCAGGTGGAACGCCGCGAGCGCGGCCGCCGCGGCGGTCGTCGTGTCCCCGTGGACCAGGCACGCGAACGGGTAGCGGTCGATGTCGCGTCCGACGACGCTCGACGAGGGCGGACCGAAGCGCTCCGCGCAGAACCGTTCGAGCCGTTCGAGGACCTCGGCGAACAGCTCGTTGAGCGTGATGCCCGGGCGACCGATCGCCAGGTCCGCGTCGACCTCGACACCGGCCAGCCGCAGGACGTCGGCGACGAGCCCCGGATGCTGCCCGGTGGCGACGACGACCTGCTCGATCCGTTCGTGCTCGCGCAGCGCCTGGACGACAGGGAGCATCTTGATGGCCTCGGGGCGCGTCCCGACGACCACCAGGACGCGTGGGGTGCTGAGCGGATCGTCGACGACCGGCGGGACGCCGTGGCGGGAGAGCGTCATGCCTCGAGACTAGGAAGTACCCGTCGATCCAGCGCGCCGAACGACAGGATCGTGGAGGAGGAGCGCAGCGGTTCGCGGCGCGAGGCCCGCACGCGGGCACGAGCGCCACCAGCACCCGGGGTCAGGAGGACAGCACGCGCGCCCCCGACGCCGGGCCCGTGGCGCAGTGCACCGAGTCCGCGACGCCCGCCGCGGTCCACGAGGCCGCGATCGCGAGCGCGTGCTGCCTGCTGCGGGCGAGGGCCGCGATCGTCGGGCCCGAGCCGGAGACGATCGCGCCGAGCGCACCGGCGTCGCGCGCGACCTCGAGGGTCCGGCCCAGCTCGGGGGCCAGGGCGAGCGTCGCGGCCTGGAGGTCGTTGTGCAGCGCGCGGCCGAGGCCCACGGGATCGCCGGCACGCAGCGCCTGCATGAGCTCGGTGTCGTCGGACAGCTCGACGTCCGCGCTCCCGCCCACGACCTCGTCGAACGTCCGGAAGACCTGGGCGGTCGACAGGCCCTCGTCGCGCACCGCGAACGCCCAGTGGAACTCGCCACGCGACATCGCGGGCGTCAGCAGGTGCCCCCTCCCGGTACCCACGGCGGTGTGCCCGACGAGCCCGAACGGCACGTCCGAGCCGAGCCCCGCCGCCAGGTCCGACAGCTCGGCGCGCGAGAGACCGGTCTCCCACAGCAGGTCGCACGCCACGAGAGCAGCCGCGGCGTCGGCCGACCCGCCGGCCATGCCGCCCGCGACGGGCACCCCCTTGTGGAGGTGCAGACGGACGTCGGGGTCCACCCCCGTGTAGCGGGCCAACGACTCCGCGGCGCGCCACGCGAGGTTGCTCTCGTCGACCGGGACCCGGTCGGCCTGGGCACCCGACACGGTCAAGGAGATGCCGGCGCCAGGCGTCGCGAGGGTGGCCTCGACCTCCTCGGCCAGCGAGACGGCCTGGAAGATGGTGACGAGCGGGTGGTAGCCGTCGTCCTGGCACGCGCCGACGCGGAGCGACAGGTTGACCTTCCCCGGGGCCCGCACCCGCACGGCCACCGGCGGAGCAGCGGACAGGTGGGAGCTCACGCGTCCACTGTGCCAGGTCGGTCCGGGTGCTCGCCTGCGGAAGCGGCCGCCTCGGCCCGGACGAGCGGGAGCTGCTCGGCGATGCGGGCGAACTCCTCGACCGTGAGCCTCTCGCCGCGCGCGGTCGGGTCGACGCCCGCGCGCTCGAGCGCCTCGACCGCGGCCGCCGACGAGCCCGCGATCCCGGCGAGGGCCGAGCGGAGCATCTTGCGGCGCTGGGCGAAGGCCGCGTCCACGACCGCGAAGACCTCCTCGCGCGTGGCCGTCGTCGCCGGTGGCTCGCGGCGGTCGAGCGCGACGAGCGCCGAGTCGACGTTGGGCACCGGCCAGAACACGCTGCGCCCCACCGTCCCGGCCCGCGAGGCCGAGGCGTACCAGGCGGCCTTGACCGACGGCACGCCGTAGGTCCGGCTGCCGGGCGGCGCCGCGAGGCGGTCCGCGACCTCGGCCTGGACCATGACCAGGACCCGCTGCAACGAGTCGAACCGCTCGAGGAACGTCAGGAGGACGGGGACGGCGACGTTGTACGGCAGGTTGGCGACGAGCGCCGTCGGCGCCTCGCCCGGGAGCTCGGTCACGTCGAGCGCGTCGGCGGCCACGACGGTCAGCCGGTCGGCGGCGTCGGGCTGGTGCACGGCGACGGTCGCAGCGAGCTGCTGCGCGAGCGGTGGGTCGATCTCGACCGCGACCACGCTCGCCCCGACCTCGAGCAGCCCCAGGGTCAGCGAACCGAGCCCGGGACCGACCTCGACCACACGGTCCCCCGCCCCGATCCCGGCCGTCCGGACGATCTTGCGGACGGTCCCGCCGTCGTGCACGAAGTTCTGGCCGAGGGTCTTGGTGGGCCGCACGCCCAGACGCCCTGCCAGGTCGCGGATCTGTGCCGGACCGAGCAGGGCGTTGGGGGTGGCGTTCATGCAGGGAAGCCTACCGGGTGACCTGGTGCGGAACCCTCCGCCGAGAGGGCGTCACGACGTCCGTGGGTCAGTACCAGTTCTTCGCCTGGGAGTGGCCCCACGCGGCGCACGGGGTGCCGTAGCTGCCCGCGATGTAGTTCAGGCCCCAGGTGATCTGGGTCGCCGGGTTGGTCTTCCAGTCGGCTCCCGCGCTCGCCATCTTGGAGGCCGGCAGGGACTGCGGGATCCCGTACGCGCCCGACGACGAGTTCGTCGCCGAGGAGTTCCAGTTGCTCTCCTTGGTCCAGAGCCGGTCGAGGCACTGGAACTGGTCGCCGCCCCAGCCGCGGGCGGCGACGAGCTGGCGTCCGATCTCGCGAGCGGACCCGGCGGCGGCCGGGCCGCTCGGGCGCTCCTTGGTGCCCTGCACCACGATCTTGGCGACCGGCTCGGCAGTGACTCCGTCGGAGACGACCTCGCGGGACTCCTCGACCCCGTCGACCACGGTGACCCGCTCGACGACGGTGTGCGTGCCCTCGACGCCCTCCTGGGCGACGGTCTGCGCCTCGTCCTTGTAGACGTTCGCGTCCTCCTGGACCGTCGTCTCGAACGGGATGGCGGTCACGGTGGGGACGTCGGTCACGGTGACCCTGTGGACGACGACCGAGACCGCGGGGTCCGCAGCCTCGTCGCGGGCGACCGAGACGCGGTCCTGCTCACCGAGCGTGATGCCCTGCTGCTCGAGCAGGGCGTCGATGCCGATGGACCCGTCCGGCGCGACGACCGTCTGGCCGTCGACGACCACGTTGACGGGCCCGTTCGCGTCGAGCTTCACGCCGAGCTCGGGGCGCCCGTCTGCCGTGGAGCGGGAGGCGACCAGGCGCACGTCCGCGCCACGACCAGAGAGCGTGTCGAGCGCCTCGTCCGCGTCCAGAGCCGTGACCCACACGTCGCTCTGCTGACCATCGGTCTGCACGGTCACCTGACGCCCGTACCGCACGACGACGTCAGCACCGTTCTTCAGCGCCGCATCACCCGCAGGAGCGATCAAGTCCTTGTCGGTGACACGCACACCCTCCTCGGCGAGGAGACCCTCGACCGAGCCGGCGAACGTGCTCACCGTCGTGATCTCACCATCGACATCGAGCTCGACGGTCTTCTTCGCGGAACCATAGGCAACCGCACCCGTCGCCACGAGCGCGACAGCAGTCGCACCGGCGATCAAGGGCCAACGGCGACGCCGCGAAGCAGGAGTGGCGGAGGCCTCAGCCTCGACACCATCAGAAGTCGAAGAAACGGGGGCGGAGCGATGCGCCGGGCGCCGGGCGCTCACGGTGTCGCGGAAGGGGTTCTTCACTCGGGTCCAGTCGTCGTGCTGTCCGGGCACGGGGGGTCGATGGGCTCCTGACGGGCTCTCCCCGGTCCGCGCGGGGCGCGAGGGCGACGACGTCGCTCCGGGTTCTCGACCAGCCGATCCGGCGGTCCGGGCGTCCCGGGACTTCTTCCCGGTCGACACCCCCCGCGGCTGCCACACTCTGGTGAGCTCTGCACGCGAGACACTCGACCGTAACCGATTCGTTATGGATCGCCAAGTCGATCGGGTAGCACGCGGGACACGTCACAGGACGAAGCGGGAACCTGACCGCAGACCTCGCACACCGCCCGCCCGCCCGCTCGGGGCGGGACCGGCCCGCCGCACCTCGGGGACGACGAAGGGTGCGGCCCGCAGCTCTCGCTGCCGACCGCACCCTCGTGCGCGACGGGCTCAGGGCCCGTCAGGCCGTCCTGCTGCTCAGCGCAGGCCCAGCTTCTTGGAGCAAGCGGGCCACTGGCCCCAGCCCGAGCGCGCCTGGAGCATCTGGGCGCGCATCGTCTGCTCCTCGGCGGACGCGTCCGACGGGAGACCGGAGCCGCCCATGGACTTCCAGGTACCGGCCGAGAACTGGTACAGGCCGTAGTAGCCGTTGCCGGTGTTCGTCGCGGGGTTTCCACCCGACTCGCACTTCGCGAGAGCGGCCCAGACGTCGCCGCCGACCGTGCTCGGAGCCGCCGCAGGGGCGGGGGCGGGGGCGGCCGGTGCGTTCGCCTTGGGGGCTGCCGCCGCGGCCTTGGGGGCCGGAGCGGGCTTCGGGCGCTCCTTGGTGCCCTGCACCACGATCTTGGCGACCGGCTCGGCCGTCACACCGTCGGAGACCAGGGCGCGGGACTCCTCGACGCCGTCGACCGTCGTGACGGTCTCGACCTTGGTCGAGGTGCCCTCGACACCCTCCTGCTTGACGACCGGGTCCAGGTCCGCGAAGCGGTTCGCGTCCTGCTCGGTGACCGTCTCGAAGGGGATCGGCGTGACGGTCGGGACGTCGCTCACGGCGACGCGCTGGACGACCAGGGAGACCGCGGGGTCCGCAGCCTCGTCGCGGGCGACCGAGACGCGGTCCTGCTCACCGAGCACGACCCCCTGCTGGTCGAGGATCGAGTTGACGCCGATGCTGCCGTCAGGGGCCGTCGTGGTCTGGCCGTCGGCCACGACGGTCACGGGCCCGTTCGCGTCGAGGCGCAGCGGCAGCGCCGCACGGCCGTCGGCGCCGGAGCGGGAGGCGACCAGGCGCACGTCCGCGCCACGACCAGAGAGCGTGTCGAGCGCCTCGTCCGCGTCCAGAGCCGTGACCCACACGTCGCTCTGCTGACCATCGGTCTGCACGGTCACCTGACGCCCGTACCGCACGACGACGTCAGCACCGTTCTTCAGCGCCGCATCACCCGCAGGAGCGATCAAGTCCTTGTCGGTGACACGCACACCCTCCTCGGCGAGGAGACCCTCGACCGAGCCGGCGAACGTGCTCACCGTCGTGATCTCACCATCGACATCGAGCTCGACGGTCTTCTTCGCGGAACCATAGGCAACCGCACCCGTCGCCACGAGCGCGACAGCAGTCGCACCGGCGATCAAGGGCCAACGGCGACGCCGCGAAGCAGGAGTGGCGGAGGCCTCAGCCTCGACACCATCAGAAGTCGAAGAAACGGGGGCAGTGGCGCTGGCCGCGTGTGCGGTCCGGTCTAGGGGGTTCTTCACTCGAGTCCAGTCGTCGAGCCTCCCGGGCACGGAGTTCGGGCGGCGCGGTGCGCCACCGGCGGTCCCGCCGCTCCGAGGAGCGTCGGGGCGGGTCGCCCGAGGGCGTCCCACCGCAGGGTCCGAAACGACCGATCCGGCTGTCGTTTTCCGCCGACGGCCCGGTGCTCAGGACCACAGCAGGACGCGCACCCTCCGGTCCTGGGGCCCCCGGTGATGGGCGGGTTCCGCACCCGGCGATGAGCGGGTGACGACAGGACGGGCAGCAGCGCGCGACAGTTGACCGTAACCGATCCGTTATCCGGTGCCAACCCTGCGACACGCGTCCCGGGATGGTTCTGTCCGCTTTCCTCCACCTATGTCACGGGCGTGATACGCGGCTCGTGGGTGAAACCTTCACAGTTTCCCGAGAACGTCGGCGCCTCCGCGAGCGGTCAGTACCACCCCTTGGCCTGCGAGTGGCTCCACGCTCCGCAGGGCGTGCCGTACCGCCCCTCGATGTACCCCAGACCCCAGGTGATCTGGGTCGCGGGGTTGGTCCGCCAGTCGGCTCCTGCGCTGGCCATCTTGGACCCCGGGAGAGCCTGCGGGATGCCGTAGGCACCGCTCGACCGGTTCTCCGCGGTCGCGTTCCACTTGCTCTCCTTCGTCCAGAGCAGGTCGAGGCACGCGAACTGGTCGTCGCCCCAGCCGCGCTGGGCGGCGAGCGACTTGGCGATCGCCTTGGAGGAACCCGGGTCGACCTTGATCGTCGACGGGTCGAGCGTGCCGACCACGACGACCTCGGTGCGCGGCTCACGGACGACGGTCCGCTCGAGCACCGTCCGCGAGACCTCGGCCCCTCCGACCGTCTGGATCTCGTAGGTCGTGATCGCCTCGCCGACCTTGCCGGAGGTCCGGACGTTGCGCTGCCCCTGCGGGAGATAGGGGTCCTTGACCTCCTCCGTGGCGAAGGGCAGCGATTCCGTGACGGTTGCCGCGCCCTGCGCTGCGCGGGTGACCAGGATGAGCATGCCGTCGACCGCCGCGGCACCGAGGGGCACCGAGACCGCATCCCCCGCGGCCAGGACGATCCCCGCGTGGTCCAGGACCCCCTGGACCGACGCCTCGGCCGTGGTGGCCGAGACGATCCCGCCGTCCACGGCGACGTGGACCGTCTTGAGCGTCGACACGCGGATCTGCTCACGCCCGATCGACTGGGAGCGTGACGCCGACGTCTTGGCACCTTCGGCTCGCGGGCCGAGGGCGCTGATGAGCTCCCCCACGGTGCTCGCGGTCGTGACGAAGGTCTGCGGCTCCCCGTCGAGCTCGAGGGAGACCTCACGGCTCGTCCGGACGACGATCGTGCCTCCGTCGCTCGCCGCGACCGTGGTCGCCGGCTCGACGAGGTCACCGTCCTTGACCGCGATCTTCTGGAACGCCAGCAGCTCGCCGACCGTGGAACCGTAGGCGCTCACGGTGCGGACCTCGCCGTCGAGGTCGATCGTCACCGACTTGTGGGCGAGCGCGAAGACCCCGGTCGCACCGACCACGGTCGCGAGGACTGCCGCCTGCGCGACCAAGCGCCGCCTGCCCGTCAGGGAGTCCCTGAGGGCGCTCGCGCGACCGACCACGTGAACCATCCGTTCTTCTCGCATCCCGGCCCGCGATGCACCGGGCATCACGGACATGCAGACCGTAATGGATACGCGACCCCCGGGGGAAGCCCGTCCGGCGCGTCGTCGCCGACGACGCCCCGTCGCGTCGGTCAGGCCCGGGTCACCAGGGTCCGTAGACCTGCTCGGCGGTCGCGCTCAGCCGTTCGCAGACCTCGACGAGGGGCGACCCCGTGACAGCGGCGACGGTGCGCACGGTGTGCGGCAGGAGGTAGGGCGCGTTGGGCCGCCCGCGGTACGGGTGCGGCGTGAGGTAGGGCGCGTCGGTCTCGACGAGGACCTGTCCGAGCGGGACCGCCGCCAGGGCCGCCCGCAGCTCGTCGTTGGCCCCGAAGGTCACCGGACCGGCGAACGACAGGTACCAGCCCTGCGCGGCGCACAGCCGCGCCATCTCGGCGTCGCCCGAGAAGCAGTGGAAGACCGTCCGCTCGGGCGCACCGTCGGCGAGCAGGACCTCGATGACCTCGGCGTGCGCGTCCCGGTCGTGGATCTGGATCGGGAGCCCGAGCTCCTTGGCGAGCGCGACGTGCGCGCGGAACGACGCGCGCTGGACCGCCGCGCCCTGGGGACCCGTACGGAACAGGTCCATGCCCGTCTCGCCGATCGCGCGGATCCGGTCGTTGCCGCGAGCGATCGCGGCGATCTCCGCGATCGCGTCGTCGAGCCCGACGGCGTGACGTGCCTCGGGCGTCGGCGTCAGCCCGTCGGGCCCCACCTCCGTGACGCCTGCGTGCAGGGTCGCCTCGTTCGGGTGGATCGCGATCGCCCCGACCAGCGCCCGGTGCTCACGCACCAGGGTGTCCGTGAGGCGGGCCGAGGGCAGGTCGCAGCCGACCTGGACCATGCGGTCCACGCCGACCCGGGCCGCGTCCTCGAGATGCTGCGCGACCGTGGGGACGGGGACCGCTCGCCCCTCCTCGTCGACGTCGGGCAGGACGCCCGCGATCGACTCGAGGTGCGTGTGGTCGTCGACCACGGGCAGCGGCAACGCCTCGGGGGCGGGCGGCCACCCGCGCTCACGCTTGCGGGCCACGGTCAGGCGCCCTCGACGACCGGGTCCTCGAGCCGCGGGAACAGCGACGCGCCCTTGGTGACCGTGGTCCCCGCGGGGAGCGCACCGAAGCGGGCGGCGCCGTCGACCGGCTGGACCGCGAGCGCACCGAGCGGCGCCTCGGCACCGAGCGAGGCCCAGAGCGCCTGGGCGGCCTTCGGGGTGATCGGGTGCAGCAGGACCGCGAGCGAGCGCAGGGCCTCGGCGGCCGTGACGAGGATCGTGGCGAGACGGCCCTCCTGCGTCGATCCGCCGTCGGGCAGCTTCTCCTCGTCGGCCTTGGCGACCTTCCACGGCTCCTGCTCCGTGAGGTACAGGTTCGTGGCGTCGACCAGCGTCCACACCGCGTTGATGGCCTCGTGGATCGCGAGCGCGTCGATCGCCTTCTCGGCGGCTGCGACCGCCTGGGCGGCGACCTGCTCGAGCGCCTGCTCGGCCGGGCCCGCGGGGCCCGCGAGCGGCAGCACGCCGCCGTAGTACTTGCCGACCATGGCCGCGACGCGCGAGGCCAGGTTGCCGAACCCGTTCGCGAGCTCCGCGTTGTAGCGGGCGGCGAGGTCCTCCCACGAGAACGACCCGTCCTGGCCGAACGCGATGGCGCGCATGAAGTAGTAGCGGAAGGCGTCGGACCCGAAGTGGTCGATGATCTGGCTCGGCGCGATGCCCGTGAGCTTCGACTTGCTCATCTTCTCGCCGCCGACCAGGAGCCAGCCGTGCGCGAACACGGTCTTGGGCAGGGGCAGGCCCGCGGCCATGAGCATCGCGGGCCAGATCACCGCGTGGAAGCGCAGGATGTCCTTGCCGACGAGGTGCACGCTCGCGGGCCACGTGGCCGCGAACTTGGCCTGCTGCTCGGGGTCGTCGCTGTCCAGCCCGACGGCGGTCGCGTAGTTGAGCAGCGCGTCGAACCACACGTAGAGCACGTGCGTGGTGTCCCACGGGATGGGGATGCCCCAGTCGAACGTGTTGCGCGAGATCGACAGGTCCTGGAGCCCGCCCTTGACGAACGCGAGCACCTCGTTGCGGGCGCTGGCCGGCTGGACGAACTCGGGGTGCGCCTCGTAGAGCGCGAGCAGGCGGTCCTGGTACGCGCTCATCTTGAAGAAGTAGTTCTGCTCGGAGAGCATCTCCACGGGCTTGCCGTGGATGGGGCAGAGCTTCTGGCCCTCGTGCTCGCCCGTGCCGTCGACCAGGTCGCCCGGGAGCTTGTACTCCTCGCAGCCCACGCAGTACGGGCCCTCGTACGAGCCCGCGTAGATCTCGCCCTTGTTGTACAGGTCCTGGATGAACGCCTGTACACGCTCGGTGTGGCGCGGCTGGGTGGTGCGGATGAAGTCGTCGTTGAGCGCGTCGAGCGTGTGCAGGACCGGCTTCCACGAGCTCTCGACCAGGCGGTCCGCCCACTCCTGGGGGGTCACGCCGTTGGCCTCGGCCGTGCGCATGACCTTCTGCCCGTGCTCGTCCGTCCCCGTCAGGAACCACACGGGCTCCTGGCGCTGGCGGTGCCAGCGGGTGACGACGTCGGCCGCGACCGTCGTGTACGCGTGCCCGATGTGCGGGGCGTCGTTCACGTAGTAGATCGGGGTCGTGAGATAGAAGGTCTCCGAGGCTGCGTCAGGCATGGTCCTCATCGTAGTTGGCTCGGCCCGGCTGCTGCGCCGCCGTCCCAGGACCATGCCGAGGGCGACGCCCCGGACCACCGAGGGCGACGCACCCGTTCAGCGGGTCGTCAGGTCGACCCGCAGCAGGTGGTCGTCGCCCGCGGACGGGCTCCCGCGCCCGTCCGTCTCGTTCGTCAGCACGAGCAGCGACCACGGCCGGCCCGGTCCCGGGGAGGGGAACGGGAGCACGGCCCGCAACCGCCCCCACTCCCCCGCGAGCAGGGCCTGGGGTGCGCCGAACGCCGTGGGCGGGGCCGCGCCGTCGGGTGTCTGGTCCTCGCCCCACGCGAACGGGAGGCGCCACAGGCGCTCGCCGCGCAGCCCCGCGACGTAGACGCCGTCGGGCAGGACCGCGAGACCGCTCGGGCTCGCCTCCGTCGTGGGCCAGGTCGCGACCGGGTCGACGAACACCGTGCCGTCCGCGGCCGCCGTCCCGCCGAGCGTCCCCTCGCGGTCCGGCCAGCCGTAGTTGCCGCCCGGGACGATCACGTTGACCTCGTCGAGCGTGCTCTGCCCGAACTCGCTCGCGAACATCCGCCCCGTCGCGTCCCAGCCCAGGCCCTGCACGTTGCGGTGGCCCAGGCTCCACACGCGCGAGCCGTCCGGGTTGCCCGGCGCTGCCTCGCCGTCGAGCGTGAGCCGCAAGATCTTGCCCGCGAGCGAGCCCGGGTCCTGCGCGGCCCCCGGCTCGGCCGCGTCTCCCGTCGCGACGTACAGGAACCCGTCGGGCCCGAACGCGACCTGCCCGCCGTTGTGGTTGCCCGCCTTCGGGATGCCGTCCACGACGGTCGTCAGCTCGCCGAGCACGGCCGCACCCGGGTCGAGGGTCCCGCGCAGCACCTCGTTGCCGTCCGCGCCGGTCCGGTAGACCACGACCGTGCCGTCGGCCGAGAAGGTCGGCGAGACCGCGACGCCCAGCAGTCCCCCCTCGCCTCCGTGGTCGGTCCCGGACGTGAGCGCCTCGGCGCCAGGACCCGAGACCACGGCGACCGTGCCCGCCGCCAGGTCCAGGAGGCTCACGGTCCCCTCGTCGCGCGACGTCACGACCAGCCGCCCGTCCGGGAGGGCCGCCAGACCCCAGGGGGACGCGAGGTCGTCGACCAGTGCGATCGCCGTCGTGCCGACCGTCGGGACCACCGTCGTCCCCCCGCCGGGAGCGGGCGAGGAGGTGGGCGTCGGGACCGGCGGGGCCGTCGTCACCACGCTCGGCCCGGGGGCGGGGCCGCCCGAGCACGCGGCCGCGAGGCCGAGCACTGCCACGAGCAGCACGACGGACGGTCTCTGCCTCACGGGCGCCTCACCTCCGGGACGGGGTTCGCTCATCGTCGCAGCGATCGTGCGCCGCAGCACGCGGCGCCCTCGCCCCTCGCCCGACGCCGGAGCGCCCCCGGGTGCGCTCCGCCGTCGGACCGGCCGCTACTGCAACCGCGTCAGGCCCTTCTTGAGGTTCCGGATCGCCTGCGCCGTGCGCTGCTCGTTCTCGATGAGCGCGAACCGCACGAACCCGTCGCCGCCCGGGCCGAACCCGACGCCGGGCGAGACCGCGACGTCGCACTCCTCGATCACGTGCGTCGCGAACTCGATCGACCCCATCTCGCGGTACGGCTCGGGGATGCGCGCCCACGCGAACATGGTGCCCTTCGGCCGGTGGATGTCCCACCCGATGCGGTCCAGGCCGTCGCACAGCGTGTTGCGGCGCGACTCGTAGACCGCCGAGACCTCCGTGGGGAAGTCGAGGGCCTCGTTGAGGGTGACGGTCGCCGCGATCTGGATGGGCTGGAACGTGCCGTAGTCCAGGTAGGACTTGAGCTTGGCGAGCGCGCCCACGACGTCCGGGCGGCCCACGAGGAACGCCACGCGCCAGCCCGCCATCGAGTACGACTTGGTCATCGAGTAGAGCTCGACCGCGACCTCCTTGGCCCCGTCGCACTCCATGATCGAGGGCGGACGCCAGCCGTCGAACGTCATGTCGGCGTATGCGAGGTCGTGCACCAGGACCACGTCGCGCTCGCGGGCCCAGTCGACCAGGCGCTGCAGGTCCTCCTTGGTCGCGATCGTCGTGGTCGGGTTGTGCGGGAAGGACAGCACGACGACCCGCGCCTTGGGCCACCCGTACTCCCACGACTCCATCACGCGGTCGATATACCCGGCCGCGTCCGTGCCGTCACCGATCGCGACCTGCCGGGCGTCGGCCCCCGCGAAGTACGGGCCCCAGATGTGGATGGGGTAGCTGGGAGTCGGCACGATCGCGGCGTCGCCCGGCTGCAGCAGCACCCACATGAGGTGGCTGAACCCCTCCTTGGCGCCGATGGTCGAGATGATCTCGGTGTCGGGGTCGAGCGTCACGCCGAACCTGCGCTGGTACATGTCCGCCGCCGCCTGGCGCAGCTTGGGGATGCCGCGCGACGCCGAGTAGCGGTGGTTGCGCGTGTTGTGGACCGCCTCCGCGAGCTTGTCGACCGCGATCTGCGGGCTCGGCAGGTCGGGGTTGCCGAAGCCCAGGTCGATCACGTCGCGCCCGGCGCGGCGTGCCTCGAGCTTGAGCGAGTCGATGATCGTGAAGACGTAGGGGGGCAGGCCGGGGATCCGGCGGAACTCCATCTCGCGTGGCATGCATGGCAGGGTACGCCTGCCCCGCGCCGGGGCGTCGGCCGGTCCGCGGGGTCGGACGACGGGCTCAGACGGACTCGCCCTCGACCGCTTGCGTGAGCGCCTGCGGGTCGGTCCAGTCCCCTTCCCAGCGCTCGCCGTCGATCACGATGGTCGGCGTGCCGAAGCCTCGCGGGCCCGCGAGGGCCGGGTCGCCCGTCGCGGTGCCGGTGGCCGCGGCGACCCAGCTCGCGAACTGGGACGCGCTGCCGTCGGCGATCTCGGCGACGACATCCTCGGGCACTCCCGCCGCACGGGCGACGTCCGCGATCTGCCCGTCGCTCAGTCCTGCCGTCCCCTCCTCCGGCTGTCCCGCGAGGAGACCGGCGTGGAAGTCCTGGAACGCGTCAGGGGCCCGGTCGGCGACCAAGGCGGCCGATGCGGCCGCGCGCGTCGAGTACCGCGAGCCCTGCGAGTAGCGGTCGAGGATCGCGACGGGATGGACGACCACGCGGGCGCTCCCTCCCTCCCGCAGGGCAGTGAGACCCGGGCCGTTGATCTCCTCGAACTGGCCGCAGATGGGACACATGTAGTCGACGTAGACCTCGATCGTCACGGGGGCAGCCGGGTCGCCGGCCCCGGCGAGGAGGCCGTGGTCGGGCGTCGCGTCCGCGGGCGCGTCCGACGCCGAGCCCTGGTCATCGGGCGCCGGCGAGGTGCCGGGCGAGGCGCTCCGGCCTGGCTCTGCCGGGGCCGCGGGCGCGGCGGACGGGGTTCCGCCGGTCGTGGCCAGGAACACGACGAGCGCCACGAGGAGCACCAGGACCAGGCCTGCGAGCACGGCGAGCAGGGTGACGCGGGCCCGCCGCTGGGCCGAGGGCTGCGGCCCGTGGGCTGCGGCGACCTGCGGCCCGACGGCGTAGGGCGCCCCGCCCGGGTACATCGCGGCGGGGTGGGTCGCCGTCGGGTACGTCGCAGCGGGACGTGGTGCGGTCGGGTACGCCGTCGCGGCGGGGCGGGGTGCGTAGGGCGAGGCGAACCGGGGCGCGTCGGCCCCCTCCTGCGCACGGGCCGCGAGCGCGGCGTCGACGGCCGGGTCGCCCCAGGCCGCGAGCCAGGAGAGCAGGTCGGGGTAGGCGCCGGGGTGCGCGGCGACGCGCGGGCGCAGGTCGGGGTGCTCGGCCGCGACCTGGGCGAGCACGCTCGCCGGGGCTGCCGGGTCCTGGACGGCGCGAAGGGCCTCGTCGTGAAGCATGGTCGGTCCTCGGTGTCTCGTCGGGCGGCGGTGTCTCGTGAGCGGCGGGCGCGGGCGGCGACCGTGGACGGCGGGCGTGCGCGGCGCCGTCGGGCAGGACCGTTCCCCTGACCGGTGCGGCTCGCGCCGTCAGGGTACGCGGTCCGGGTCCCCTCGGCGGCGTGATCCACAGGCGCGCGCCCGCGCCCGCCGTCCTTAGGCTCAGGTCCCCGGTGCCCACCCGAGGTTGCGGGCCATCTGCTCGAGGGTCGCGATCGTCTGGTCGTACTGCTCGCGCGTGATGCCCTCGGCGAGCCGCTCGCGCGAGATCGAGACGGCGTCGAGCAGGTCGTGGTAGGCGTGCTGGCCCGCGACCGTCACCTCCCAACCCGATCCTCCCTGAGCGACCCAGCCTCGGGTCCGCAGGTCGGAGATCTCGGCGGTGACCCCGGCCGCCTGGCCCGTGGCCACCCCGGTACCGCCGGGCGTCGCGAACGGCGACAGGACGCTGTCGACCGTCGTGGCGTCCGAGACGCCGTCGCGGATCATGTTGAGGACCTGCCAGTGGCGGCGGGTGAGGCCGGTGCGCAGGAAGACGTCGTCGAAGCTCTGGTCGATCAGCCGGTCGACGAGCTTGAGCCAGTACCCGACGGGCCGCTCCCCCGGCGCGGGTCCCGCGGACGGCGCCGGCGCAGGCTCGGTCGCCTGCTCGGTCGGGCTCGGGCGGTCGGTCGCGCCTGTGGTGCTCATCGTCGGGCTCCTTCGCTCGGACCGTCCGACGAGGTCCGCCGGCGGATCTCGACCCAGCCTACGAACCACGAGCGTTCCCCGCCCCACCAGGCGGTGGCAGAGTGGTGCCATGACCAGCACCGACACCCCGGCCACGGGCCGCGCCCTGATCGTCGTCGACGTCCAGCCCACGTTCTGCGAGGGTGGTGAGCTCGCGGTCGAGGGCGGCGACGCGGTCGCCGAGGCCATCGCGGTCTTCGCCGCCGAGCACCGCGCGGGCTACGACCTCGTGGTGACGACCCAGGACTGGCACGTCGACCCGGGCCACCACTTCGCGACGGCCCCCGAGGTTCCCGACTTCGTCGACACGTGGCCGCCGCACGGCCTCGCGGGCACGCCGAACGCCGAGCTGCACCCGGCCCTCGCGGACCTCGCTCCCGATGCGAGCGTCAAGAAGGGCGAGTACCAGGCGGCGTACTCGGGCTTCGAGGGGGTCGACGGCGAGGGCCGCTCCCTCGCGCAGATCCTCCAGGAGGCGGGCGTCGCGTCGGCCGACGTCGTCGGGATCGCGGAGTCGCACTGCGTCCGGGCGACCGCGCTCGACGCGCACGCGCTGGGGCTCGCGACCCGGGTCCTGACGGACCTCACGGTGCCGGTGTCGGCCGAGCTCGGCGAGGCGGCCCGGGTCGAGCTCGCGGCGGCGGGCGTCGAGCTGGTGCGCTCGACCGAGGCGTGAGGGTTGTCAGAACGAGCGTGGCCCGGGGTCACGCTCGTTCTGACACACGGCTCCCGTCAGGCCTTGCGCGCTGCGAGCGCCGCCGCGTACAGGTCGCGCTTGGGCACTCCCGCGGCGGTCGCGACCTCGGCGACGGCCTCCTTGAGACGCTCCCCTGCGGCGACCCTGGCCAGGACCTCGGCGACGAGCTCCTCGACGGACACGGCCTCGCGCGCCGGTGCCCCGGCCACGACGACGCAGATCTCTCCACGGAGCTGGCGGTCGGCGGCCTCGGCCGCGAGCTCGCCGAGCGTGCCGCGCAGGACCTCCTCGTACGTCTTGGTCAGCTCGCGGCACACCGCCGCGGGCCGGTCTGCGCCGAAGCCCTCGGCCATCGCGGCGAGCGTGTCGTCGATCCGGTGCGGGGCCTCGAAGAAGACCATGGTCCGGGGCTCGCGCGCGAGCGCATCGAACGTGCGCGCCCGCTCGCCGGGCTTGCGCGGCGGGAAGCCCTCGAAGCAGAAGCGGTCGGTCGGCAGCCCCGACAGCGCGAGCGCGGTGAGGACCGCGCTGGGGCCGGGGGCCGAGGTGATGGGCAGGTCGCGTTCGACGGCCCGCGTCACGACGCGGTAACCGGGGTCCGAGACGGAGGGCATGCCGGCGTCGGTCACGATCACGACCGTGCCACCGCCCTCGACGACGTCGAGCAGCTCGTCGGCCCGCTCGACCTCGTTGTGCTCGTGATAGCTCACGACGCGCCCGCCGATCGACACGCCCATGCGCGTGGCGAGGGCGTGCAGCCGGCGCGTGTCCTCGGCCGCGACGACCGCGGACTCCGCCAGGAGGCGTCTCAGCCGCGGGCTCGCGTCCTCGACGTTGCCGATGGGTGTCGCGGCCAGGACGAGATGCCCGTCGTCCTTGGCACCGCGCCCGACCGGCTCCTGCTCGTCCGGGGTCTCGTCGTCCCTCGCCGTGGAGGTCTCGTCCTCCGGCCCGACGCCGTCGCGCGCCTCGGGCGCGTCGCCTCCCACGTGCTCGCCCACCTCGGCGGGGTGCGCTGCGGCCCGGACCGGTGCGGCGCCGTCGGGCAGGGGGGCGGGCGACTCGGGGGTGGACGCGGGCGTGGGGCGGGCGTTGCTCATACCCCCTAGCGTTCCACGTCCTACGATGGCCGACGTGCCCCAGCCTTCCTCGGACCCGACGCCGGCCGTCCCCGCCCCCGCGACCGACGACCCGTTCCCGGCACCCCGGGCCGAGGCGGTCGAGGCGACCGACGCACCGGACCCGGCCCTGCCCGCCCGCGACCGCCTGCTGCTCACGCTGCTCGGCGCGCGCCGCCTCGCGCTCGGGGCGACGTCGAAGGACCGGCTGTGGGGCTGGCTCGGCCCCGGGCTCGTCGCGCTGCTCGCCGGTGTGCTGCGCCTGTGGGACCTGGGGCGCCCCGGCACCCTCGTCTTCGACGAGACGTACTACGTCAAGCAGGCGTACACCCTGCTGCGGGTGGGGTTCGAGGCAAAGTGGCCGGACGAGCCCAACCCGGCGTTCGAGGCCGGGAACGTCGACACCTTCCTGAGCGTGCCCGACTACGTGGTCCACCCTCCCCTGGGCAAGTGGATGATCGCGGGCGGCATGCAGCTCTTCGGGGGCGCCGAGAACCCGTGGTCGTGGCGCATCTCGACCGCGCTGGTCGGCGTGCTCGCGGTGTTCCTCCTGGCCCGGATCGCGCGCCGCCTGTTCGCGTCGACCGCGATGGGCATCCTCGCGGGCGGGCTGCTCGCGATCGACGGCATGGCGATCGTGCACTCGCGCACGGGGCTCCTCGACAACTTCCTCATGTTCTGGGTGCTCGTCGCGTTCGGCTTCCTGCTGCTGGACCGCGAGCAGGCGAGGCGGCGGCTCGCCGACAAGGTGGGGGCGATCCTCGATGCGGGCCAGGAGATCGGTCGGTACGGGCCGTGGCTCGGGTGGCGGTGGTGGCGCTTCGCGGCGGCGGTCTCGCTCGGCCTCGCGTGCGGGGTCAAGTGGTCCGGGCTGTACTTCCTCGCGGTCTTCGCCCTGCTGTCGGTGCTGTGGGACGCGAGCGCGCGCCGCGCCGTCGGGATCAAGCGGTGGTGGGAGGACGCGCTCCTGCTCGACGCCGTCCCCGCCGCCCTGATCATGCTGCCCACCGCGGCGCTCACCTACCTGGCCACGTGGTTCTCCTGGTTCCGCTCGCCGAGCGCGTACCTGCGGGACTGGGCCGCGGAGCACCCGGGCGAGGGCGTGCAGTGGCTCCCCGAGTCGTTGCGGTCGCTGTGGGCGTACCACCAGAAGATGATGGACTTCCACACCGGGCTCAGCGCCGAGCACGCGTACGCCTCCAAGCCCATCGGCTGGCTGGTCCAGTGGCGCCCGACGTCGTTCTACTACCGCGACGGGTCCGACGGTGTGACGGGCTGCGGCTACGACGAGTGCGCGCGCGTCGTCACGTCGCTCGGGAACCCGGTCCTGTGGTGGTCGGCGGCCCTCGCGGTCGTCGCGACCGTGGTGCTCCTGGTGTGGCGCAAGGACTGGCGGGCCACGGCCGTCCTCAGCGGCCTCGTCGCGGGCTGGCTCCCCTGGTTCGCGTACCCGGACCGCACGATCTTCACGTTCTACGCGATCGTGTTCACGCCGTGGGTGGTCCTCGCGCTCGTCTACGTCGTGACGGTCCTGCTCGAACGCACCGAGCGGCTCCCCTCGGCCAGGGGCTGGGTGATCTGGGGGGTGACCGCGCTCATGACCGTGATCGTGGTGATGAGCATCTTCTTCTACCCGATCTGGACGGCCATGGACGTCCCCGAGTGGTTCTGGCGCCTGCACATGTGGCTGCCGAGCTGGATCTAGCGAGCCCCGGGGCTGGACGCGGACCCGGGGCCGGGGCCGAGGCGGGGGCCGGGCATGCGGTCGACCGCATGCTCGGCCCCGAGCGGTCCGCTAGGACCAGTCGACCTGCGGGGTCTCGTGGAACGGGAGCCCTTCACGGCGCCACGTCGCGGCCTCGCTCACGACGCGGCGACGGTAGTCCTCCCAGTCCTTGCGCTCGGGAGCGGTCCAGGCGACCTCGGCGGCGGCGGACAGCCTGGGCAGCAGCATGTGGAACAGCTCGTCCTGGGTCGACAGCGTCTCGGTCCAGATCGCGGCCTCGACCCCCTCGACCTGGTCGGCGGGCAGCCCCGGGATGATCTCGGCGGGGTCCCAGTCGTACGCGGTGCGCAGCTCGATCAGCCCGGCCCAGTCCTGCCCCAGGGGGTACTCGGCGGTGTACTTCATGTCGAGGTACGCGTGGTTGCCGGGGGACATGATGAAGCGCGAGCCACGCTCGGCAGCGGCCAGGAAGGGGGCGACGTCGGTGCGGGTGTCCCAGTACTGGACCAGGGTCTCGGGCCGGGTGTCGGCCTGCGCGGCCTCCTGCCAGGTGACGACCTTCTTGCCCGTGCCGAGCACGATCTCCTCGAGCAGCGCGATGAACTTCGCGTACTCCTCCGCCCCGAGGGTCAGGGCCTCGTCGCCACCGACGTGGATGTAGTCGCCGTCCGTGATCGCGGCGATGTCTCCGAGGACGTCGCGCAGGAAGGGCTCGGTCGCGGGCAGGTCGTAGGTGAGCTGCGAGAACCCGACCTCGATGCCCTCGTACCTGGCGGTGCGCTGCCCGTCGGCGCGCAGCTCGCCGTAGACCGCCGTCGCGGCGTTGGTGTGCCCGGGCAGGTCGATCTCGGGGACGACGGTCACGAAGCGGTCCGCGGCGTAGTCCTGCAGGCGGCGGAAGTCCGCGAGGCTCAGGTGGCCCCCGGCCTTGCCGCTCGTCGAGGTGTCGGACGAGAGCTTCGCGAGCTCGGGGCGCGACGGCGTCTCGATGCGCCACCCCTGGTCGTCCGTGAGGTGCAGGTGCAGGACGTTGAGCTTGTACGACGCGAGGACGTCGATCACGAGCTCGAGCTGCTCGAGCGGGAAGAAGTTGCGGGCGATGTCGAGCGAGAGGCCGCGCCAGGCGTAGCGGGGGGCGTCCCGCACGACGACGGCGCCCACCTCGGCGCCGTGCTCCCCCTCGGTCACGAGCTGGCGGAGGGTCTGCACGGCGTCGAACAGACCGACCGGCAGGGCAGCCGTCAGCACGGCCCTCGACCCGCTCACCTCGATCGTGTGGCGCTCCGGGCTGACCGACCCCGCTGGGCCCGCGTCCTCGGCGAGACGCAGCTCGACGGCGGGGGCGCCGTCGGGCAGGGCGTCCGCCACGGTGACCGGTGTGCCTGCCGCACGCGTCAGGAGCTCGGCCGCGTACGCGGCGACGTGCTGCTCGGCCGCGGAGGGACCAGCGACGACGACGGCCCCTTCGAGCCGGAGCGCGTCGTCTCCCGCCCGGGAGTCGACCTGCAGGGGCTGGGGAATGATGGCGACCATCGGGGACCTCGTCGTCGTGGTTGTCTCGAAGCGACCGAATCGAATCGATTCGTCTGTGCTGGCCGACATACCGTAACCGGCCCGGCTGAGGGAGACAAGAACGCGACGGCGCGGCGAGCCCGACCTACTCGACGACGACGACGAGAGGATCCGGCGTGACGGGCTCCGTGGTCGCGGCCCGCTCGGGCGTCACCTCGCCCACGAGGTCGGTCCGACCCCAGCGCAACGCTCCCGGCGCCCCGGCCGTGAGTGTCTCCCAGGCCTTGGTCCGGGCGGCGTAGGACCCCGCGACGTCGGAGTGCACCACGACGACGACCGAGTCGCTCGTCGTGACGAGAGCCCCCATGTTCGTCACCGACCTCGGCGTCGAGGCGTGCACGACCAGCAGCTTCTGCGGCAGCGCCTTGGCCTTCACGAGGCTCTCCAGCGAGGAGACGACCTCGTTGATCTCCTCAGCGGGAACCTCGCCGTCCTTCTTCACCGTCCCGCCCGCGCGTCGTGCGTCGAGGTCGAGCGAGACGCCCACGCCGGGCAGCGCGAGCAGGTCGGCGTACCGCTCGACCTGGTCGGCAAACGTCGCCCGGCCGGGCTGGATCTCGAGGAGCACCTGCTGCCCCGCGTCCAGCGCGGCCTGCACCGCAGGACGGACCGCCTCGACCGCGAGCTCGGTCGAGTAGTTGCCATCCTTGCCCGCAGCCCCGGACGACTCCGTCACGACGAGCTCGACCGTCGGGACCGTCACCGTCTGGTCGCCCTCCGCGGTCGCGACCGCGACGTACGGCTCGGCGCGGGCCGCCGCCTTCTCGACCATCTCCGCGGTCCTGGCAGGCGTCGACGGGACCGTGGTCGAGGGCAGCACCACGTAGCGCTTGCCCGCGGACACGAGCTGCCCGCCCCCGGCGAGCTCCACGCCCGTCTCCGCGGCGCGCACGCGCGCCGTGAGGTCCTCGACGGTGCCGAACGACTCACCGATCCCGACGACGGCCAGCGCCTTGGCCTTGGCCATGGCCTGGACCGATGCGCTCGTCGCCCGCGGGTCCCCGCCGGCGACCGCGAACGGAACCACCCCGGCGGCCTGCGCGGTCGCGAGGGCCGCCGTCTGACCCGGCGCCTCGTCGACGAGCGCGAGGACCTCCGTCAGGAGGCGGGGTGACGCGGTGTCGGGGAGCTGGGCGCGCACCTCTGCGAGGTCGTTCTCGTCGATCTCGGTCCCACCGTCCACGGTCTCGACGAGAGCACCTGCGTCGAGCGCGACCGCGTCGAGGGAAGGGGCGATGGCCTCGACCGAGCCCTTCGCCTCCTGCTCGAGATCCTCGCTCGACGCCGCGGGCACGGCGGCCGCTCCCGCCGTCACGACCCCGGCCGCATCCACGTTCGGCGCCCGGTCCGGCGTCACGACGACCGCGGTGACGGCGCCGAGGCGCTCGATCTCCTTCGCGAGCCCGCTGTCGGCGATCGCCCCGCCCATGAGCAGGACCGGAGCGTGCAGCTCGAGCGCAGCGGCTGCGGCGGCGTCCTGCGCGGTCTCGTCGTCCGCGTCGGCCAGGACCACGACGGGGGCCCGCGAGAAGAACGACTGGCTCGCCGTGAGCGCCAGCTCGGCGGGGTCGGTCGAGGTCAGGACGAGCACGGGCGCGATCTGGTCGACCGCCGCGGCACGCAGGTCCTCGGTCTGGACCTCGGGCCGCTCACCCGTCACGTCGCCGTCGCCGCAGGCGGCCAGCAGGGACGTGGTCAGGGCGAGGGTCGAGGCGAACAGGACAAATCGGGCCTTCCGTGAATTCACGTCTCTATCATCCCCTACTGCGTGTGCCGCGCCGAGTCGCGGCGCGTCGCCGTGGGGCTCCGTCGCCCGATGTCGCGCGAGCCAGCCGGAGTCGACAGCCCGCAGGCTCAGCGTACCGAACGGTACTGAGCCGTGAGGGGGCACTGGAACGGGTCGCGGGCCGCGAGGCCCACCCGGTTCAGGTACCGGACCACGATCCGGTACGAGTCCACGAGGGTCGTCTCGGTGTAGAGGATGCCCCGCTCGGCGCAGAACTCCTTGACGATCGGACGGACCTTGCGCAGCGAGGGACGCGGCATGCTCGGGAAGAGGTGGTGCTCGATCTGGAAGTTCAGGCCGCCCATCGCGACGTCGACCCAGCGCCCGCCCGTGATGTTGCGGGACATGAGCACCTGACGACGCAGGAAGTCGATCTTGACGTCGGGTGCGACGGTCGGCATGCCCTTGTGGTTGGGCGCGAAGGACGCCCCCATGAGCACCCCGAACAGGCCGAGCTGGACGCCGAGGAACGCGAAGGCCATCCCCACCGGCAGGACCAGGAACACCGCCGCGAGGTACCCGCCGAGGCGGGCCACGACGAAGACGATCTCCACGGTGCGGCGCTTGACCGGCCCTCGGCCGAAGATGGTCTTGATCCCCGAGACGTGCAGGTTGAGGCCTTCGAGCAGCAGCAGGGGGAAGAACAGGTACCCCTGGCGTGCCGCGAACCAGGCGCGCAGCCCGCTCTTGGTCTCGGTGAGCGTCTCGGTCTCCCACACGAGCACGCCGTTGATCATGTCCGGGTCGCCGCCACGCGTGTTGGGCTTGGCGTGGTGACGCGAGTGCTTGTGCTGCCACCAGCCGTAGGACAGGCCGCCCAGCAGGTTGGCGACCACCAGGCTCGCCCAGTCGTTCCAGCCGCCCGACCGGAAGATCTGGCGGTGCGCAGCGTCGTGGCCGAGGAAGGCGGTCTGCGTGAGGAGCACGGCGAGCAGCGCGGCGATGCCCATCTGCCACCAGGACTCGCCGATGAGCACGAAGGCTACCCCGGTCGCGGCGAGCAGCGTGAGCAGGACGGCGAACTTGGTCCAGTAGTAGCCGTAGCGGCGGCGCATGAGGCCGAGCTCCTGGACGGTGCGGGTGAGGGCGGTGAACTCGCTGACCTGGCGTTCACGCGGAGACTGCGTGCGGCCAGGAGCGGTGGCGTCGAGCGTCAAAGGATGGCCTCTCGTGGTCGCAGACGCGGCGCCCGGAGGCAGCGCATCCGACGGGTGGTTTCGTCGCGAACGTGACCGACAGTACCCGTACAACCTACGCAAGCGTAGGTTTTGTCCGCCACGAGATCGTCGACGCCACGAGACCTTCACATCCGGTCGGCTCGTCACAGGCCCGACGACGTCACGCCCGACACGGTGTGAGCACCCGTTGTCCAGGGTCACCGGGCACGCCATACTGGGCCGCGAACCCTGCCCGCACCACGAGGAGCGACATGTCCAACCCCGAGCAGAACCCGTCCGGCACGCCCGACCCCTACGGCGCCCCCCAGGACCCGGCTGCCGGCCAGGCACCCCAGGCGCCCCAGTACGGCGCACCGGCTTCCGGCGCGCCGCAGGCGCCCCAGTACGGTGCACCGCAGGCACCCGCCCCCCAGGGGTACGGCGCGACCGCCCCCGCGACCGACCCCGGCAAGACGCTGGGCATCGTGGGCCTCGTGCTGTCCATCCTCACCTGCACGTCGCTGATCGGTGTGGTCCTGAGCATCGTCGCGCTGGTCAAGTCGAAGAAGGCCGGCTACAAGAACGGCTTCGCCCTCGCCGGGATCATCGTCGGCGCGGTCCTGCTCATCGCCTCGATCGTCGTCGGGATCTTCTTCCTCGTGGCGGGCAACGCCCTCCTCGAGGCCTGCGAGGGCGTCCCCTCGGGCGAGACCATCGTGTGGCAGGGCGAGACCGTCCCCTGCCCGTGACACCTGTCACCGCACCGCGCCCCGTGGGCCTCGACCGATCTCCGGTCGGGGCCCACGGCCGCTCGTGCGCCGAACACCCGCCGCACCCGCACGCCCGCACCGTAGACACCGAGGAAGCACCGTGACCCACCCCGAGCCCGTCGTCCACAACCCCGGCAAGGTCCTCGGCATCGTCGGGCTCGTGCTCTCGATCCCTCTGTCGCTGGTCGGGCTCGTCCTCGGGATCGTCGGGCTCGTGAAGTCACGCCGAGCCAGGCTCAACAACTGGTGGGCCGTGGCCGCGATCACGATCTCGTTCCTCGTGATCGTGGCGATCGTGATCTGGGCCGCGACCCTCGTGTGGCTCATGGGCGAGTGCGCAGAGCTCGGCCCGGGGATCCACGACGTGAACGGCCGCCCGATCGAGTGCGTCGCCGGTTCCTGATCTCCCCATCGCGGGCAGCGGCCCGCGATGAGACTGGCGCCCGGCGCCCCGCCCGCGGCGCCGTCGGTCAGCCGAGCGGCGCCAGGTCCGGGCTCTGCACGCACAGCGCACCGCGCCGCGCACCTTCGCCCAGCGCCTCGGCGACCCCCGCCCCCTGCAGGTGGGCGTCGAGGTAGCCCGCGAAGAACGCGTCGCCCGCACCGTTGGTGTCCACGACGCGCTCGACGGCGACGGCCGGCACCTCGACCCAGTCGCCGTCTGCGGTGAGGGCGCTCGCCCCCCGTGCACCGTGCGTGCACACCACGAGCCGCGCACCGGCCGCCACCCGGGCCTCCATGAAGGCCCGGTACCCCGGGAGCCGGTCCGAGCTGAGGAACAGGTACGAGGCCGCCTCGACGAACTCGCGGTGGAACTCGGCCTCGCCGTCGTAGTCGTGCACGTCGCACCACACGTCCTTGCCCAGACGGCGCGCCTCGCGCAGCAGCGGCAAGGCGGGCAGCGCGAGGTCGACCACGACGGCCGGGGCCGCGGTCAGCGCCGCGACGGCGGCGTCCCACGTCGACCCCGGGGCTACCTCGCCGGGCGCCTGGAGGTAGATGGACAACCGCTCCCCCGCCCCGCCCATGAGGTTGAGGTGGCGCTCCGTCCGGCCGTCCGGCGACGGCTCCACGAGGAGCGTGACCCCCGCCCGCCGCAGGACGTCCTCGACGCGGGGAGCGACGTCGTCGGTCCCCAGGACCGTGCGCAGCACGACCTCGCGGCCCACGGCGCGCAGGTTCAGGGCCTTACCCGCCGACGTGCCACCGACCGTGGCGCGGTGTCGCTCGGCGAACAGCGTCTGCGAACGCGGCTCGGGCAGGGCGTCGAGGTAGACGAGCTCGTTCCACGAGGCGGGACCGGCGACGAAGACGGGCGCAGAGGTGTCCATGGACGCCGACGCTACCCGCGCACCAGGTGCGGGTCAGCCCGGCAAGACCGTCTCGCGGGCTCGCTCGCCGAGCGCCGGGCGCCTGTCCGTCCACATGCGCTGCGCGGCGCGGGCCGCCGCGAGCACCGCCGGATCGACGTCGGCGATCGCCAGCCCCTCGCGGGACTCGACGTGCGCGACACGACGCCCGACCGGGTCGAAGACCGCCGACCCACCGATGAAGTCGCTCGGGGCCCCGACGAGACCGGCGAAGACGACGTACATCCCGTTGTCGAGCGCCCTGGCCGCGTAGTGCAGGTCCCGCCGGTGGGCGCCGCCGGGGAAGTACGCGCCGCTGTTGACGTAGACGCTCGCCCCGTCGGCGGCGGCCGCGGCGGCGTGCTCGGGAAAGTTCGCGTCGTAGCAGACGGAGAGGGCGACCTCGACCCCGTCGACGGTCAGGCTCGCGCCGCCGGGCCCCGCGGAGAAGGTATCGCGCTCGCTCGCGTGCAGGTGCTGCTTGTCGTAGGCGACCCATGGAGCGCGCCCCGGCGCGAGCACCAGGTTCGTCAGCGCGCGACGGTCCCCGTGGTCGAGCGCCGTGTTCAGCACGACGACGGCCCCGGTGGCGTCGACCGTACGCTGCAGCGGCGACGTCCAGGACAGGTCGTCGGCACGAGGCAGCGGTCGCGCGAAGACGGCGTCGTCGTAGCCCGTCACGAACGCCTCGGGGAGGACGACGAGGCGCGCACCCGCCGCGGCTGCCTCGGCCGTGAGACGTGCGGCCTTCTCGACGTTGGCGACCGTGTCGCCCGGGATCGCCTCCGCCTGTACCGCGGCCACTCTCAGCTTCACGGGATCACGGTAGCGGTTCCGAGAAGCCGGTTCGGGTGACGGACTCAGCGTGTGGATGGCCCCGGTGACCGGCAGCGCGCCGGGCGGTACGACCAGCGAGACCCACCCCGCGGCCGAGTGGCTCACCGGGCCTACCGCATCACCGACCTCGTGCCCTCGGCCGCCGACGACTTCGCCCAGGCCGTGCTCGAGGGCCTCACGACACGCCTGAACGCCTGACCCGGGCATGACGAACGATCCCCCCACTTGGCCCCCAGCCTGTACAGGGTGACGGAACGACGAAGGCCCGGAACCTGACGGTTCCGGGCCTTGTGCCTGGTGGAGCTAGGGGGATTCGAACCCCCGACCTTCTCATTGCGAACGAGACGCGCTACCAACTGCGCCATAGCCCCAGAGCGAGGTCAACATTAGCACCTGATTCGAGTGCTTCGACAATCCGTCGCCCTCGCGGCCCCGCCAGGCCCCCGCGCGGGGGACCTACCCGCCCGAGACGCGCCTGCGGGCCAGGATCTCGTTGAGGTCCAGGCCCAGCGTCTCGGTCTTGGGCTTCTTGTCGTCGCCCGCCGCAGGGACGGCAGGACGGGTCGACACCGGCACGGCCGGCACCACCGGCGAGCCGGTCACCCCCGCGCCCGGCCCCTCGGGGGCGGGACGCGGCGTGGCAGCCGGCGCGACGGGGACGGCCACCTGGACCGGCGCGACGCCGGTCTCGGAGGCCGTGGGCTTCATGGTGTACGTCGGGCGTGGGACCGGCACGGGCTCCCAGGCGTCGCCGGCCTCGCCGTCGGTCGACGGTGCCGTCCGCTCGGGGCGGGGCGCCTCGTCGCGCGCCTCGGCAGGCGCGACCTCGGCGACCTCCGCCTCGACCACGACGACGACCGGCTTCTCGCGCTGCCGGTCGTCGAACAGCTCGCCGCCGCTGGCCCCGGTCCGGGGTCGGGGTAGGTCGGGCTCCGGTTCGACGCGGGCGGTCGATCCGGTCGCCGGACGCCGGTCCCGGCTGCGCGCGGCACCACGTTCGAGGTCGGCGGGCGTGACGCGCGGGATCATCTGGGTGCTCGTCTGCGAGGGCCGCACGGCGTGCCCCGTGACGCGCGAGGGGTGGACGTTGCGCGGAGCCACCGGGCTGCCCTGCACGGGCCCTCGCGAGGCGCGTGCGGCCTCCCTGGCGGCGGCTCGACGGTCCGCGAGCCACGCGGTGTCGGCCCGGCGCGCGGCGAGCACCGCCTGACGCCCCAGGACGAGGACCAGGACCAGCGCCGCCGTCGGGCCCGCGGCCGCGTACCAGGACACCAGGCCGAAGCCGACGGCGACCCACGCGCCCGCGGTCGCGAGCAGCAGCAGGAGCGTCAGCACCAGGCGGCGCCGCGCCGCCTTGGCGCGGCGCTCGAGCAGGGCGATGCGCGACGACGAGGGCGCCTTGCGGGGCACGGACGTGTCGGCGGTGCCGCCCTCGGCGCGCCGCCCGGGCGCGATGGACGGGCGAGGGTCTCCCGTGCGGACGTCGTTCTCCATGGTCTGCGGCCCCTCCTTCGACGACGACCGGTGGCCGGTGCCACCGGTCGTGACCTGCTGGACTTCTCTCGGTGCGTCCGTGCCTGCGTCCGAGACCCGCAGCAGGAGCCCGACGTCGGGCTCGGTCGCGAGGGCCGGCCCCAGGAGCAGCGATCGCCCCTCGGCAGCCCCCAGGTGGCCCGGGGACGCACGGCGCTCACGCTTGCCCGACGCGACCCCCAGGACCCGCAGCGAGCCGGAGAACCGGTCCTCGACCCGCGAGTCCAGGAACTGCTGACGCTGCTTGACGCGGTGCGGCACGTAGTAGGCGAACCAGATCACGAACAGGGCAAGGACCGCCACGCCTGCCGAGCCCGTCGTCGATTCCACATGCCGACCGTAGGCGAGCCGCCAGGTGGGCTCCCGGACGCCGCACGGCGTGTCGGTCCTTTTCCCTGACCGGACCATGCACTATGGGGCGTCGCGGCGCCGCTCCTGCCAGCGGGTCAGCAGGCCGTCGGGGACCTCCTCGGTCGTGATCGCGAAGGTCCGGTGGTCGCACCACTGGCCCTGGATGTGGAGGTAGCGCTCGCGCACGCCCTCGTCCCGCAGGCCCAGCTTCTCCACGACGCGCAGGCTCGGACCGTTCTCCGGGCGGATGTTGATCTCGATGCGGTGCAGGCCCAGGACCTGGAAGCAGTAGTCGACCGACATCGCGACCGCGGTGGGGGTCACACCGCGTCCTGCGACGTGCTCCCCCACCCAGTACCCGACGCTCGCCGAGCACAACGACCCGTACGTGATGCTCGACACCGTGAGCTGCCCGACGAGCTCGCCGTCCAGCTCGACCGCGAACGGCAACGTCGTGCCCGCGCGCGCCTGGGCGGACAGGATGCGCACGTACTCCCCGAAGGTCGGCGGTCCGCCGCCCGCGCCGGGCCGGGGCGACGTCGCCTCCCAGCGTTCGAGCCACGACGCGTTGCGGGCACGCAACGTCATCCACGCGTGCCCGTCCTTGCGGCGCAACGGTCGCAGCACCACGCTGCCGTCGGTGGCGTCCTCGCGGAGCGTCACCGGCCACGGCTTCGACACGCTCCACGTCCGCGCGAGCTTGCTCGTCATAGTTCCCGTGCCCATCGATCGTCCGTCCTCGGCTGCAGAGCCCGAGACGTCGTGCCTTCGAGCACCAGGATCACCGACGCGACGCCTGGTGGACAGGGTGTATCACGACCTGACACACCGACACCAGCAGCAGCATGCACCCGGGCGGACGGCACGGCATCCGTTGCGCACCCTCGACCCTCCGCGATCCGGACCTTTCCGTCCGACGACGGCACCACGGACACTTCTTGCCCGAACCTTTGCGACAATAGGCGCATGAGTGGCCCGGTTCAGCCGTATCCCCTGCATGGAAGCATCGAACCCGAGGACGCGAAGGAGATCCTCCGAAAAGCCATCCGCACTGCTCGATCCGCACGCACCGAGCGCCGCCGCGACGAAGCGGCCCAGGCGATCGCCGACGTGATCGAGACCATCCCCGAAGTCCTGTCCGCGCGGTGCGTCGCGACGTACGCGGCGCGCCCCACCGAGCCCGGCACCACGGCGATGCTCGAGCGGCTCTCCGCCCGGGGCGTCCGCGTCCTCCTGCCCGTCCTGGGCGCCGGCCTCCAGCGTGACTGGGCCGAGTTCGACGGGGCGCACGACCTCCAGGTCCGCGCCCCGGGCAGGCCGCCCGAGCCGAGCGGCCCCACGCTCGGGGCGGCCGCGCTCGCCGACGCCGACGTCGTCATCGCGCCCGCGCTCGCGGTCGACTCGAACGGGGTCCGCCTCGGGCAGGGCGGCGGCTGGTACGACCGCGCGCTCGAGCACGTGCGCCCCGGCACCAAGGTGATCGCGGTCGTCTTCCCCGAGGAGGTCTACGACGCGACCGACCGTCCGCTGCCCCTCGAGAAGCACGACCGCACCGTGGACGCTGTCGCGACTCCCCTCGGGTGGCGCTGGATCGGTCAGGACTGACCGGCTCCGCCGTCCCTCGCGCACGACGAAGGGCCCCCCCCGGGCCCGCGCCCCCGCGGGGCC
>NZ_JACSQE010000009.1:169714-194487 GCF_014836745.1 Oerskovia gallyi
CCCCCCCCCCCCCCCCCCCCCCGCACCCGTCAGGGGACCAGCGTGAGCGTGTCCTTGGTGCCGGAGCGCACGGCCTCGGCCGTGAACGGCCACGCGTAGGTCTCGCCCGCGGCCCACGTGCCGAGCTGGTCCTCGTAGTGCTTGGACGCCGGGTGCCCGGAGGTGCCCGTGACGGTGACCCAGGTCGAGGCGTCCAGGTCGGCGAGGTCGACGACCATGCGCATCGACGGACCCGACGTGACCTCGAAGCTGCCCGAGGCCGCGTCCCACGACGTCGCGTTGACGATCGACGAGCCTCCCGGCATGGCCACCGTGCGGGGGTTCACGTAGGCCCGGACGAAGCCCGGGACGGCGTCGTTGTCGAGGACCACGTGACCGAGCGAGAGCGTGTGGAGCTTGCCCCACTCCCAGTCGGTCGTCTTCTTCGACAGCTCGGTCGTCAGGTCGAGGCGGGCCGAGGTGATCGCCCGGTTGAGGACCTCGTCGCGGGTCTCGACGACGCTCACGGTCTGGCGGTCGTCCCAGAACGCGTTGGTCTCGTCGGCGAGCATGTTCTGCACGACGGCGAGCCAGCGGCTGCCGCCCGCGGGACGGATGCTCTCCGGCAGGTCGTCCCAGAACGTGATCTCGAGCAGGTTGCGCCACACCGCGGCGAAGTACGCGGCCGCGGCCGAGTCCTTGTCCATGTGCTGGTCCCAGTCGGCGAGGAGGTCCTGCCCCTCGGCCGCGAAGTCGTTGCGCACCCCCTTGCTGTTCTCGATGTCCTGCTCGAGCAGGAGGGGCACGAGGGCCGCGGCGTACGGGCTCCAGTCGTCGTTCTGGATCTCGTTCATGGTCTGGACGTCGACCTTGCGGCCCGAGTCGATCTCCTCCTGCAGGAGGGTCCGGATGCGCTGCGAGCGGTAGCCGTAGTCCCAGTCCGTCGTGAGGAACGGGGTGGTCCCTGCCGGGAGCACCGCCTGGTTCGCCGCGACGACGAACCCCTCCTCGGGGTCGACCACGCCCGGCATCTGCGCGGCGGGCACGTAGCCGGTCCAGTCGTAGCGCTCGTCCCACCCGGGTCGCGGCCACGTGCCGTCCGACGGCACGGGCCCCTCGACGTTCGCGCGCACCGGGATCCGGCCCGGCGCCTGGTAGCCGATGTGCCCGTCCGTGGTCGCGAAGACGATGTTCTGGGCGGGGACCTCGAACAGGGCCGCGGCGGCCTTCATGTCCTCGGCGTCCGCCGCGAGGTTGAACGCGAAGACGGCGTCGGCGGTGCGGCCGGGCTCGAGCGCGGTCCACCGGAGCGAGACCTCGTAGTCGCCGAGAGGGGTGCCCTCGGTCGGTGAGGCCGCGACCTTGTCCATGGGCAGGACCGTCGAGACGATCGGTCCGTGGACCGTCGAGGCGACCTTGAGCTCGACGTCCTCGCCGCCGTTGACCTTGATGGTCTCGGTGCGGGTCTCGAGAGGCTCCCAGTCGTCGCCCCGCAGGTACGTGTCGTCACGCACGCGCTCGATGAAGAAGTCGGTGACGTCGGCGCCCATGTTCGTCAGGCCCCAGGCCAGGTCGGCGTTGTGCCCGATGATCACGCCGGGGAAGCCCGCGAACGAGAACCCCGAGACGTCGAACCCGCAGGCCGGGCTCACCTCGTTGCAGTGGAGGCCGACCTGGGCCCACACGCTGGGGGCCTGGAGGGACAGGTGGGGGTCGTTGGCGAGCAGCGGCTTGCCGCTGGCCGTGTGCTCGCCCGAGACGACCCACGAGTTGGACCCGGTGCCCTCGCCGCGTCCGACGAGCACGGGCACGGCCGCGAGCGCGGCGTCGGCCGCGGCGACGGCCGACTGGAGCTCGCTGCCCGCGAGGGTCGGCGCGTACGCGGTCTGTTCCGCGCCCTCGACCTGGACGGGTTCGCTCGTGGTCGGCACCTCGGACGGGTCGAGGATGGGGAGGTTCGCCTGGGCCGGGTACGCGGGGAAGAGGGTGCCCACACGGGCCACGTCCTGCGCGACCTTGGCGGGGTCCTGGGCTCCGCTCGAGGCTCCCGCGAAGCCGCCGTACGCGATGGCGCGCTCGAGCTCGTCGTCGTAGTTTCCGCGCAGGTCCCAGGCCATGGCCTTGAGCCACGCGAGCGAGTCGATCGGGTCCCAGGGCTCGGGGTCCGGCACCGAGACGCTCGTGCCGAGCACCGTGTACTCGAGCGCGATCTCGCTCGGGTCGCGGTCATCGAGGTAGGCGTTGACGCCGTCCGCGTAGGCCTGGAGGTAGGCCTTGGTCTCGGGGGCGAGGATCTTCCACTCCTCCTCGGCGACCAGGCGCCAGCCGAACGTGCGCGTGACCTTGTCCGCGTCGATCGCGACCTGGGAGTCGCCCACGAGCTCGGCCAGACGACCCGCGGTCACGTGGCGGCGGTAGTCCATCTCGAAGAAGCGGTCCTGCGCCTGGACGTAGCCCTGGGCGCGGAAGAGGTCCTCGGGCGTGTCGGCGTAGATCTGCGGTACGCCCTGCGCGTCGCGGAGCACGCTGACCTCTGCGTCGAGGCCCGTCAGGGTGAGGGTGCCGTCGGTCTGCGGGAGCGGTCGGCGGACGGTGACGACCGTGAACACCGACGCCGCGACCAGGAGCACGACGACGAGCGCGGCGATCGCGATGATGCCGCGACGGGCGCGAGAACCTCCCCGGCGGGCAGCAGGGACGGGCGGCGGGGGGTCGCCGTGGACTCCGGCGGGGACATCAGCAGACACGGTGCGAGACTACCCCGGGCGGGCCAGGCGTATGATTAGCACTCAGAAGACCCGAGTGCCAGTCCGGCTGTGTCCTGCCGTCGACCCGACGCGCACGCCGGACGCCGCGGAGCAGGCTCGCACCCGCCCCGTGACGACCGCACCCACCCCCGCGACCTCTGAGGAGAGACCGTGCCCACCTACGCGTACACGTGCACTGCCTGCGGCCACGCCTTCGACATCCACCAGGCGTTCACCGACGACGCGCTCACCGTGTGCCCCGAGTGCGGCGGTCGCCTGCGCAAGGTCTTCTCGTCGGTCGGCGTGACCTTCAAGGGCTCGGGCTTCTACCGCACCGACTCGCGCTCCTCGAAGTCGTCGAGCACGGGCTCGACCACGCCCGCGACGCCCGCGAAGTCGTCCGACTCGTCGAGCAGCTCGTCCTCGGGGTCGTCGAGCACCGGGTCGTCGTCGAGCGGTTCGTCGTCGAGCTCGTCGGGCTCCTCGACGCCGTCCGCGAGCTGACCGCACTCCGGACCGTGCACAGGTAGGCCCCCGAGGCGCCTGTCCACAGGCCGCCGCGCCGCGCCGCGGGCCGCCCCGGCGGGCACCTAGCGTCGCCGCATGGCTCCTCCTGCATCGACCGCGACCGGCCCGTCGGGCCGCCGTGCATCCACTGCCCGACGGCGCCTGCGCGCCCTCGTCTGGCGCGCACGTCTCGTGGCGCTCGCCCTGGGCTGCGGACTGGTCGCCGCCGTCGTGGTCGACCGCCTGAGCCCTCCCCCGCCGGACACCCGGCCCGTGGTCGCGACGGCGCGTGCGGTCGAGGCCGGCACGGTGCTCGTCGAGGAGGACGTCACGGTCGTGCACGTCGCGGCCGCGCTCGCCCCGCAGACCTCGCTGACCAGGGTGAGCGACGCCGTCGGGCGAACCACCTCGGTCGCCCTGCCGCCCGGCCAGACGCTCTCCCCCTCGCTCGTCGCCGCGGGCGACCTCGCCGCCATGGCCCCCACCGGGACCGTCGTGGCGCCCGTGCGGCTCTCCGACCCCGACGTGGCGGCGCTCCTACATCCCGGCGACCGGGTCGACCTGCTCGCGGCCACGGCCAGCGGCGAGACCGGGACCGGCAGCCACCTCGCGCGGCGCGCCCTCGTGGTGGCGGGGACCCCGGCGGCAGCCTCGCCCGGTGGTCTGCTCGGTGGCGGGACGCCCGAGGGCGGCGTCACGCTCGTCGCCGTGCTCCCGCAGGAGGCCGCCGCGCTCGCCGGGGTCGGCGACTGGGGCGGCCTGTCGGTGGTCCTGGTGCCCTGAGCCGGACCGCGGCCTCCGAGACGTGCGGATGCGCGCCGCAACGAGCATGGAAGGATCACGTCCGGACCTCGCTCGTGCCACGGGCGCCGCCGCGAGACCGCCGCGCGCACCCGGTCCGCGCCCTCTCGAAAGGAACCCCGTATGCAGAACGTGTTCAACGGCTTCAAGGACTTCGTGCTCCGCGGCAACGCGATCGACCTCGCGGTCGGTGTCGTGATCGGTGCGGCCTTCACCCAGGTCGTCACGGCGATCGTCGACGGCCTCATCAACCCGCTCGTCGCGGCGATCTTCGGCAAGCAGGACCTGAGCAAGGTCTGGACGTTCGAGGTCAACGAGGCGATCTTCAGCTTCGGCCTCGTCCTCGACGCGCTCTTCAAGTTCCTCTGCGTGGCAGCGGCGCTCTACTTCGTCATCGTGCTGCCCATGAACCACCTGGCGGCCCGGCGCAAGAAGGGCGAGGAGGCCGCCCCCGCGGCCCCCGCCGAGGACGTCCTGGTGCTCCAGGAGATCCGCGACCTGCTGGCCGCGCAGAACGCGCGCGGCGCTGGTCCCGCCGGTCCTGCGACGGGCACCGGCCCGTTCGGCGGCCCGACCGACGGTCCTGGCGGCCCCTGACCGCTCACGCGCCGTCCACGAACGCCCCGCCGGTCTTCCGGCGGGGCGTTCGTACTCGGGCCACGCCACACCCGCAGCGGGCGTCGAGCGGGACCGGCAGAGCAGGCAGAGCAGGCCGAGCGACCCTCAGGACCAGTGCGGCGGCACGTCGCGCAAGAGCTCGGCGTCGTGGCTGTCGGTCGACGCGCCCGGTCGGACGTCGCCCCAGACCGCGGCGTCGTCGTCGGACCCCAGGCCCGCGACGCCCGCCTGCTCGGTGCCCGGGCGCACGACGCGGCGCGACCGACGGCGCGGCGCGGTGGGCGCTGCCGGGTCGGCCGGGGCGTCGGGGGCAGGGGCAGGATCGACGGGGGTCACGACCCCATTGTCTCAGCGCCCCGGCCGGCCCCGACGCGTCCCCTGGCCCCCGCCGGCCACGATGCGAACGGCCGACCCCGGCCGACCCGTCAGTCCGTCCCGAACTCGTCGTCCGCGACCGTCGGCACGACGACGATGCGGTCGCGCCCGCCCGTCTGCGCGATCCCGCCGATCTCCGGCAGCCGCGCGTCGCGCACCGCCTGGACGACCCGGCGGATGCGCTCGGCCTCCTTCGCGGGGTCGAGGAACGCCGCAGCGGACCACACCTGCGCGACGACCCAGCCCGTGCGCTCGAGACGCTCGGCGAGCTGGCGGTCGCGCACCCGCACGCTGCGTTCGGCGACGTAGGCGTCGTCGTCGGTCAGGACCGCGACCAGCAGCTCGCCCGGGATGTCGGGGTGACCGACGACCAGCGGGATCCGGTCGCCGCCGACCACGCCGTAGTCCGTCTCGACCACGAGCCCCGCACGCCACAGGCGCTCCGCGAGGTCGATCACGAGCCGGTCGGGGTTGCCGCCCACGTCCACGCCGTTGCCGAGCGTGACCTGGTCGGCGCGGCCGCTGCGCTGCTCGGCGAGGTCGAGGACCTCCGCGAGGAGCTTGGCCCCGCGCCCGCGCAGACGCTCGGGGTCGAGGTCGGACGCCGTGAAGCACGTGACGACGTGCAGGCGCCGACGGGTCGAGCCCAGGGTGTCGAGGAGCATGGCGTCGCCGCCCGGTGCGTTGAGCACGCCGAAGCGGTGCAGCACGCGACCGTGCGGGGTCCGCCCGTACCCGATGGACAGGACGATCGCGTCCCGGGTGAGCCCCGCGACGCCCGAGACCTCGGCGACCACGACGGGCTCGGCGCGAGCGCCCGAGAAGAACACGGCCAGGGCCGGGTTCTGCCGGACCTCGCCGAGGAGCGCGTCACGGATCCGGTCGGCGTGCACCGAGCTCACCGTGACGATCGCGAGCGACTCCTCGGGTCGGGTCATGGCGTGCTCGATCGCGATCTCGACGACGCGGTCGACCTCGGCCTGCGTGCTCTCGACCGCCCCGGACGCCGGGTCCGGCATGCCGGCACCGTCGACCAGGTCGAGGTGGACGAGCGGCTCGGCCCGGGGCAGCGGGCTCGGGCGCAGGACGCCCTCGTAGCCGTGCGCGGCGAGGAAGGCCGTGAGGTAGGGGTCGCGGCGGGTCCCGCCCGCGGACAGGGCGACGGTCGGCAGGATCTCCGCGAGCTCGCCCACGGTCGTGCCCGAGGCGGCCCGCGGGTCGCCGAACACGACGACCTGACGACCGCGCGCGAGCGAGGACAGGACCAGCTCGACCGGGATGTGCTGCGCGGCGTCGAGGATGACGAGGTCGACGGTGCGCGTCGGGGTGAACAGGTGCGGCACCAGGGTCGGGGACGCGACGACGCACGGCCGCAGACGCCGCAGCACCTCGGGGTAGCGCTCGTGGGCGTCGCGCAGGCTCGTCATCCGGCCTTCGAGGAGCTCGGTGAACAGCGCCTCGGCCTCGGCCCGGTGGTCGCGCATCGCGGCGCCGAGGTGCTCGCGCACCGCGAGCCGGACCGGGGCGGACAGTGCGGCGACGTGCGTGCGGTCGAGGTCGCGGAACCGGCGTGCCAGCGCTTCGAGGCCCGCGCCGTCCTGGCCCGCGAGCGCCGGGTCCTGCGCGAGGATCTGCTCGAACACCGAGCTCCACCAGGCGAGGTCGAGCTCGGGTCCCACGAGCTCGGGCTCGACGCGGCGGGCCGAGAGGTCGTCGAGCAGGTCGCCGAGGCCCTCGTCGCGCAGGGTCCGCAGCGCGGAGGTCCGCGCGGGCAGGTTGTCGAGGGCCTCCTGGTCCTCGCCGAGGCTCGCGAGGCGCACGGCCAGCTCGCTGATGGGCAGGTCGAGCAGGTCGGACCCGACGGGGGTCGTGGCGAGGACGGGGTCGAGGTACTCGAGGTCGATCCGGACGGCTTCGTACGTGTCCTCGATCGCGGCGAGCCCCTCGGGGAGGGTCGGCCACCCGCCGCGCGGGCACTGCGCCTGCCAGACCGCGCGCTGCGCCTGGACCTGGATGAGCGCGGCGTGCAGGTCGGGGACGCGGACGCCTGGGCGGAGCATGTCCTTGGCCTGCCGGCGCAGGCGTCGGCGGAGCCCCCAGCCCATGTCGATGCCGTTCTCCGCGCGCCACTCGCGCGTGCCCGTCGCCTCGACGAGGTCGGTCGCGGTGCGCTCGAAGATCATGGGTTGGAACGCGTCGAGCGTCCCGCGCATCCCGCCGAGCATGCGGAGCTGGTCGCCCCACTGCCGGACGGTCGTGGCGGTGGTCAGCCCCGTCGTCGTCGCGACGGAGGCCACCTGCTCGCGGAGCTGGGGCAGCGTCTGCCCCGACAGCCGCTGGACCCGCAGCAGGGCGTCCTGCGCGTTCTCGGCGCTCGTGATGTCCGCGCCGAACCAGGGCGTCGACGTCGAGCGGAGCGTGAAGGCCCCGACCTCGGCGGCGCGCACGAGGCGGGCCGAGAGCTCGGCCCGGCGCTCGGCGCCGATGCGGACCGTGACCTCGGGGCCCAGGCGGACGGTCGTGCCGGGGGCGGGGCGCTGCGCGGTGAGCCGGGCGAGGGCCTGCAGTGCCGCGTAGGCGGACACGCCCCAGGGCTCGCGGACCAGGTGCAGGGACTCGATGTAGCCCGAGAGCTGTGCGCGCGCACCCAGCAGTCCGTCGCGGACGCGCGCGACGGCGTCGGTGTCGACCGTCTCCCCCTCGGCGGCCATGGCCCCCAGGAGGCGCTGCGAGGCCGTGGTCCGCCACGTGGGTTCGGGGGCGATGTCGAGCAGCAGCCCGTCGAGGCCGAGCGCGGCGAGCCGGGTCGAGAGGGTCTCCGCGGAGCGTCGGTGGCCCGGGACGTAGAGGATGCTGCGGCCGCTCGCCGCGGCCTCGGCGACGACGGCTGCGATGGTTCCTGCGGTGTCGGCCCCGGGGGGCGCGTCGACGAACAGGTGGCTGCCGGTCGCGAGCGCGTCGATGACGTGCCGCTGCGCGGGGTCGAGGTCGCCCACGCCCCGCTCCTGGGTCGGGTCGGCGTCGCCGACGCGCGGGGCCGGGAGCTCGCGCGCGAGCGCGGTCGCGGCCTCCTCGGAGCCGGCGAGGGCCGCGACGACCTCGTGCCGTTCGAGGCCCGACGCCAGCTCGTCGAGGTCGTCGACGAGGACCTGGCCGGGGTGGACGAAGGTCCCGACGAGGACGCGCTGCGCGAGCTCGAAGTCCCCCAGCACGGCCTTGCCCACGGCGGTGATGCGGGCCAGCGCGTCGGAGGGGTCGAAGCCTGCGGGCGTGAACGCGCTGCGCGCGAGGGTCACGGGGTCGATCAGGCCGCCGTGGGCGCGCAGCGTGCGGGCCAGGACGGGGTTGATCTCGACGGTCGGCTCGAGCGTGAGGTCGTAGTCGGTCTCGCTGTCGCCGCGCGGGGTGAGCGTGAGGGGGCGCAGGAGGACGGGGGCGCGCACGGTCCGCGGGAGGGTGGGCTCGGCGTCGGGTCCTTCGGCGCCGTCGCGCGCGGGCCCCTCCCCCTGCCCGACGGCGCCGCTCCCCGTGGGCGGGGTGGTCGCGGTCTGCGCCGGGTCGGCCGGGTCCTCGGCGACGGGTCCTGCGGGCAGGCCCGTCGCGCCGTCGATGGTCCGGCTGTACGTGGTGCCCGCGACGTGCGCGAGGGCGGCGACGTCGTCGGTCGCGAGGCGCGAGGGTTCGCCCTCGGTCCAGGTCGTGACGCCGATCGCGAGGTAGGTGGGCGCGACGCCGTACCGCTGGGCGTGCTCCTGCGAGCGGACGACGACCGCGCGCGCCCGGCGTCGGGCGGCAGGCAACGACGCGCCCTCGCGGAACAGGTTGGACAGACGGGTCGGGCGCCCGGCGAAGAGCTGCGCCACCCCCGAGGGGTGGGCTGCCGTGAGGTCGACGACCGCGTCGCCCAGCAGGCCGATGTCGGCGAGCGACGACCCGCCCGCGAGCTCGACGAGCGAGGCCCGCCACGACCGGACGGCGTCCTCGACGAGCTCGGCCGTGGTCGGCGCCTCGACGAGGGTGGGCCTCGCGAGCGTGGTGGGGCCGTCGACGTCCGGGGCCGCACCGCGGGCGGCACGCTCGTGCGCGTCCTGGTCGGTGAGCGGCCGGGCGGGATCGGCCACGGTCTCGCGGGCTGATGGGTTGCGGGCGGCTGCGTTCACTCTCGCACGCTAACCGCCCGGTCGGCAGGATCGGGGACCGGCACGCCGTGGGCGGTGACTTCTGGTCGGTCACGGGGCCGAGGGCCGCGGACCGGGAGTTCTGAGGGGGGACGGCGCCTGCTACCTCGCGTGCGTCGTCGCACGGGGGGAGGGCCGGGAAGAGTGAGAGGACGGTGCGCACCGCGCAGGGGGCAGGCGATACGCACCGTCAGAGATGATTCTGCAAGGTCTTCGCGCATTCGTCAAATGTGAGGACGACCACGGTGACGCAGAGATGGACAAGCGTCCAGTTAGATGCGGCGGATTGTTCCTGGACGACCGAGCGGCGCCGTCGGGCCGAGGACCTCCCCCGGCCCGACCGCTCGCGGTGCTCAGCCGAAGAGCTTGGACCCGTGCTTGAGCAGGACGCCCGCGATCATCAGGACGACCCACGTCGCCGTCAGGAACACGTCCGCGTCCGAGCGGACGAAGGACAGCGCACGCTCCTGCGCCCTGGCCGGCAGGTACAGGTTGTCCTCGATGATGTTCCAGTGCAGCAGCGTCATGAAGACGAGCGTCGTCGAGAGCGTGACCAGCAGGCACCAGGGGCACAGCGCGCCGATCACGAACATCGACTGGTAGAAGAGCCAGTAGGCGAAGATCAGGCCCAGCGCGTACACGACCTGTGCGGAGAACATGAACCAGCGCGGGAACCGCACCCCTCCCAGGCTCGCGACCGCGATCGTGATCACCACGGGCTCCGCGATCAGCCCCAGGAACGCGTTGGGGAAGCCGAACAGCGACGACTGCCACGCGACCCCGACAGCACCGCAGGACAGGACCTCGTTGACGTTGCACGAGAGCTCGGCCGCAGGGTTCGCCGCGAGCAGGACCGCGTCGTAGGACAGGACGAACGAGGCGGTCAGGCTGATCAGCGCGGAGACCAGCATGGTGCCGAACACCCACTGCCTGCTGTGCCGGAACCCCTCGATGCCCGGCGGGTCGGTCCTACGGTCGTCGTGCAGAACGTCGCTCATGCGTGATGCCCTTCCGGCGATGGCCCCCGGCCATCCCCGGAAGCCCCTCCAGCCTAGAGGGGGCCGCCGCGCTGAACCCGCTGGTGGGGCGTCTCGCGGACGGGTCGCGATCAGCAGATGGACGAAGGTTTGTCGAAGGCCGAGAGCGGACGTGCGGTCCGACCGAGCGGGTCTTTGTCATCGGCCCCGTAAATGTGCATGGAGAACGGCTCATCAATGCGCGCGGCGACAGCCAGAAATAGCACCCGGGGAACCGCGAGGCCGATGCGCGGCGCCGTGGACATCGATTCCGGAAAGGTGCGACGAATCGTCTGCCCGCGATCGTGGAGGATCCGCCGCCCCAGCCACGCCTCACCATGGCGACCTGGTGACACGTCGGCCCGGGCACGCCCCCAGGTCGGGGACATGAGGTCCGGTGATCGTTGCCCGTCCCGCCGGGGCTGCTCGGGGAATCGCCCACAAAAGTGGGCGCTGCCGAAAACTCGCACCCGGTCCGAGCCGTCCCGGATCTCCTACCGATCCGGCACCCGCCAGGAATTCAGTTCGCCTTTCAACTACTTTGAGCCGGTGCGGCGCGAGCCGCATTCGCCCGCCGCGCTGAAACCAGGCCGCCGCTGCGACCGGACGGCCCGGCGCGCACCTCCGGGCGCGCCGGTGTAGACCGGGAACCAGGGGTGCGCCGCACCCACCGGCAGCGAAGGAGCCGCCATGCCCATCGGGTACCTCGTGCCCGTCCTGCTCGTCGCCTGCTGCACGACGGCGTCGCTCACCCCCGCCCGCCGACCTCCTCGGCTGGGACGCCTCGCCTTCCGGATGAGCGTCCTCGTCAACGAGCAGCCGTTCGCCCTGCTCCTCGCCCTCGGTGCGATCACGGCGGTCGCGGTCGCCGACGGCGACCTCGGGGCAACGGGAGGGCGCGTCACGCTCGTCCTGGCCGTGCTGACGGCGCTCGGCCTGCTCCTGGTCGCCCGACGCGGCCTGCGGGCGGCGCCCGTGCTCGACCATGCTCTGGTCGACGACCTCCACGTGGGGCCGGGCACGGTCACGAACCGCCGCCTGCCCTGGACGCAGATCCTCCTGGCGCCGTTCGCGGTGCGCCGGCGCGACGTCGAGCGGCTGGCCGACCTCGCCTATGGCGAGGAAGTCGAGGGTGGGGGCGGCGGGGGCGGCGACGTCGGGGACGACGGGAACGTCGGGGAGCCAGGTCGCCGGGAGCGCCGGCTCGACGTCTACCGCCCCCGGTCGCGTCCGGCCGACGGCCCGACTCTCGTCTACTTCCACGGCGGCGGCTACGTGAGCGGACGTAAGGAGCTCGAGGCCCGCGCGATGCTGTCGCGGCTCGCGCGCCGCGGGTGGGTGTGCGTGAGCGCGAACTACGGCCTGCGCCCGACGACGAACTTCCCCGGGCACCTGATCGACGCCAAGCGGGTGCTCGCCTGGGTCCGGGCCCACGGCGCCGAGCACGGGGCCGACACCTCCCGCGTCCTCGTCGCGGGCAGCTCCGCGGGCGCGCACCTCGCGTCCCTCGCGGCCCTCACTCCCCGCGACCCGCGGTTCCAGCCCGGCTTCGAGGACGCCGACACCACCGTGGTCGGGGCCGTGTGCCTCTACGGCTACTTCGGCGAGTACTACGGCAGCGGCCGCGACCCGGGTGTCGAGTCGGCGCCGGGCGACTACCTGCGACCCGACGCGCCCCCGTTCCTCGTGGTGCACGGCGACCAGGACACCCTGGTCCCCGTCGAGGGGGCGCGGCACTTCGTCGCGGGACTGCGCGGAACCTCGACGAGCCCGGTCGTGTACGCCGAGCTACCCGGGGCGCAGCACGGGTTCGACCTGTTCCACTCGATGCGGTTCGACGCGGTCGTCACGGCGGTCGAGGAGTTCGCGGAGCGGGTGGTGGTGGCGCAGGACCGGGCGCCCGAGGTGCCGGTCGAGCGGCACGAGGAGCGGTGAGGCGGGATGGTCCCGACCTGATGTCGCGGGGTGTGGTGGTGCGCCTGGCCAGATTCGAACTGGCGACACCCGCTTTAGGAGAGCGGTGCTCTATCCCCTGAGCTACAGGCGCGTGGGCGCGAACACGGCGGATCGGGCCCGGTGGGACGCCCGACAGCCTAGCGTCCCGGCCCGGCAGTGTCCCAACCCGCGCGCTCCACGAGCCCGATCGCGTACTCGGGCCAGAACGTGCCGGCGGCCGGGTCGCCGCGGTCGCACTCGCCGTCGGACTCTCCGGGGACCTTGATCCAGAGGTACGCGTCGAGGGCGCTGCCGTCGTCGACCGCACCGGGCTTCTCTCCGAGCGCCCGACCTGCGGGGTTGCACCAGTCGAGCGGCCCGTCGCCCAGGGGCCCGAGCCCGTTGCGCGACGTGTCGACGACGTAGTGCGTCCCGAGGAGCGCGGCGAGCCGGTCGGCGTAGGCGCGCTCGTCGGCCGTGGTGCGGTAGTTGGAGACGTTGGTCGCGAAGCCGCGGGCGTCGTCGATCCCGGCCTGCCGCAGCCGGTCGGCCATGGTCGGTGCGTCGACCCACGCCGAGTTCCCGGCGTCGAGGTACACGCTCGCGCCCGCGTCCGCGAGCGCCGCGGTGGCCTGGCGCAGGAGCCCGGCGCGGTCGCCCTGCTCAGGGCACGCACCGAGGTCGGGCAGGGCGTCGGGTTCGAGCACGACGGCGGTGCGTGTGCCGCGCAGCCCGTCGGCGACCGCCTGGACGAACGCCGGGTACTCCTCGGGGGTCAGGCCGCCCGCGGAGAAGGACCCGCAGTCGCGGGCTGGGATCGCGTAGAGCGTGACGATGCCGGTGCGTCCGGCCTGGTTGGCGGCGGTCGCGTAGTCGCGCACGAGGGTCTCGGCCTCCGCCGGCGCGAACCAGTCCCCGACCCACAGGGACGCGCCCGCCTCGCTGATGACGTCGAGCGCCGCGGCGGCGTCGGGGTCGCTCGTCCGGAGCGCCTCGGCGGCGTGCACGGACTGCGTGTCCGGGTGGGCGTAGGGCGCGCCCGCCAGGAAGGGGTTCGCGTCGGCGCCGACGGGCTCGACGGGGTCCGCCGGGGGTGCCTCGACCGCGGTGGCATCGGGCTGCGTCTCGGCGGGCTCGGACACCCCGGGAGAGCACGCCCCCAGCCCGACGGCGAGGATCGCCGCCCCGAGCGTGGTCGCGGTCAGGTGTCGGTCGGCTCGCGCGCGCATGTCTCCCCTGTCGTCGTGCGGGCGACCGGACCGCGTGGGGCGGGCCGCCTCGGGCCGACGGCGCCCGGCGGTGCGGCGACGGCGGCTCGCACGCTACGCCGTCGGGGGCGTGGCTGCGCCGCCGTCCCACGGTGGTGGACGCCCGGGGGGTTGTCGGAACGAGCGTGAGCCCTGGCTCACGCTCGTTCTGACGACCCGCCGGGCGGGTCAGACCGCCGTGAGCGCCTCCGTGGGGGACATCCGTGCTGCCCTGACCGCGGGGTAGAGGCCCGCGACCGCGCCGATCCCGAGCGTCGCGACGAGCCCGCCCACCACGACCACGGGCGGGACGGAGACCGGCCACTCCTGGGACGTGGCGTACCCGGCCGTGATACCGATCCCGATCAGGACCCCGGCGGCCCCGCCCATGAGCGAGAGCACCAGCGACTCCACGAGGAACTGCCCGCGGATCTGACCCCGGGTCGCGCCGAGCGAGCGGCGCAGGCCGATCTCGGCGCGTCGTTCGAGGACCGAGATGACCATGGTGTTCGCGACCCCGATCCCGCCCACGAGCAGCGCGACCGCCCCGAGCCCGACGAGCAGTCCCGTGAACGCCTCGTCGGTGGCCTGCTGGGCCGCGAGCGCGTCGGACGGGCGTGAGACGTCGACCTCGTTGGGCGCCTGCGGGTTGGCCGTGGCGCCGAGGACACCGCGGACCTGCTCGACGGCGTCCTCGCGGGTGCGCGTGTAGATCATGGTCGGCAGCTCGTCCCAGTCCAGGTAGGTCACCGCGGCCTCGCGACCCACGAGCGCACCCAGGTCCATCTCCGGGGCGAGCGGCACGGGGTCGAGGATGCCCACGACCGTGAACCACTCGCCGCCGATCCACACCTTGACGGCCGGGTCCGGCGTCGTGATCCCCAGGCGCTTCGCGGTCGTGTGCCCCAGGACGACGGCCGGGTACCGCGCCGTCGCCTCCGAGAGCCAGGCGCCGTCCGCGACCGTGCCACCGACGGACTCGAGCAGGTCGAGGTCCGCCGCGTAGACGCCGATACCTCCCGACTCCCCCGTCGGGACCAGGTCCGAGCGGTACGCCTTGGCGTCGAGCTGGGCTACCGACGTCGCGTTCTCGACCGGGGCGATCCGCCGCACCATCTCGACGGACTCGGGCGGCAGGGTCGCGGCCTCCCCGAACAGGTCGGTCCCGGGCGCGACGCGCAGGAGGTTCGTCCCGAGGGCCGTGAGCGTCCGGTCGAGCTCTGCCCTCGACGAGCTCGAGATCCCGACGACCGCGACCATCGCCGCGATGCCGATCGCGATGCCCAGGGCCGAGAGCACGGCCCGCAGCGGGCGGGTGCGCAGCCCGGTCGCGCCGACGCGCAGGACGTCGGGCGGGCCGAGGCGCGCGGGGCGCAGCGTGGTCAGCACGGTGCCTCCTCGTCGGTCGCCGTCGCCGGGACGTTCGCGAGGACGGTTCCCGCACCGCTCGGGGGCAGGGTGCCGTCCGCGACGATCTCGCCGTCGCGCATCGCGACCTGCCGGGGCAGGGAGGCTGCGAGCTCGCGGTCGTGCGTGATGATGACGACCGTCGTCCCGGCCGCGTTGAGACCCTGCAGCACGCCCATGACGCCGGCCCCGGCGGCCGTGTCGAGCGCGCCCGTGGGTTCGTCGGCGAGCAGCAGGGGCGGGTCCCCGACGACGGCGCGCGCGATCGCGACGCGCTGCTTCTCGCCGCCCGACAGCTCGTGCGGGCGGTGCGTCGACCGGTGTCCGAGCCCCACGCGCTCGAGGGCCTCGGCGGCCCGACGGCGTCGCTCGCGTCGCCCGACGCCCCGGTACAGCAGCCCGTCGGCGACGTTGTCGAGGGCCGAGACCCCGACCGCCAGGTGGAACTGCTGGAAGACGAACCCGATGCGGCTCGCGCGCAGCGCGGACACCTCGCGGTCGTCGAGGTCCTCGACGAGGAAGTCGTCGATCAGGACCCGGCCCGACGTGGGCCGGTCGAGCGTCCCGATGACGTTGAGCATGGTCGACTTCCCCGAGCCCGACGGCCCCACGATCGCGAGCAGCTCGCCGCGGTGGACGTCCAGGTGGACGTCGCGCAGCGCGGCGACCCCGCCCGGGAAGACCCGGGAGACCTCGTGCAGGGTCACGACGGGCCCGCCGCCCGCGCCGGGGTCGGTGCCCGGCGAGCCCGCGCCCGTGGCGGTGCCCCAGGTCTGCGGGTGGGCGACGGCGTCGCGCGCCACGGCGAGCGCGCTCACGACGGCATCCCGACGACGTCGCCCTCGACCACGTCGCCCGTGATCTCGACGCTCCCGTCGGCGAACATCCCGGTCTCCACGGCCACGATCCGGCTCGTGCCGTCCTCGACGACCTCGACCCCGTACCCGCCCTCGGCGAGCGCGAGGAGCGCCGCGACGGGCACGGTGAGGACGTCGGGGCGCTCGGCCGCGACGAACGTGACCTTGACCGAGCCGGGGTCGGCGTCGGTCCCGTCGGGGAGCGTCACGGTCACGGGGACCGTGGTCTTGTCGGAGGCGCCGGGCATGCCGCTCTCGTCCTCGACGACCTCGGGACTCCCGACGGCGGAGACCACCGCTTCCGTCGTCGCACCTCCCGGCAGCTCGACCGTCACGGTGCCGCCCTCGACGGCCCGGTCGCGGTCGCTGATGTCGAGGTCGACCGAGATCGCCCGGTCGACACCCGTCGTCGTGAGGATCTCCGCGGCAGCGGCGTCCCCGACGCGCACCTTCAGGGCGTCGACCCGCACCGGTCCTTCGGCCACGAGGACGTCGGACGGACCGACCGTGCCCGTCTTCTCGACGCCGCGGTCCTTCTGCCACTTCGTGACCGCCTGGGCGGTCGAGCCCGTGAACTTCGTGTCCACGGTGAAGCCCGTGTAGCCGAGGGCCTTGAGGTTCTCCTCGAGCTGGCGCACGTCCTCGCCCTCGGCGCCCGTGCCCAGCTCGCGGTACACGGGCAGCGTGCCGAGCAGGAGGACGGTCGGGCGTTCGTCGACCTTGAAGAGCACTCCCCCACGGTCGACGACGTCGCCCACGTCCGGCAGCCACGTCACCGTCCCCCCGCCCCCACCGTCGGCTCCGCCGGCCCCCTGGTACCCGCGAGCGACGGCCTCGCCGTGGCCGAGCGTGCCCTTGACCGTCGAGCGCTGCACGAGGGTCTGCCGGGTCACGGTCGCGGTCTCCTCGGGACCGGTCGCGGCGGGTGCCGGGTCGTCCCCGCGGCCGAACCCCGTCAGTGCCAGCACGATGCCCGCGCCGATCACCACGGTGCCCACGATCCCACCGACCACCAGCCCGCGGCGGCGCTTCGGAGCGGGCGCCCCGGGCACCGCGCTCCGGCGGCTCACTCGCCACCTCCGGGCACGCTCTCGAAGACACCGAGCCCGGCGGACCCAGGCTCGTTGCACGCTTCGAGCGCGGTCTCGAAGGCCGCGATGTCGTCACCCACCTCGCCGGCCGCGGTCATCCCGCCGTTCGGGTCCGGGTCGGGCATGTCCATGCCGTGCTCGCGCATGCACTTGGCGAACTCACGCTGGGCCTCGAGGTCCTCGGGGGTCATCTTCATGGGCTCCCCGCCGTTCGGCATGAACTCCCTGCAGGCGTCGAAGGCCGCGTCCATCTCGTCCATGCTGCCCGCCTCGGCGGTGCCCGACGTGACCGACAGCCCCCCGTCGGTGTCCGGGTCGGGCATGTCGACGCCGTTGTCGCGCATGCAGCTCGCGAACTGTCGTGCCATGTCGTCGCGCTCGGCGTCGGTCATGTCCTCGAACGACTTCTTGTCCTCCCCCGGGCTGGTCTCGCCCTTCCCGCCGCCGGCGCTCGCGACGTCCGGGGCGTCGTCGGGCGCGCAGGCCGAGAGCGTGACCGTGAGCAGGGCGACGACGAAGGCCGCGGCGGCCGAGCGACGGCGCGCCACGGGGCGGGCCGTCCCACCAGGGCGGGTCTGGGAGCTGTTCATGATGATCCTCACGTCGGGAACGGGTTCAGGAGCAGTCCACCCGCCCCCCTGTGAGGCCCTCGTGAGCCGCGACCTCACAGAGATCTCACAGTGCTCACCGTCATGCTCCTGGTGTGCGAGTACTGGTGGTGGAGGACGAGGAGCTCATCGCGCAGGCCGTCGCGACGGGCCTGCGACGCCTCGCGATGGCGGTCGACGTCGCGCTCGACGGGCACGAGGCCCTGGCCCGGATCGACGTGAACGCGTACGACGTCGTCGTGCTCGACCGGGACCTGCCGGGCGTCCACGGCGACGACGTGTGCCGAGCGATCGTGGCCTCGGACGGGGACTCGCGCGTCCTCATGCTCACGGCGTCGGGCGGAGTGCTGGACAGGGTGACCGGGCTCGACCTCGGCGCCGACGACTACCTCGTCAAGCCGTTCGCGTTCGCCGAGCTGAGCGCCCGCGTCCGCGCCCTGGGACGCCGCGCCCGGCCGGCCGCCCCACCCGTGCTCGAACGCTCGGGACTGCGCCTCGACACGAGCCGGCACGAGGTCTACCGCGAGGGCACGTTCGTGCACCTGTCGCGCAAGGAGTTCGGCGTCCTCGAGGAGCTGCTGCGCGCCGACGGACGGCCGGTGTCGGCCGAGCACCTCCTCGAGAAGGTGTGGGACGAGAACATCGACCCCTTCACGGGCGTCGTGCGCTTCACCATCAAGCAGCTGCGCCGCAAGCTCGGGGAGGCGTCGCTCGTCGAGACCGTCACGGGCGTCGGGTACCGGGTCCCGTGAGGCTCCCCCGCCTCGCGCTTCGCCCGACCCTGCGGGCCCGGCTCACGGCCGTCTACGCCGTGGCGTTCGTCGTCGCGGGTGCCGTGCTCATCGCGGTCCTGTACGTCCTGCTCGCGACGGCGATCGACCGGCAGCCCGTCGACTCGGTCGGCCTCGCGGTGGGCGCGGTCGAGGCGTCCGGCCTCGGTACGTACTCGACCCTCGACCCGTCGCTGACTGCCGAGCTGACCGCGGGGCAGACCTTCCCGCTGCACGCCGCGGAGACGGTCGACCCCGCGATGCCCCTCTCGTCCGCGGCCGACCCGTTCGCGGACCTGCGCCGGGTCGTCGAGCTCAACAACCAGGAGGCCCGCGACGCCACGCTGCGCAACGTGCTCACGTGGTCGATCCTCGCGCTGCTCGGGATCGGGGTCCTCGCGGTCGGCTTCGGGTGGGTCATGTCGTCGCGCGCGCTCGCCCCGCTGCACCGGATCACGGCCACGGCCCGCCGCGTCGCGGACGACAACCTGCACGAGCGCATCGCGCACACGGGCCCCGACGACGAGCTCAAGGACCTCGCGGACACGTTCGACCAGATGCTCGAACGCCTCGACCGGGCGTTCGACGGCCAGCGACGGTTCGTCTCGAACGCGTCGCACGAGCTGCGCACCCCGCTGACGATCACCCGTACCGTCCTCGAGGTCGCGCTCGACGACCCCGGCACAAACGACGACGCGCGCCACCTGGGGACGACGCTGCTCGCCGTGAACGCACGCCAGGAGCGCCTCATCGAAGGCCTCCTGACGCTCGCCGCCGTGGACCAGGCGCCGCTCGTCCCCGAGCCCGTCGACCTCGCCGAGGTCGCCGCCCAGGCCCTCGCGACCGCCGGGATCGCGGCCCGGGACGGCGGCGTCGACCTGCACCTCGACGCCGAGACGACCCCGACGCAGGGCGACGCGGTCCTGCTCGAACGCCTCGTCCAGAACCTCGTCGACAACGCCGTGCGCTACAACGAGCCGGGCGGCCGCGTGGCCGTCGCGACGCGCCCCGGACCGGCCGGCTCGGTCGAGGTCGCGGTGTCCAACACGGGCCCCGTCGTGCCGTCCTACGAGGTCGAAGCACTGTTCGAGCCGTTCCGGCGGCTCGGCCGCGACGGCGCCGTGGCCGACCGCCGCGGGGGCTACGTGCGCGGCGGCGTCGGGCTGGGGCTGTCGATCGTCCGCTCGGTCGCGGCCGCCCACGGCGGCCAGGTCACGGCCGAGCCGCGCGAGGGTGGCGGCCTCACGGTGGTCGCACGCCTGCCGGGCACGCGGGGACCCGTCAGCCCGGCATCGGCACCGGCACGTCCGAGCCGCCCTCGACCGTTCGCCGCGCTCCCATCTGGATGATCGCCGGGGCGGGCACGAACCCTCCCGCGACGAGCGCCTCGCCCTGCCGGAAGAAGGGCGTGGCCGCGAGGAGCTCGGGCGGCGCGAAGCCGAAGACGGCCTCGAGCTCAGCCAGGTCGGCGGGCGAGCTCATGCGCATGACGATCACGTTGTCGCACTGCGAGAGCACGTTGGGGTGGATCTTGGAGGGCCGCTGGGTCGAGAGCAGCAGCCACAGCCCGAACTTGCGCCCCTCGGCCGCGATCTGGATCACGCGCTCGGTCGTGAGGCGCTGGAGCTGGGTCGCGGGCTCGGCCGAGACCACGTTGTGCGCCTCGTCGATCACGACGAGGCGCGGCTTGCGCTCGGCCCGGCCCGCCCACAGGTCGTCGAGCAGCGCGAGCGAGACCGCGAGCTGCTCCTCGTGCGTGTGCAGGCTGCCGAGGTCGACCACCACCGCGCGCGGCCCCTCGTCGAGCACCTCGCTGACCGACTGCCCGACACCCGCCCACACGTCCCAGTCCAGGATCCCCAGGTTCTCGACCCGCTGGGCGAGGCGCAGCGCGTCGGGCTCCCCCGTCGCGCGCAGGGCCGAGGGGATCGAGTGGGGGTTGAGCATGCCCTCGGCCGCGATGCTCCGGTGACCTGCCGCGGCCGCGCCGACCGCGCCCGCGAGGTCCCCCGGCCCCTCGGCGCTCTCGAGCATCCGCAGGAACGTGTTGTACTCGCCGCGGTCGGTCAGCGGGTCGAGCTGCAGGACGGCGGCCTGGCTCGCGGCCTCCATGGCGGTCAGCCGGGCGGTCACGGGGTGGTGGTCGCCGTCGTTGCGCAGGACGCGCACGTCGAGCTCGCCAAGACGCGCGGCGTCGTCGGGCGACGCGGTCTCGAGCAGCTCGCCGATCCGCACGAAGTCGGAGTTCGGGTCGAGGATGACCATGGGCAGGTCGGTGTCGATGAGGAGCTGTTCGAGGAGCACCCCGAGCGCGTACGTCTTGCCCGACCCCGACTGCCCGCACAGGAACGTGTGCCGGTTGAAGCGGTGCGGCTGGAGCAGGGCGTCGACGTTCCCGCGGCTGTGGTGCAGCTCGCCGATGCGCAGGGTCGCGCGCTCGCGCGCCTGGAGCGCCTCGAGCACGCCGGCCCCGGCAGGCGCGAGGTCGTGCGACGTGAACGGGTCGCCCCCGGACCCGGCCACCGTGCCGTCCGGGCGCAGCTCCCCGAGGACCCGCCCGTGCCCGACGGCGTCACCCGCCTTGGTCGCACGCGTCAGGACCTGCCCCATCACCAGGGCGTCGCCGGGGTGCTCGGCCGCCTCCGGGAACGTGACGCCGATCGTCACGAAGTCCCCCGGCCCGATGCTCGACTCCCTCGGCAGGCGGTACGTGAACCGGCGTCCGTCGAAGGACTCGGCGAGCGTGGTCTCGGTCGTCATGCGGGGCCTCCGGGGTCGCAGGTCGCGGTGCACGACAAGGATCGACCCGCATGCCCGGAAGCGCACCCGCAGACGAGGACGCGGCCGGGTTGGTCCGGCCCTGCCCGGCTAGGGCCGTCGCTCGTACGTGCGGAACCGGAACCTGACGCCGTCGGCCGAGGCCTGCCATCCGTCCCCGTCCGTGCCGGGATCGCTCGACGCGCCGCCCGCGAGCGCCCAGTCACCGTCCGGACCGGCCCCGAGCGCGGGCGCGAAGGCGTCGCCGTCCACCACGAGGTCGATCTCCGTGACCACGCAGCGGTCCGCGAGGGGCAGGGTCGCGGCGTAGACCTGCGCGCCGCCCATGACCCAGAGCTGCCCCGAGCCCGACTCCTCGGCGGCGGCCGACGCGTGCGCCAGCCCCTCCTCGACGGACGGGGCGACCACGACGCCGGTGCCGGTTCCGCCCGGGTGGGCGGCGCCGTCGGGCACCCAGCCCTCCTGGCGCGTGACGACCACGTTGAGCCGTCCCGGCAAGGGACGGAAGCGCGGCGGGAGCGAGTCCCACGTGACGCGACCCATGACCACCGGGTGACCCGTGGTGACGCGGCGGAAGTGCGCCAGGTCCTCGGGCAGGTGCCACGGCATCCCGCCGCGGGCACCGATCACGGGACGGCCCGCGGCGTCGCGCGCCTGGGCCCAGACCAGCCCGAGCGCCGGACGGCTCACACCGCCACCGGGGCCTTGATCGTCGGGTGGTGCTGGTAGCCCACGACCTCGACGTCCTCGTACGTGTAGTCGAACAACGAGTCGCGCGGAGCCAGGCGCAGCGTCGGGGCCGGATAGGCCTCACGGCTGAGCTGCTCGCGCACCTGCTCGACGTGGTTGTCGTAGATGTGGCAGTCGCCGCCCGTCCACACGAAGTCGCCGACCTCGAGCCCTGACTGCGCCGCGACCATGTGCGTGAGCAGCGCGTAGGAGGCGATGTTGAACGGGACGCCCAGGAACAGGTCCGCGCTGCGCTGGTAGAGCTGGCACGAGAGCCTGCCGTCGGCGACGTAGAACTGGAACATCATGTGACAGGGTGGCAGCGCCATGCCCCCGAGCTCGCCCACGTTCCACGCCGAGACCATCATGCGGCGCGAGTCCGGGTTGGTGCGCAGGGTCTCGAGGACCTGGCTGACCTGGTCGACGTGCTGGCCGTCGGGCGTGGGCCACGAGCGCCACTGGACGCCGTAGACGGGGCCGAGCTCGCCGTCCTCGTCGGCCCACTCGTCCCAGATCTTCACGCCGTTCTCCTGGAGCCAGCGCACGTTCGAGTCGCCGCGCAGGAACCACAGCAGCTCGTAGACGATCGACTTCAGGTGCACGCGCTTGGTCGTCACGAGCGGGAAGCCCTGCGACAGGTCGAAGCGCATCTGGTGGCCGAAGACGCTGCGCGTCCCCGTCCCCGTGCGGTCCGACTTGTGCGTCCCGGTCTCCAGGACGAGCCGGAGGAGGTCCTCGTAGGGCGTGGGAATCGGCTGCTGCTCAGGCATGTTGCGAGTGTAGGCAACCCGATCACCGCGGCGCGCTCCGGACCACCGGGCGTCCTGCGGTCCGAGCACCCGGATCGGCACGGCCCCGAGGATGGGAAGATCAGCAGCATGACGAACCCCACAGCCGCCGAAGAGATCCCCGCGTCGTCCCCGTCACCGACGGACGCCCTGTGGGTCGAGCGCACCGGCACCCGCACCTACACCGGCTTCTCGGCGCGCGGCGCGAGCGTGTCGATCGGCCCCGCGAGCGCGGGCGCGGTCTTCACCCCGGGCGAGCTCCTCAAGATCGCGCTGGCCGCGTGTGCGGGCATGAGCAGCGACGCTCCCTTCGCCCGCCGCCTCGGTGACGACTACGAGGTGACGATCCGCGTCGACGGCGCCAAGGACATGGCCGAGGACCGCTACACGGCCATCACGGAGCACTTCGAGATCGACCTGACGGGCCTCGAGGACGACGCGCGCGAGCGTCTCCTCAAGGTCGCGGACCGCGCGATCGAGACCACGTGCACCGTGGGGCGAACGGTCAAGAACGGTGCGACAGTGGAGCACACCTTCGGCCCGGTCGTGGGTGCGGTCGGCGAGTGATCGCCGCCTGACCCCGCGGCCACGGGTCGTGGGGTCACCAGGAGCCACAGGAGGGAGTCGTCCGATGGGTCGCAAGAAGAAGGACACCGACGCCCAGATGGCCGTCTGGGGAACGTCGGACAGCGTACGACCCGTGCCGCAGCCGCACACGCGCCTGACGGCCGTCCAGGACGTCCCCGAGGGGGCGCCGACCGACGACTGGGGAGACCTGCGCGGCACGCCCCTGCTCGACGCCGCCCTGGACAAGGCGGTCACCATCCCGTCGTCGGCCATCCACGCGCACGTCGACGGCCTGCGCCGCCGCAACCCGCACGCGACCCCCGCGCAGATCATCGGCATCCTCGAGCGCGAGTACCTCATGGTCATCGGGACGGCCGGCGGCGCGGTGGGGGCGGCCGCGGCCTTCCCGGCCGTCGGCACGGGCGTGGGCATCGCGCTGACCGCGAGCGACGTCGCGACGTACTTCGGGTCCTCGGCGGCGTTCTCGCTCGCGGTCGCGGACGTGTACGGCTTCGAGGTCGACGACGCCGCGCGCCGCCGCGCCCTCCTCCTCGCGTCGGTCCTCGGGGACAAGGGGTCGCAGCAGGTCGAGAAGGCTGTGGGCGGGTCCGCCATGGCCTGGGGCAAGGTCCTCATGACGAGCATGCCGTCGAGCACGATCAAGCAGGTCAACAAGGCCCTGACGAACAAGTTCCTGCGCACGCAGATGGTCAAGCACGGCGGCCTCGCGATCGGGCGGCTCGTGCCGTTCGGCGTGGGTGCGGTCGTGGGGGTAGCGGGATCGCGGGCCCTCGGCAAGACCGTGATCAGCCAGACGAGGCGGGCCTTCGGTCCGCCTCCCCTGGGGTTCCGGCCCGTGCTGGAGGTCGTCGAGGTGCCCGACGGCTCCGCTCCCCCGCTGCTCGTCCCCGCACCTGCCGACCGGCTCGGCGTCGTCGACGCCCCGGTGCCGGGTGCGGGACCGGGAGTGGTCGACGAGGCCGCCGAGCGAGCCGCCGCACGACGGGCCGGTGGCAGGACCGGGGCGGACGGCCCGCCACGGGGCATCCGGTCGGTGCGGTGGCGCCGCCCCAAGAAGTCCTCGTGACACCTGGGGACAAGGCGGGGGTTCGCACGCCCGGACGGGTCGAGCTCACGCACGTGCTCCCGATCAGCGCCGAGCGCGCGTTCGCGCTCGTCGCGGACGTACGGACGCACCCGCGGTGGGTGCCGCTCAGCCGCGGTGTGTTCCACGGGGCCGGTGGCTCACCGGTGCCTGCGACGACCTGGCGGCCCGGGGTCGGGGCTGAGTTCACGATGGTCTCGGGACCGTTCGCCCCGCAGGGTGCGCCGGGCTTCCCCGACCGGATGCGGATCACGCGGTGGGAGCCGCCAGGGGCCGAGGGACAGGCAGGTCGCGCGACCTACCTGAAGCTCGGGCCGGCGCTGCTCGGGGAGGCGGGGATCGTCGTCGTGCCCCTCGCCGGCCATCACCTGCCCGCCGCGTCGCCGCACGAGCCGGTCGCCCGGTGCGCCGTGACCTGGTGGGAGGACGTGTACCTCGCCGGCCCGCTGCCCAAGGCCGTGACGGCCCCGTTCGCCGCGCGCGTGCTGGACCTCATGATCCGGCTGTCGCTGCGCCGTCTGGACCGGATCGTGGCCCGGGGCTGAGGCTGAGGCCGAGCCCCTCCACGGTGCCGGTGCCGGTGCCGGTGCCGGTGCCGGTGCCGGTGCCGGTGCCCAGCATGCGGTTGGCGTCGGCCGAACATGCGGTTGGCGTCGGAATCCGACTGGAT
>NZ_JACSQE010000009.1:194497-203982 GCF_014836745.1 Oerskovia gallyi
CCCCCCCCCCCCCCCCTGTCGCGGCACCGTGGGGGTCAGGCCTCCGGGGTCGGGGACTCCGGGGTCGGCGGCGTCTCGGCCGCCGGTGCCTGCGGCTCCGGCGTCTCGGCCGGGCCCGCGAGGATCAGGTAGAGCTCGCGGCGCGTGCGCTCGAGGAGCGCCACGGCCTGGGCCGTCTGCTCGTCCGAACCGGACCGCGCGACCTGCCGGAGCGCCTCGGCGACCTGCTGGAGCGCGCCGCGGAGCTGACGGGCCGGGCGGACACCGCCGTCGGCGGCATCCTGCCACGGCGTGCCGAGCTCGTCGGCGTGCTCGGTGACGTAGGTGCGACCGTCGTCGGTGAGGCTCGCGAGCTTGCGCCCGCCCTCGGCCGTGATGGTCACGAGGCCCTCGTCCTCGAGCAGGCTCAGCGCCGGGTAGATCGCCCCGGGGCTCGGCCGCCACGCACCCGAGGTGCGCTCGCCGATCTCCTGGATGACCTGGTAGCCGTGCATGGGCTGCTCAGCGAGGAGGAGCAGGACAGCGGCACGGATGTCGCCGCGTCCGGCACGACCGCCCGGTCCACGACCGCCGGGGCCACGGTGTCCGCGACCGCGCGGGCCGCCACCGGGGCCGCCTCCCGGACCGCCGCGGTGCCCGCGGGGGCCGCGGCCCTCGAAGCGGTCGTCGAACCGCTCGTCGTGGCCGTGGTGACCTGGGTGGTCGTGATGACCGTCGTGGTGCCCGTCGGGACGGGCGGAACCGTCGGGACGGCCGGTGCCGTCAGGACGACCGCCTCGACGGCCGCGCGGGCCGCCGGGGAAGTCGCCCCCGACGTCGGGTCCGAAGCCCTCGGGCTGGGGGAAGTCGTCGCGTCGGCGACGGGGTCGGCCCCCGGAGGGGTCGAAGGTGCCTGCGCGGCCGGAGCGGTCGCGGGGCGGGCGGGAAGCATCTGGGTGCTGGTGGGGGGTACGCATGGGGTGTCTCCTGACGAGTCCGTGTGTGTCTGTGGGTGCCCCTCCGCAGGGGCGGGCCGAGCGATGGCTCGGGGGCGGGTGCGGGCGGGTTCTCGTCGATGTCTCCGACGGGCCCTCGGCCTGGCATCCGGGTCCTCGACGCCGTGCGGTGTGTCCGCACTCTCCGCGTCGATGAGTTAAAGATATATCGTTGACGTATCGATAGTCAACCCCGGATCTCGATCAGGTCGCGGAGGCCGCGCGAGATACCGTCCAGGTCGTACAGTGACGGGAAGGCCCGGCGGCGCTCGCACCCCGGGACCGGCAGTCGCTCAGCAGTCACCGTGCAACGACGCACACCCCGCACCGTCGCACGGCCCACGCCCGCACCGGACCAGACAGAGGCGCAGATGACGACCAGCACCCCGGGACCCACGCAGGTCCCCCGGCACTACCTGATGTGCCGCCCCACGTACTTCACGGTCAGCTACGAGATCAACCCGTGGATGGACCGCGCGCTGCCGGTCGACACCGCGCTCGCCGTCTCCCAGTGGGAGCGCCTGCGCGACGTCTTCCTCGACCTCGGGCACCGCGTCGAGCAGATCGACCCCGAGCCCGGCCTGCCCGACATGGTCTACGCGGCCAACGGCGCGACCGTCGTCGACGGCCTCGTCTACTCGGCGCTGTTCCGCCACCCCGAGCGCGCCCCCGAGGGGCCGGCCTACCTCAAGTGGTTCGCCGACCGCGGGTACGTGACCCACTCGGCCGACCACGTCAACGAGGGCGAGGGCGACCTCCTCGTCGCGGGCGACGTCGTCCTCGCCGGCACGGGGTTCCGCACCGAGCGCAGCGCGCACCAGGAGGCCGCGAGCCTCTGGGACCGCGAGGTCGTCACGCTCGAGCTCGTCGACCCGCGCTTCTACCACCTCGACACCGCGCTCGTCGTCCTGCGCGGCAGCGAGGGCGCTCCACGCGTCGCGCCGGGCGGTACGCCGCCGCCGTTCCTCACGTCCCAGCCCGACGGCGCCGCTCACCCCGCCGACCCACCGCGCCCCGGTGCGCCCCGCCCCGCAGCCGACGTGACCGTGGACCTCGCGTACTACCCGCCGGCCTTCTCGCCCGCGTCCCAGGAGCTCCTGGCCGAGCGGTTCCCCGACGCGCACCACGCGACCGAGGCCGACGCGCTGGTGCTCGGGCTCAACGCCGTGAGCGACGGTCTCCACGTGGTCCACACCCCCGCCGCGACCCACTTCGCCGGAGCGCTCTCGGAGCGCGGCTACGAGACGATCGCCGTGGACACCTCCGAGCTCCTGCGCGGCGGCGGCGGCGCCAAGTGCTGCACGCTGGAGATCCGCTCATGAGCACGGTCCAGCCGATCGACGTGGAGGCCTCGTCCCGCGCGACCGACCACCTCGCGCACAACTACCACCCGTTGCCCGTGACGATCGCGACGGGCGAGGGCGCCTGGGTCACCGACGTCGACGGTCGGCGCTACCTCGACCTGCTCGCCGGGTACTCGGCGCTGAACTTCGGGCACCGCCACCCCGCGCTGATCGAGGCGGCGACCGAGCAGCTCGGACGCGTGACCCTGACCTCGCGTGCTTTCGACCACGACCTGCTGCACCCGTTCGCGGACCGTCTGACGCGACTCGTCGGTCCGCTGGTCAAGGGCGGCGGCCCGGGCGCGACCCCGATGATGGTCCCCATGAACACCGGCGCCGAGGCCGTCGAGACCGCGATCAAGATCGCCCGCAAGTGGGGCTACGAGGTCAAGGGCGTGCCGGCCGGGCGGGCGAGCATCGTCGTCGGGCACGGGAACTTCCACGGGCGCACCACGACGATCGTGTCGTTCTCCGACGACCCCGACGCGCGGGACGGCTACGACCCGTTCACGCCCGGGTTCCGCCTCGTGCCCTACGGCGACGCGCAAGCCGTGGCCGACGCGATCGACGAGACCACCGTGGCCGTCCTCATGGAGCCGATCCAGGGAGAGTCCGGCGTCGTCGTGCCCCCGGACGACTACTGGCCGACCCTGCGCCGCGTGTGCGACGAGCGTGGCGTCCTGCTGATCGCGGACGAGATCCAGTCCGGGCTCGGCCGGACCGGGACCACGCTCGCGTGCGAGCTCTGGGACGTGAAGCCGGACCTCGTGACGCTCGGCAAGGCTCTCGGCGGGGGCGTCGTGCCCGTGTCGGCGGTCGTCGGCAGCAGCGACGTCCTGGGCGTCCTGACACCCGGGACCCACGGGTCGACGTTCGGCGGCAACCCGCTCGCGTGCGCGGTGGGCCTCGCGGTCGTCGGCCTCCTCGAGACGGGCGAGCACCAGGTGCGCGCCCGCGACCTGGGGGCGCACCTGCACGTTCGGCTCGCGAGCCTGGTCGACGACGGGCTGCTGACCGGTGTCCGAGGCGTCGGGCTGTGGGCGGGGATCGACCTCGACCCGGCCCGTGGGACGGGCCGGGACCTGTGCGAAGCACTGCTCGCGCGGGGCGTCCTGGCCAAGGACACGCACGGCTCGACCATCCGCCTCGCACCCCCGCTCGTGATCGACCGTCCAGACCTCGACCTCGGGATGGCCGCTCTGCGTGACGCACTGACGCAGCTCGCCGCAGATCGGTAGAGTCCGGAGGGTGACCACTCCTGCCTCTGACACCTCCACCCGCCTCGCCGAGTGGCAGCAGGCCTACACCGACCTGCAGTCCCTCGGCCTGAAGCTCGACCTGACGCGCGGCAAGCCCTCCGCCGAGCAGCTCGACCTCTCCGACGCCCTCCTGGCACTGCCGGGCGCAGGAACGGTCACGGACGCCGACGGCACCGACGTGCGCAACTACGGCGGGCTCGACGGCCTGCCGCAGATCCGCCGGATCTTCGCCGAGCTCCTCGACGTGCCCGTCGCCCAGCTCCTCGCGGGCGGCAACGCGAGCCTCACGCTCATGCACGACACGCTCGCGTTCGCGATGCTGTTCGGCCTGCCCGGCTCGCCGCGTCCCTGGTCGCGCGAGGAGAAGGTGCGTTTCGTGTGCCCCGTGCCGGGCTACGACCGCCACTTCGCGCTGTGCGAGGCGTTCGGCATCGAGATGGTCACGGTCCCCATGACGGCCGACGGTCCCGACGCCGAGGCCGTCGCCGCGCTCGTCGCGGACGACCCGAGCATCAAGGGCATGTGGGTCGTGCCGACCTACGCGAACCCGGACGGGTCCGTGGTCTCGCGCGAGGTCGCCGAGCGCCTCGTCTCGATGCCCGCCGCAGCCCCCGACTTCCGCATCATGTGGGACAACGCCTACGCGGTGCACCACCTCACGGACGTCGAGACCGAGTCCGCGCCCGCCCTGGCCCTGGCCGCCGAGGCCGGGAACCCGGACCGCGTGCTGCTCTACGCCTCGACCTCCAAGATCACGTTCCCCGGAGCGGGCGTCGCGTTCCTGGGCGCCTCCCCGGCCAACATCACCTGGTACAAGAAGCACCTCGCGGCCCAGTCGATCGGCCCGGACAAGATCAACCAGCTCCGCCACGCCCAGTTCTTCGGCGACGCCGAGGGCGTGCGCGCCCACATGCGCAAGCACCGGGACGTGATCGCGCCCAAGTTCGAGGCCGTCGACACGATCCTGCGCGAGCGCCTGGGGACGAGCTCCGGCGCGTCCTGGACCGCGCCGCTCGGCGGCTACTTCGTGTCGCTCGACGTCGTGCCCGGGACCGCGGCGCGCGTCGTCCAGCTCGCCAAGGAGGCGGGGATCGCCCTGACCCCCGCGGGCGCGACCTTCCCGTACGGCAAGGACCCCCACGACGCCAACATCCGCCTCGCCCCGACCCTGCCCCCGCTCGACGAGGTCCGGGTCGCGATCGACGGCGTGGCGACGTGCGTGCTGCTCGCAGCGGCTGAGAAGGCTGCGGCCTGACGCTCGTCTGACACGTCCTCACCGCATGGCTCCCGACGGGCGGCCCCGGACCCCTGGTCCGCGGCCGCCCGTCGTCGCATGATGGAGGTCTCGCCCGGCCGCCCACGGCACCGATGAGTTCCCACGCCCCGAGCGGTCGAACACTGGACAGACCCGTGCACCACCCACCGAGGGAGCACGCATGACCAGCGCACCAGATCTCGCGATCGAGGCCCGCGGCCTCGTCAAGCACTTCAAGGAGACCCGGGCCGTCGACGGGATCGACCTCGCCGTCCCGACCGGCACCGTCTACGGCGTCCTGGGCCCCAACGGCGCGGGCAAGACCACGGCCGTCCGCATGCTGACGACCCTCCTGCGTCCCGACGCGGGCACGGCCCACGTCCTGGGCCACGACGTCCTCGCCCAGCCCGACGCCGTCCGCTCGCTCGTCGGGCTCACCGGCCAGTACGCCTCGGTCGACGAGGACCTCACGGGCGCGGAGAACCTCGTCGTCATCGCGCGCCTGTACGGCTTCACGACGCTCGCCGCGAAGCGCCGGGCCCTGGACCTCATGGAGGCCTTCGGCATCGCCGAGGCGGCGAACCGGCCCGTCAAGACGTACTCGGGCGGCATGCGCCGCCGCATCGACCTCGCCGCGAGCCTCGTCATGAGCCCGCGCGTGCTGTTCCTCGACGAGCCCACGACCGGCCTGGACCCCCGCAGCCGCAACCAGGTGTGGGACATCGTCCGCGTCCTCGTGGCCGACGGCGCCACGGTCCTGCTCACGACCCAGTACCTCGAGGAGGCCGACCAGCTCGCGGACCGGATCGCGGTGATCGACCACGGCAAGGTCATCGCGGAGGGCACCGCGACCGAGCTCAAGCGCTCGGTCGGCGAGGGCTCGGTGACAGTGCGCCTGGCCTCGTCGGGCGACCGCGGCCGGGCAGCGGAGATCGTCGAGCGGGTGCTCGGCGCGGAGGTCGCGCTCGCCCAGGACCCGTACGCGTTCTCCGCCCGCGTGCCCGACGACGGCGCGGACCTCGCGGCGCAGCTCCTGCCCGCGCTCGCGGACGCCGGGATCGCGGTGCCCGAGTTCACGCTGGGGCAGCCGAGCCTCGACGAGGTGTTCCTGGCCCTCACGGGGCAGCCCGTCGACGAGGACGACGACGATCGCCCGGGTGCCGAGGGCAACGGCCCGGGCGCCGACGGCAGCCCCCGGGACGGCCTCCGTCACAGCAACGACAGCACCAGCAACGGGGAGGTGGCCTGATGGCCGCGACTCAGACCGAGGTGATCACGACGCCGGAGGCGCAGGTCCTGCGCGCGGCGATCGCGATCGACCAGCACCCGACGCGACCCTCGCCGCTCGCGAACACCCTGACGTTCGCGTGGCGGGCGCTGCTCAAGATCAAGCACGTACCGGAGCAGCTCTTCGACGTCACGCTCACGCCGATCATCTTCACGCTCATGTTCACGTACCTGTTCGGCGGCGCGATCGCCGGTGACCCCGAGACGTACCTGCAGTACCTGCTGCCCGGGATCCTGGTCCAGACCGTCCTGATCATCACGGTCTACACGGGCTTCACGCTCAACACCGACATCACCAAGGGCGTCTTCGACAGATTCCGCTCGTTGCCCATCTGGCGCCCCGCCCCGATCGTCGGGGCGCTCCTGGGCGACACGGTCCGCTACACGATCGCCTCGGCGATCACGGTCGGGCTGGGGCTGGCGATCGGTTTCCGGCCTGACGGCGGTGTGGTCGGCGTCCTGCTGGCCGTGGCCCTGCTGCTGGTGTTCGCGTTCGCGATCAGCTGGATCTTCACGATCCTCGGCCTCGTCATGCGGACGCCCAACGCCGTCATGGGCGTCTCGATGCTCGTCCTCATGCCCTTGACGTTCGCGTCGAACATCTTCGTGAACCCTGACACGATGCCCTCGGGGCTCAAGGCCTGGGCGGAGATCAACCCCGTGAGCCACCTGGCCACCGCGGTGCGGGCCCTGATGGCCGGCACGGCGACGTTCGACCAGATCGGCTGGGTGCTCCTGGCCTCGGTCGTGCTCACGGCGATCTTCGCCCCGATCACGATGCACCTGTACCGGACGCGCAACTGACCTAGGAGCCCCGGCGTGCCGGAGCGGGCGCGACCTCGAGGTCACGCCCGCTCGGACGGGTCCTTCGACGACGGTCAGCGGGCCTGGTCGTCCACCGTCGGTGCCGAGTCGTCCTCGCAGCGCTTGGTCACGACCATCACCGGGCACGCCGAGTGGTGCAGCACCGCCTGACTCGTCGACCCCAGGAGAAGTCCCGTGAAGCCGCCGCGCCCGCGCGAGCCGACCACGATGAGGTCCGACGCCGTCGAGAACTCCGTGAGCAGCTCAGCACCGGTGCCGTCGAGCACGATGCGCTTGATCGTGACGTCGGGGTTCTCGGCCTCGTGCCTGTCCACGATGACGTTGAGTCCCTCGGTGATGTCGTCGAGCACCTGCTGGTGGTCGATCGAGGCCGGCAGCCACGCGAGGAGCCCCGCTCCCGCACCCACGGGGACGCCCGCCACCGCGACGAGCTCGGCCCCCCATGCCCGGGCCTGCTTGATCGCGTGCCGGAGCGCGATGTCTGCCGACGGCGACCCGTCGACGCCCACCACGATCCGCTTGAGCGGGTTGACGGCAGGAAGCGTGTCGTCGTCGCCCGGTCCGTTCTTGAGCGGCACCACGACCGTGGGGCACCTCGAGTGGGCGGGGAGCGCCGAGGACACGGTGCCCAGGAGACGCTCCGTGAAGCCTCCGCGTCCCCTCGTGCCGACCACGACCAGGCCGTAGTCCTTCGAGAGCTCGACGAGCACCCCGGCGGCGTCGCCCGTGGCGATCGCGGCGGTCGTCCTCACGCCCGCGGCCTCGGCACGCTGGGTGGCCTCGGCGAGGACGGCCTTGGCCCCCTCCTGGATCGCGGTGTCGTCCAGCGCCGCGTAGCCGCCGTCGAGCGAGGCCGCGGTGAAGGAGGGGAGCGAGTACGAGCACACGACGTGCAGTGGCCAACCGACCTGGCGGGCGTACGCGGCCGCCCAGTCCAGCGCGTGCAGGCTGGGGGTCGATCCGTCGACTCCGACGAGCACGATCTCCGCACGGGTCATGGTTCCGTCTCCTTCCGAGGGCAAACGTCCATCCTGAGACAAACCTATCGAAAGAACTGGCAAAGTCACACCGGCACGCGCACGCCGCGAGGCACGGCTGACGCAAGAAACCCCGCCCTCCCGCACGAAGCGGAAGGACGGGGTTCTCAGCTGGGTGGCGGCAGGTTCTCCGCTCGTCCAGGGTGGTCTCAGGCGACGCGGATGAACGTCGGGTTCGACTGCCAGATCTGACGGATCTGGATCGTCTTGCCGGGGCGCGGCGCGTCGATCTGCATGCCGTCACCGGCGTAGATCGAGATGTGACCGGGGGTCCAGATCAGGTCGCCGGGCTGGGCCTCAGCGCGCGAGACCTTGGTGCCGACGCTGCCCTGGCCGCTCGAGGTGCGGGGCAGGCTGATGCCGGCCTGGGCGAAGACGTACTGGGTGAAGCCCGAGCAGTCGAAGCCGTCGGGCGACGTGCCGCCGTAGACGTAGGGGACGCCCACGTAGCGGCTGGCGATCGAGACGATCGACGAGCCGGCTGCCGAGGCGGGGACCTGGACGGCCGCAGCCGTCTCGGTGGTCGCCGTGGTGGCGGCGACGGAGGTGCGCTCGTTGGAGCGCGACGGGGTCTGCGTGGCGCGCGTCTGGACGACGCGCTCGACGACGGGCTCCGGCGCCGGGGTCACGGCGACGGCCGCGCTCTCGATCGCGAAGCCGGCCTCGGCGGCGACCGTGACGGCCGGGGCGGACTCGAGCGCAGCGCGGGCCTGGGCCGTGAGCGCGTTCAGGTCGACCGTGTTGAGCTTGGTCGAGTCCTGCTCGACCGGCGCTGCGTTGGCAGCCGTACCGCCCAGCATCGAGACGATGAGTCCCGACGAGGCAGCGACGACAGCGGTGCGGCGGCCGACGGAGGAAGCCGTCGCCGCCGAAGCAAGGGTGGAAAGCGGGCGCCGTGCTGCACGATGGCGTGCGCCGTTCGTCACTGCGTTCACTGGATACCTCTCCTGGACGCCTGCGAGGTCAGCTGTCGGGTTCGGGTGGGAGAATCACCCGGCCGTCCGGACCGAGGTCCTTCTGGCTTCACCCCAAGGGCACCGTTGCCGGTACCCGAATTTGGGTCCCCCGTCCCTGTCAGCGGGTCGTGGTGTTCCTCTCGCGGTGACAGGGTTAGGCGTTCCGCGCGAGGGCTTCGACGAATGAGTCTTCCGTGAAGCAGAACCGAACGTACACGACCCTGGGGTGAATGTCACGTTCCCATCACGACGCCCCGGAGCCCCCCGGGACGACGGGACGAACCGGCACAAGACCGTTGCCTCGGGCACGGCGGCGCCCTCGCCTCATGCGGCCGGAATCCACGACGCCCCGTGCCCCGGGGAGGGGGTGCGGGGCGGTGGGGGTGTGCTGGGGTGGGTGGTGGTCAGGGGGCGGTGACGAAGAGGTGGCGCGCGACGTCGTCGGGCAGGTCCAGGACGGTCTCGGCGTCCGGCGCGGAAACCGTGTACGACCCGGCCTCGGGGGTGATCGTGACCTCCTGGCGGGGCAGGATGCCCGCGGCCGCCAGG